>CADBNR010000008.1 GCA_902796035.1 uncultured Bacteroidales bacterium | reverse complement strand
CGGCACGTACGGTGGTGTGAGAGGTCGGTAAACACGAAAGCAGGAGATAAAACACCTGCGATTAGTGTTTACCTCCTACTCGATTGCTTTTTATATAAGTCCGCTTTTATATAAGTAACTTAATAATAAAATCTTAATCACGCTTAATGTTTTGTAAAAAATGTTCTTTTGTGTTAAAAGTATTAATGTTAAAGATGTGAGTAACAGACAAAAATCAATGCAGAAGATAAACATCTGCAATTAATGTTTATCTCCTGCCCTGTTAGCGGTGATTCTTGTTTAGCGGTGATCGATGCTCCTCGTCAGATTACTTAACTGAGTCCGCTTTTAAAGTGGACTTAATCAGTTATTATTTCATTCATATTAGCTTATATAGGCCAGTGATTCAATATGTCATGGCAAATCAATGTATTCAGTCGCGTAAACAGCCAATCGGGATTATTTTTACCCCGTCCTCCCGTGTGTATGCTATTTCTCCACCTGTGAGAACAATGAGTAAATCCGGCTCGCGAAGTTTTATCTGTTTTTCTATTTTATTCTTCTCTGCTACAAGACGTTTGATTTCAAGCAAATGTTTTGCTCCTTCCTCAATCTCCCGACTGCCAAGTTTGCATTCGATAAGTGCATATCGTCCGTCATCAAGATGTAAAACAGCGTCAGCCTCTAAGCCAAATCGATCATGATAATATGACAACCGACCACCCAATGCTTGCGAATAGACTCGTAAGTCTCGGAAGCAAAGGCATTCGAAAATGAAACCGAATGTGTTTAGGTCGACTTCCAGACTCTCGGGAGACGCGCCCAAAGCTGCCACAGCAATTGAAGGGTCTACGAAGCAGCGTTTCTTTCCTGTGCGTATAACCGTCTTTGAACGGATGGCCGGAGACCAAGCCTCGATGTCATCTATGACAAATAATTTTTCCAGCGCGCCTACATAGTCATCAAACGTCGGCATCGACGTTCCCTCCATCTCCTGCGCTACATCTGCAACCATTGAGGTTTTCTTCGCCAAAGTACAGATATTCCGGGCATAAGAACGAAGAATCAGTCGAGCTAATGTCGGATTTCTACGGGTCTTGTCCACTCTTGAAATGTCCTTGTTGCAGATTTCATCAACATAATCTCTTGCGATGAGCAATTTTGCCTTTGTACTCATTTCATCAAGCGAGGCCGGCCATCCACCACGACATGCGGCAAATATTAGATGCTCAATAGAGAGTTGCGACATTTCGCCGTCAATATCATAATCAGGCTCGTCAAATAGACGACGCAATGAAATAGCGCCATTCGATTCAAGAGATTCAAACAGGCTCATAGGATACATTGCCATTTTGGTAATGCGACCTGTTCCGGTGTGCATTATCTCGTCATCGTCAATGACGGTAGATCCGGTCAGAATAAACTGTCCTTTCTCTTTACGTTCATCTACGGCATGACGCACTGCATCCCATATAACCGGGGCAACCTGCCATTCATCAATGAGGCGCGGTGTGCTGCCTTTGAGCAGTAGCGACGGCTTTGTACGTGCAGTGGCAAGATAACCTTCCCGACGGTCCGGATCCTGCATCTTTATGACGCTTGCCGCCCGACGTTCAGCAGTAGTCGTCTTGCCACACAACTTAGGTCCGGCAATCTGCACAGCACCAAAAGCTTCAAGTCTCAGATCAAGATTCTTGTCAGCTATTCTGCTCAGGTATTTCATCTCTTTCATAACTGACAGCGAAATTAGTGATTTTATCCGAGTCTGCCAAACTGTTTTCTGATTTTGATGGATTTTGTTTGGTGATTTTGATATAATATACTTTGTTAAATTGAGTTAATTTGATTTGGCTATTTGCTGATTGATGGGATTCCAATTGCATTCAACGGAGGGAATTTTGAAGATTGGCAAGTGGCATGAGCGAATCAATTCATTTGTGCAAAATGCCCATAATGCCATAAGATATCAATGGAGTAGATGATGTAAAGGCGTGAGCGACAGGTAAAAATCAAAGCAGGAGATAAACATCTGCAATTAATGTCTATCTCCTGCCTGTTTTGTAGAGGTTCTCGTTTCGCGGTGATTGATGCTCCTCGTCAGATTACTTAAATCAAGTTTTGTAAGTTATATGATTCGGAATTAGAGGAAATCAGACTCACAGAACTAATCGGATGCAGGGCATCCGCACAGAACTGACAGAACGGCACAGAACTTCAACGTCTTGCGCCATTTTGGCCGGACTCGGTCATTAACACAGAGTCGTCTTTGACGGCGACAGAACGCGCACAGAAGCATTCTGTGTACTTTCTGTTTCCTGCGTTCGCAGGTCTGTGGCACCGGCAAAATCAAGTCATAAGTCATAGTGACAAGTGATAAGGTTCATCACTCGTCACTATGACCTCATACATAGATAAAGTTCTGTGACTTGAAATTTTTAATATTCCATATATTAAACATGAATTGCTTAAATATAGGAAAGGATTATCTGACGGCGACTTTGGTGTGGCCTACTATGTAGAGGCCGGGGGCGAGGCCGGCGGTGGCGTCGGCGCGACGGACGTCCCGGCGCAGCAGTATGCCTTCAAGACTATAGACGTTGACGGGGACGTCGTCATTGAGGGCAATGCCGGTCATGCCGCTACCGTCCGGAGTGTAGGTGAGCCTGAAATTGTCGAAACAGGTCCAGTCGCGGTCGCAGTGAATGGACTTGCGTACGCCCAGGCGCAGGGTGGATGTCTTGTCAAGGGTCAGCGTCACCGTGTTGCCGGCGTAGCTGCCGTCGGTGTTGAAGACGTTGTAGACCTCCTTGCCGCCGTTGCGGTAGAAACCGGAGCAGGTCAGCGTGTATTCGCTGGCCGGCATGTAGGGAAGTTCCTGATATGCGTCGAATGTGGTGTTGTAGAACTCGGCCACGCCCTTGTTGGTGGCGGTGAACCCGGTTCCGCTCCAGCCGCGTCCGTTGTTGCCGTTGAAGTCGGGGTTGCCCGTATTGTCCTCGAAACTGCGGTTGCGCACCAGTTCGGCATATATGCCGCCGTTGCCCGCATGATTGATTTCCTCAAAAAATATTCCGTAGTAGAGCTTGCCTATTTCCGGTCCGCGATGCGAGGCATCGATGCCGAATTCCACGGCGGCCGTCGCGCTTGACGCGCCTGCCAGCAGCAGTCCGCACAGGAACATGCCGATTGACTGTCTCATGATTTAGGTTTTTAAGATAGTATAGTGAAAAAGACTGCGGAATCACTCCGCCACACGTTTATGGAGCAAATTTAACAAGTATTTTCAAATAAAAAAGTCCCCGAATGACATATTGACATTCAGGGATATAAATGAATATTTTGGACTATTGTCCGAATCAATCGGGCACTGTCTGTTCGGCGGCGCTACGGATGGCGTCCGCGTCGGGAGTCCAGTGGCCGTCGGCATCCATGCGCAGCAGGTCCATCACGTCGTAGCGGTCCAGACTCTCGTCGAGATCGTCCTCCGTGTCGTCGGTTTCCAGCGACACCACGCCGTCGGCGGGATTGATCACCACCTGTGTGTTGTCGTCATACATCTCCTCGTCGGCTATGTATGTCTTCACGGCCTCGGTGATGTCCTCGATCAATTTCTTCGTATCCATGTTACGGTAAGATTAGTCGCGGCTGTTGCCTCCCAGGATGCGGAGCAGGAACAGGAACAGGTTGATGAAGTCCAGGTAGAGATTCATGGCGCCCATGGTGGCGAGCTTGTCGGCCATGGCGGGATCGAGGTTCATTGCCGACAGCTGCTTCACCTGCTGGGTGTCCCAGGCGGTCAGACCCACGAACAGCAATACGCCCACGATGGAGATAATCCAGTCGAATGTGCTGCTTGCCACGAAGATGTTGACAACCATGGCGATGAGCAGGCCGAACAGGGCCATTATAAGATATGATCCCATTTTTGACAGGTCGGTCTTGGTGAAGAATCCGTAAACCGACATGGCTCCGAACGTTCCGGCCGTGATGAACAGAGTGTAGACGATGGTTCCAAGCTTATATACAAGGAATATAGGAGCGAGCCAGCAGCCCATCAGTGCCGAATAGGCGATGAAACAGCTCAGGACGGCTCCGGTGGACATCTTGTTGAGACGTGCCGGAATCACGAAGGCCATCACCAGCATGGCGATGAGCATTCCCCAGAACACCAGCTGGTTTCCGAAGAAGAAGGAGAGTGCGGCGGGCGACGAGGCCACGCCGAGGGCACAGAATGCTGAAACCAGCAGTCCGATAAACATGCGCACATACACGCGCTTCATCACGGCGTTGGTCTGCCGTGTCACGGCTCCGCTTTCGTAGAACGACGGAGGAGTGGTCTGATTGTTATATTCCATAGTTAAGTGTTGTTGTCAGAGTTACATTCTTTCGGGCACCTCTATACCTAATAAGGCGAGACCGGCCTTTAATGTTCGCGCCGTGACTGCGGAAAGTTCGAGGCGCAGGTTGCGCACAGGCTCGTTCTCCTCCTTGAGGATGGAGAAATCGTGGTAGAACTGGTTGTATTCCTTGGCCAGCTCGTAGCAGTATTTGGCTATCACGGCGGGGGAGTACTTCTTTCCTGCCTCGGCCACTACGTTGCGGAAGTCGTCGATTTTCTGGATCAGCGCGGCCTCCTTCTTGTTGGGCTCGGCCAGCACCTCGGTATTGGCGTCGAATCCTGATTCTGCGGCCTTGCGGAGCACCGAGCGGATACGTGCGTAGGTGTACTGGATAAAGGGACCCGTGTCGCCGTTGAAGTCGATGGACTCCTTGGGGTTGAACAGCATGTTCTTCTTAGGATCGACCTTCAGCAGGAAATACTTGAGCGCGCCGAGTCCCACCTTGCGGGCCACTTCCCGGGCCTCGTCCTCGGGCATTTCGGCCAGACGCTCGGCTGCAGTCTCGCCGGCGTCGGCCACCATTGTGGCTATCAGGTCGTCGGCATCGACCACGGTACCCTCGCGGCTCTTCATCTTGCCTTCGGGCAGCTCGACCATTCCGTAGCTGAAGTGCTTCAGGTCCTTGCCCCACTTGAAGCCGAGGCGGTCCAGAAGTATGGCCAGCACCTGGAAGTGATAGTTCTGCTCGTTGCCCACCACATACACCATTTTGTCAATGGGGAAGTCGCGGAAACGGAGTTTGGCTGTGCCGATGTCCTGAGTCATGTAGACCGAAGTGCCGTCCGAGCGAAGCAACAGCTTGTGGTCCAGTCCCTCGGGCGTCAGGTCGGCCCAGACGGAACCGTCCTCCTTGCGGTACATCTTGCCTTCCTCCAGGCCCTTCAGCACCAGCTCCTTGCCCTCCAGGTATGTCTGCGACTCATAGTATATCTTGTCGAAGTCCACGCCCATCTTGCGATAAGTCTCGTCGAAGCCGGCGTAAACCCATGAGTTCATCGTTTCCCACAGCTTGCGCACCTCGGGGTCGTTCTGCTCCCACTTCACCAGCATCTCGCGGGCCTCCTTCATCAGCGGCGACGCCTCTTTGGCCTCGTCCTCGCTCATGCCCTGTGCCTGCAGCTGCTTCACTTCCTCCTTGAAGTGCTTGTCGAACAACACGTAGAAGTCTCCGATCAGGTGGTCGCCCTTCTTGCCCGCCGATTCGGGCGTGACGCCTTCGCCCCATTTCTGCCATGCCAGCATCGACTTGCAGATGTGGATGCCGCGGTCGTTCACTATGTTGGTCTTGATCACCTTGTAGCCGTTGGCCTTCAATATCTCGGACAGCGAATAGCCCAACAAATTGTTGCGCACGTGTCCCAGGTGCAGGGGTTTGTTGGTGTTGGGGCTGGAATATTCCACCATCACCAGCTCCGAGTCGTCACCGGCCTTGGTCAGACCGAAGCTCGGGTCGGCCTTGATGTCATGGAACACCGAAAGCCACCATTTGGGGCTGACCACGATGTTCAGGAAACCCTTCACGACGTTGAAGCTTTCCACGGCCTCCACATGGTCGGCCAGCCACTGACCTATTTCCTGGGCCGTGACCTGCGGAGCCTTGTGCGAGTCCTTGAGCCACGGGAACACCACTACCGTGAGGTCGCCCTCAAAGTCCTTGCTGGTGGGTGCAGGCGATACGCTCGCCGCATCTATGTCGAGTCCGTACAGCTCATGAAGAGCTCCGGCCACTCCCTGCGATATTACTTCCTCTATCGTCATTATAGTGTTTATGATTCAATAATATGTAGAACAATAATATATAGAACGCAAAATTAACACTTTTCTGTCACATAACAAATATGATGCCGCAAACGGGCATCGCGGAAACCGCAAGGAGACGAAAAAAGCGAATCCCCGTGGGGACTCGCTCTGGTGTGGAGCCTTGTACTAATTTATTTTCCGAGGTCAGTAGCCGGTTTGAATTTCACAACCTTGCGGGCGGGGATTTCAATCTTCTCCTTTGTGCGGGGGTTGATGCCTGTGCGGGCTTCCTTGGCAACCACGGAGAATGTGCCGAAACCGATCAACTGCACCTTGTCCTCGTTGGCCAGTGCCTGTGCGATGCTCTCCAGTGTAGCGTCAAGTGCTTTCTTGGCGTCTGCTTTGCTCAGCCCTGCTTTGGCTGCGATCTCGTTCGTCAAATCTGTCTTGTTCATTGGTGTGTGTATTTGATATTGATTATACTGTGCGGGGTTTAGTGTGTTTCAAAAATATCGGTTTGATTCATAAGGTTTTTTAGTCCAATCATTCCTGTTTTTGATTTTGACCACAAATATAGCAATATTTAAAGGATTTACAAATAAAAAAGCGTTATTTTTTACTTTTTTGCCGAGAATTCATAGTTTTTGCCATTTTTTGCGTTATTAATAGCAGAAATAAGCCCTATTCCGCCATTTGGCGGGAGTTTTTAGAAATTATGAGTGCATTTAACACAAGTAGATTCAATCTGCCCGCTGTCACGAAGAATCTGATAATAATCAACGTGCTGATATGGGTGGTCGAGGCATTGTTCCCAACATTTGCGATCAACGGTCTGTACCGGCATTGCGCCCTGCATTATGTGGGTGCCTCTGACTTCAATCCGGCCCAGATCATCAACTATATGTTCCTGCACGACCAGCGCAGTTTCATACATGTGTTCTTCAATATGTTCACGCTGTTCATGTTCGGACCCATACTGGAGCGCACATGGGGTTCGAAACGGTTCTTCATGTTCTATATGGTGTGCGGCATGGGTGCGGCCCTGGTGCAGGAAGGCGTCTGGGCGCTGACCTGGGAGCATGATTACATCAGCGACCTGGCGCGTCTCAACGGTCTGACCTTCGACCACATGGAGCAGGCTCTATACGCCGCTATCGCCAACCACGACATGAGCCTGATACAGAACATGGAGATGGTGAAGAATTCCTACATCACCGTCGGTGCCTCGGGTGCCATCTTCGGACTGCTGTTGGGATTCGCGTTCGTGTTCCCCAACATGCCGCTGTATCTGTTCTTCATCCCCATTCCCATCAAGGCCAAATGGATGGTGATAGGCTACGGCGTGCTCGAGTTCTTCCTGGGCGTGAGCGGCGGCGGAACGGTGGCGCATTTCGCTCACTTGGGCGGCATGCTGTTCGGACTGATAATCCTGCTGATATGGCGCAGGAAAGGCACATTGCACGGCAACGGATTCTATTGATGCATGGGGAAGTACAGACATTATAGCCTTGTGTCCATGTTTGGCGGCAACGTCACGGTGGCGTCGCTGGTGCTTGCCAACGTGGCCGTATCGCTGCTGATATGGCTGGTGATGGGTATCAGTGCGCTTACCCGTATGCCCGACACGTGGGTGCTCCGTGTGTTCGCGCTGCCGGCCGGAATCGGGCAGTTCCTGACCATGCCGTGGACATTGCTCACATATATGTTCGCGCAGGCCAATCCGCTGCAGCTGCTGTTCAACATGCTGTGGTTGGTGTGGTTCGGCCGCTGGCTGTCGGACTCCGACGGGCCGCGCGCGGTGCTGAAACTGTATCTGCTCGGCGGTCTCGCCGGCGGAGTATTTTATCTCATGGTAGCCAACGCTGGCGCAGGCGGGTCGTTCCTGATGGGATCGTCGGCGGCCACGCTCGCCGTGATGGTCTACGCCGCCATACGCCGTCCCGATATGGATGTGCCCCTGTTCCTGATAGGGGAGGTGAGGCTGAAATGGATAGCCGTGTTCACCGTAATCCTCACGCTGTTGGGAGCCTCGGGAGTGGCGGCCCATTGCGCCCATATCGGCGGCGCTCTGAGTCCGCTGCTGCTGATGCTGTACGGTAAGGTGAAGATGTCGTCCGGCAATCGTCAGCCGCGCCGTCGCAAGCCGAAAGCGTTCAAGAATATGCAGCCCCGGCAAGTGGCCGGAAGGACCGATGGGGGTGCCGGAAAGCCCGAAGAAGTGCTGGACGGGCTGCTGAACAAAGTGCGTGTCTCGGGATTCGATTCGCTGACCGAATGCGAGAAACAGACTCTCAACGAGGTCTCGGCCGCGTTGAACAATAACAATAATAGCTTATGATTATCAAACCGATAGTCCGCATGGTGCTGCGCATAGCGTCGTTCGTGCTGTACGGGCTGACTATATTGTCGGCATATTGCGGACACATCAATCCGGCCATCACGGCCATACCTGCGGTAATGGTGATGATGATGCCATATCTTGCCATACTGACAGCGCTTGCGGCCGTGGCGTGGCTCGTCAGCGGCAAATGGATTACCGGCGCATTGGGTATCGGCTCGCTGATAGCGGCCTCTGCACCCATCCTGTCGGCGGTGCCCTTGAAACTGCCCAACAACCCTACGGACGGTAAGACGGAGTTCAGTGTCTTGTCGTGGAACTGCCTGCACGGCTGGGATCAGAAACTGATGACGGGACGCAGCGACCGCCCCGAGAACCAACTGTATAACGGATCCCTCGAATTCATGCTCAATTCCGGCGCTGACATCATCTGCCTGCAGGAGATGGAGCAATGGGAAGAATCGGAAGTGCCCCGGCTGACTCAGGATTTCAAGGAGAAGTTTGCGGTGCTGTACCGTTACGAATCGCACGAAGCCGGCAAAGACACCCGCGTGTTCAGCAAATATCCGGTGCACAACCTCCCCGCGCGACAACTGGCCGAGCGCAACGGTGTAAAGCTGCCCGACGACTGGCGAATGCTGCTGAAATACTATTCATTCTATCGTGTCAATATCGACGGACGCCGGTTGCTGCTGGTAAACATGCATTTGTTCTCGCCCGGCCTCAGTGACAAGGAGCGGGAGGTGATAACGGACATACGCGGCACGGAGACAGTCAAGGCAAGTGCCCGCGAGTTCAAGAACTCCATCTTAGGCAAGATGCGGAATGCGTTCTCGGTACAGGCGCGCCAGCTGGAGCTGCTGTGCGAGATATTGAAGGATTACAAGGACCCGATAGTGGTGTGCGGGGACATGAACAACGTGCCGGAATCTTACACTTGGCGCGTAATGACCCGCAACGGATTCAAGGACGCTTATTCCGAGGTGGGCTTCGGACATCTCATCACATACAACAAGCATCTGTTCTGGCTGCATCTGGACCAGATAATGTACCGTGGCGCCCTGCGTCCACTCAAGGTGACTAAAGACCGCATCAAGACTTCAGACCATTTCCCGTTGATGGCCTCTTTTGAATTTGAATAAAATTCGGATAAAAAGAGTTGCTTTTACGGCTTCAAAGCATTATCTTTGCGGAAACAATCCCTAAGAAACAAAACAACATAACTATGAAGAAAATAGCGCTGCTGGCGGCAGCCGTGACGCTTGCCGGCCACGCCACATTCACCATGGCAGAACAACATCAGAATCCGTTTCTGACGGAATACACCACCAAGTACAAGATTCCGCCGTTCGACAAGATCACGACGGCCGACTTCATTCCGGCCATCAAGGCGGGCATCGAGGAGCAGGACGCCAACATCCACGCTATCGTGGTGAACCGCGCCACTCCCGATTTCGACAACGTGATTCTTCCGCTTGAGAACCTGTCACCCATCCTGGAGCGCGTGCAGGGCGTGTTCTATCACTACATGGAGGCGATGAATACTCCGGAGTTCGCCGAGATGGCCGACCAGGCAATCCCGTTGCTGAACGACGCTTCGAACCGCGTGAACCTGTCCGAGCCGCTGTTCGCCAAGATCAAGGCTGTGTACGACACCCGCGACAAGCTGAAACTTACTCCGGCCCAGAAGCGTCTGGTCGAAAAGTATTACCGCGAGTTCGCCGAGCAGGGTGCAGCCCTTCCCGCCGACAAGAAGAAGGAACTGGTGCGCGTCAACGACGAGCTGTCCAAGCTGTTCATTCAGTATAACCGCAACCTGCTGAACGCCACCAATCAGTTCACCGTAGTGGTCTATGACAAGAACGACCTGTCGGGACTTCCCGAGTCGTCGGTGGCCGTGGCAGCCGAGGAAGCCGAGAAGCGCGGCCTGAAGGGTCTGTGGGTATTCACCCTCCATGCTCCGAGCCGACTCCCCGTGCTGCAGTATGCCGACAACCGCGGTCTGCGCGAGGCCATCTACAAGGGCTACACCAGCCTGGCTTCGTACGGCGACAACTCCAACCTGCCCGTCATCTCCAAGATAGTGAAGCTGCGCGACGAGAAGGCCCACATCATGGGCTTTAAGGACTTCGCAAGCATGATGACGTCGCGTGTGATGGCCAAGACTCCCGAAAACGCCACCGACCTTCTGATGAAGGTGTTCGAGCCTGCCGTGAAGCGCTCGCACGAGGAGGTGAAGGACATGCAGGCATACGCCGACAAGCATGGCGACAACATTACCATCGCTCCCTGGGATTATTACTACTATGCCGACAAGGTAAAGAAGGAGAAGTATAACTTCGATGAGGCAGACCTTCGCCCCTACCTTAGCGTGGACAAGGTGCTGAAGGGCCTGTTCGATACAACCGAGAAACTGTACGGCGTCAAACTTGTGCCGATGCCCGACGCTCCCAAATATATGGAGGACGTGCAGGTATATGACGTGGTAGACGCCAAGACCGGCGAGCATATTGCCGTGTGGATGTGCGACTATTATCCCCGTGACACCAAGCGTCAGGGAGCATGGATGGAGCAGATGCAGCCCGCAGGAGTATATGCCGATGGTGAAGTGCGCCGTCCCATCGTATATAATGTGGGCAACTTCACCAAACCCACCGCCACGACGCCGTCGCTGCTGACCATCGACGAGGTCGAGACCACGTTCCATGAGTTCGGCCATGCGCTGCAGGGTATGCTGACGCGCGCTCCGTACAAGGGACTGGCAGGCACCAACGTGGACCGCGACTATGTGGAGATGTGCTCGCAGATCAACGAGCACTGGGCATTCGAACCCGAGGTGATCAAGGGTTATGCCAGACATTACAAGACAGGCGAGGCCGTTCCCGACTCGCTGGTTCAGAAACTGACCGACAGCCGCAAGTTCAACCAGGGCTTCATGACCACAGAACTGGCCGGCGCCGCATTGCTCGACATGAAATATGGCCAGCAGCCCGAAGTGAAGGATCCCGCCGCGTTCGAGGCCAAGGTGGCCGAGGAGATCGGTATGCCGGCTGAAATAACATTCCGTTACCGAAGTCCCTACTTCAAGCATATCTTCGGCGACGACGGCTATGCTTCGGGTTACTACACCTATCTGTGGGCCCAGGTGCTGGAGGCCGACGCATGGGAGCTGTTCAAGCAGAAGGGTATCTTCGACAAGAAGACAGCCGCCAGCTTCAAGAAGAACATACTTGAGAGCGGTGACACCGAGGACGCCATGATTCAGTTCAAGAAGTTCCGCGGCCACGAGCCGGACGCCAACGCCCTGCTGCGTCTGCGCGGCTTCATAGAGTGAACACAACGACACCTTAATTAGTCAGCCCTTAAAAACGGATATTAATTGCTGATATTCAATAAAATAAACATAAAAATATTTGCGTATGTCTGCAATATTT
>CADBNR010000007.1 GCA_902796035.1 uncultured Bacteroidales bacterium | reverse complement strand
AGTTGCTCTACTTCCATTCTGTCGATTCCACCGCTCCCCTTGTTGGCCTTGACTTGTTTATATGCTCTGTTAAGGTTGTCGGGAGTGAGGATGTACTCTAACATCCTGTCTGACGATAGTTGCACTTCTACGAGTTCGTCTCCAACTATCCCAATCAAAGTAGGCGCTCCCTCATACCTTTCGCGTTCCGCGCTATTCCTTTGGGGGTAGCTTTCCGTTGTTTTCTGCTTTTCTCCTTTCATCGGGTAAATAAAGTTCTGCTCGTTTGGTTAGGTTTTGCCCTTCTCCGCCGCCCACGAGCTTTAAGGCGTCGGCTACTATGGCATCTGCTGACTTCTGTGCGTTCGTTGTTACTGCTCGCCTTGCGGCTCGCCCCACAGATATCCCCGATTAAGAACATAATCTTTCAGTCTTATACTCCCTTGATTTACTCGCGTCAGTCCGGATAGCTATTGGGCTTTGACTTGCTTAGCAGCCTTACCCCTGACTTTGAGCCTCCTATCAAGTTTCTGTGCGTGGAGCCAGACTTTTGCCTACGGCTTCCTTCAGATTCGGCCTCACAACCGACACCCTTGCTGTCGGCTATGCGCTTCCCGCTATCGAGGTGCGCTCGGGACTTTCACCCGTTAGATTATGCCCATGTCGGGCGAACTAAGACAAAGCCCTGACTTTCACACAAGTCGGGGCTTTGCCATATAATAGATCCATTGTTAAGGAAGTCCTAAAATCGGGATTTCTCATTGTTTCCGGCACCGGTGCCACGATAGCGGTCACGGGTGGTGTTGAAGCGGTACTGGAGAGTGAGCATTACCGATCGACCAGGCGAGAAATTCTTCTGGACAAGTTTCACCGCGTCGTTGTACATCATGGCATTGTTGCCGGATGTGTTGAACAAGTCTTTTGCCTCAAAGGTGACACTGAAAGCGTTGTTGAGGAATCCCTTGTAAATCTTGGCATTGACGTACCAGGGAGTATTCGACAGTTTCATATTATTTTCCCACGTATGTGTCATCAGTTGTGCGTCGATATTAAGCCAGATGTCGAACGGGAGGTGAATGGCATTCTGCCATTGGAACAGAAACCCGGGAGTATTCATTTTCATAGGCTTGCCGTCGACCGGCAGCGTGAGCCATTGCTTCATCATGCCGACATTCACGCGAGGCGACCATACTCCGACTTTGAACTGACCGCCGACAAATGCCTGAAGATAATGGCGGTGGTCAAGATTTGCAGTGCGAATGATGGTTGCCTCTCCATCCGCGCCGTAAGGCTCTGTGATGTGGTACACGCCATCCTTCAAGTATGTATACGACACTTGTGCGAAGAACTGACGCCACTGCGCCATATATTCCACGGTCTGCATTTTTGTGGGTTTCAGATACGGGTTGCCGGTCTCATAAGTGATACGGTTGATATAGCTGACGCCTCCGTCGAGCTGTCCATAACCGGGTCGTACAGTTTTGCCGGAATAGTTCAGTCCCATACGGACATTACCTATCTGCGTGGAGACATTCAGCGAGGGGAACAGATTGTTATAGATTTTACTTTGGCCGTCACGATGCTTTCCCATCTCATAATAATCAAATTTCACATGCTCGTAGCGAAGTCCGACACCGACATTGAAGCGATCGAACCCTCTTGCAAACTCCACAAAAGCGGCGATATTGCTTTCCTCCACACGGTTGTCGGCATCCGATATTTCGGGGATGTTTGCTGTAAAGACATTCGTGGTGCGTGTATTCGTGTATTCCTCTCCAAACCTTATCTGTCCCTGCCAAAGTGGATGACTGATAACTAATTTCTCGGCAAACATTCGGTTACGGTTGGTCGATTCAGTGCTTACATTGCGGTTATCCCCTGTTTCGCTGAGTTCATCGCTCAATGAAAGCTCACGGTTTTTATACCAAAGAAAATCCGCATTAAAGTCTAAAGTGAATTTGCCGACAATGCCGTTATAGTATAGATTGACATTATGGCGCGGGAGTGCCGTCGATCTATTGTTTACGTCAGAATTATAGCGGTCAAGTAACGCACCGTTCTGCCAGACTTCACTCGGAATAGTTCCGGTTGTATGGTGGCGGTTCCAGCTGTTCTGATAATAAGCGCCGATGCTGTGCTTATCATTGAACATGAAGGAAAAGCCGACTTTGCCTGTCATATCGTTGTAAGACTGCTTGCCTATTGTCCGGATTGACTGGTTATATCTTCCTGCCGGTGTCGTGGTCGTCATGTCGTTAAGACGATCATTGCGGTTATTACCGTACCACCAGCCGTAGTTGGCGAATACTTCAAGTCCTCTTGTGCGGTATTTCAGGTCGATTGAGTTACCTGTGCGGAAATAGTGTTGAAAACCGTTATCGGTGCGGAGGGTTCCGCTGAATCCGTCGCCTTTAGGCGGTTTAGTGCGGATAATGATTACAGATTTCACGTTGGCGGCATAAGAAGCTCCCGGATTGGTTATTACAGAAACATTCTTGATGTCATTAGAATTGAGTTGCGATAGTTCCTGAAGGTCGTTGACCTTGCGACCGTTGATGTAGATTGCAGGTACTCCCTTGCCGAACACTTCAATTGTGCCGCCGTTGTCCACCACCATCGGCACACGTGTCAGCACATCGTTTGCCGTGCCGGCAATGGCCAGCGAGCTTCCTTCCACATTGGTGACGAGCGCATTGCCTTTCATCGTCGTTGAGGGCCTTGTGGCGCGTACCACTACGTCATCCAATTCCGTCGTGACAGGCACAAGTCTGATTATACCCATCCGGCCCGAAGCCGGGACCGGAAGCTCAACTCTCTCGTAACCGACAAAGGAAACCCTGATTGCAAGATGCCCGTCGGCATCTGTTGGAACGGAAAACAGACCTGCCTGATCGGTAACGGTACCCGTAATATAGGTAGAGTCGCGGTACAACACAACGTTGACATAGTCAAGCGGAGTATCATTCTCTCCTACCACTTTGCCGGATATTTCCCGGCCATAGACCGCTGTCACAGACATTACGGCCGACAAAAGCAATAAAACCACAGATTTCATTTCACATCAGATTTGTATGATTTTCTGATGCAAAATTATATCTGAAAGTCTTTTAACTCCAAATATAAAAGTCTTAATACGCAAGATGCAACACACTGATAATCAGTGGTTACATCTCTTAAAAGTCTTAATGAAGTCTTGCGCCGTCTTAATGGTCTCTTAATCCTTGTCCCGGTTTTTAAGGAACTCCACAATATCTTCCTTTTCGGGCACCCCGAGCTTCTTTCTTACAGATGATTTACGGACGTAGATTGTGGAGGTAGTCTGGCCTGTAATCACGCTTATCTCTTTAGTCGAGAATCCGGCTATAAGCAGAACTATGATCTGCTCCTCTTTCGGAGTAAGCTGTTCTCCATATAACCTGTGGAGCTTACGATAAAATCCTGAATAAAGGCTGTCGATCATTTCGAATACCTTTTCCCAGTCCACAAGTTCGCCGTTGGTTTTACCGTCAATGGCAGAGATTCTACGCAGCATCTCACGATTCTGCTCAGTCGGTGTCTCTGCCACCATCTTGATTATGCCAAGCTGTTTGAGCATTATGCTTCGGACGGATGAGGAATCGGCTTTTTCAGGTTCCTGAGTGTGCGCAGATCTGTACTCCTCCACCATTTTCTGCAACGCCTCGATACGTTCTTCATTGTCGCGTTCATGCTGACGGCGCAGAATGAGAATCCATGCACTACCTCCGAGCATAAGAAGTGCAGCGAGACTTATAATAAGTATAATTATTGTCTTGTGCTCGCTTTCAGATTTCAGTACCAATGCACGATTCTGTTGATGGAGCGCGCCACGCTCGGATTCCCATTGCGAGGCTTTCATACGGTTGAACCGCTCACTCTGTCGGTTGTTCAGTCCATTTATATGCATAAGTTTTATGCGCCCCGTCTGTTTGAATTCAATCATCGCATGAAGCAGATTGCTGTAACTACGGAAATATGCGTCATCATTACCTCGCAATTTGAAAGCAAGACTGTCGGCGATTGCAAGGAAACGCGACGCACGGTTCACGTCTCCTCGGTTCAATGCATTTATAGCATATTGGAAATGGAGCATGTCTGCGGCACCGTTGTCGTGACCTGCTTTGCTGAATATCTCATCGATAAGTCTGTCGCTTTCGCCATCGTGTCCCGATTCGGTAAGAAGCTGTGCCTGTTCAACCATAAACAGAAACTGCTTGTCACCCCAGTCCTGGCTACGGGCATAGTCAATAAGCTCGTTAACGAGATATAAGGCAGAATCAATTTCTCCGGCATACTCATATCCAGCCAGGAGCATATACTTTGCCTCCATCTTTCTCAGCGTATCGCTTTCGAGTATTTGAAGCCTTTTTGCCAATGGTATAATTTGACGACCTTGATACTCAGATGTGCCGAGCAAGACTCGAATTCTCAATGCCTCTGCCATTAGAGAATCGGGCACATCCGGCAGCTTTGTAATAGAATCAAGCATTGTGATTGACCCCGGAGTGTCGCCAACCCAAAACTTGTAGAATGCAAATGCGGTGCCACTCCGCATATCTTTAACTATGTCCTTACCTCTATAATAATTGTGCGCAAAGCTAATCAACGAGTCTCCAACCATGGAGCGGTTGAGCTTCATGTGCCCGTATGCCTTGAGATAATGGAATTTAGCTTTTAATGAATCACTCTTGAAGTCATACTGATCTATCGACTCCAAAATAGTCATGGCACTGTCGGGATCAACTGGCATCAACAGTTCGGCTTGACTAATCTTCCTGTCATATCGTGATTCCAACTTCGAGCACGAAGCAAGAACAGCAATGACAAATAAAAGAGATATAATTTTTCTCATTATAAAACAGCGATAACCGGTTGCCGGGAAAAAGCTGACAACAGGAATTCCGATCTACCCGTTCCCCTTTGTAGCACCATCATGTTTGTAGCGCCATCATGCCCTTTCGGGAGCTTCCTCCTTGCCATCTTCTTCCTCCTTGGCATCTTTCGGAGCGGGATCTCCCGTGAAGCCGGGAATCAGCCTGGGTATGTTGCAGCCTGCATAGTTGCCGGCGACCGTGACAAGATAAACAGGCAATATTGCCCAAAGACTTTCCCCTTGTACCATTGCGACAGTCCAGTAGAATATGTCGGCCACGCAGTGCGGGAAGCCGCACAGAATGAACGTCGGCACTCCGAACAGCAAAGGCCACCAGTTGCCTTCGCGTCCGAACTTAACGGCTGTGGTCATGATGAATCCGCAGCAGGCGGACAGCAGGAAGAGCTTCCACACAGGCGTGGCAAACCGTTTGGCGGTTATGCCCACGGCCATATCGGTCATCTCGGGCTTCATGGTGGTGAGCGCCACCATCGCCACTCCGGCGATGTTAAGCAACAGCACCGGAATCAGACGCCATATCATGCGTCCTCTCCAGAAACCGCTCTTTCCTGTGAACAGATCGAGTTTCCAGCACACCACGCTCATAAGCCCGAACGCAAACATAGCGGCACCTACGACACCTCCCACATTCAGATACACAGCCCCGGCTATGCCTATCAGCACGCCGGCAAGCAGCGGACTCATTATTCTTGCCTTAATCACTTTTGATTTAAATAATGGTTAAGTTAGTACGATTAAAAATAAATCGGATCCAGATATTCTTCGTTTGTTTTATCGGGTTTATCGGACAGCACTGATTCATCCGACTTCTTCGACTGATCCGCACCGGCATTGTCCGACACGAGCTCATGACCATGACCGGGCACACGACCGAACATCAGCAGCCTCTGCCGATAGTATGGCTGGCTCAGTTCCGACACCACTACCCCTTTCGATGAAGATGCATGTACGAACCGGTTGTCATCAACCATTATACCGACATGGGATATCTTGTTCGGATCCTTGCCCGTGGCGAAAAAGACGAGGTCGCCGATTTCTACCTTATTCGTGTCGAGTTTATAGCAGAACTCAGCCTGTTTGGCCGAATTGCGCGGTATCTTGCTGCCTGTCACATCCTCGTATACGCGCATCACCATACCCGAACAGTCCGTACCATCCTTCTTGTCGCATCCGGCATACTTGTATGGAGTGCCGACCCACGACATAGCTTCTTCAGCCACCTTCCGACCCCATTTGTCACCTTTGCCCACATGGATGGTCTCGACTGTTACGGTACCGCCCGTCTCGCCACCGGCCTTCTTCGAGCTATGGCACGACGTAAGCGTCGCCGTCCAGATGGCGGCGAGCAGTATAATGCCTGTCTTTATCGTCCTTCCGTTCATCGAAGCTGTCGTTGGTTACCCCTCTATTCTCCACTACAAAGTTAATCATTTTTTTATAACCGCACACCCCTTCACTGCATTTTTGGCAATATTTTTTAAATATCGGCTCGTTGAGCCATTGACTTATATAAGCCAGCCTGCAGCTCGGGCTGTGCAGTATTTTAAGGAACCATGCATCAATGCGATACAGCTCCCGTATCACCGGAATATAACACGGATATTGCAATACGGTCCTTACATGACGTCTCCGGAATATCAAAAGCCAGTAAATGCTCTGCTGCATTGTATTTCCATGCCGAAGATTCAACAGACTTGCCGTTTACTGTAACCTTCAGAGGTAGCGTGGCATTATGGATACTTACAGACCATCGACGCGTTTCAGGAAGACCTGTCGCGTTTCCTTCACGCGGGTTTATCACGTAGGTTTCCGTGTTTCCGGTTACAGTGTGGTCGAACCGTGTGGTGGCATATACGGTAGCATAGTCGCTGTTATCCCCTGTATCCTCATACAAGGATCCGATACCCTCCTTGCCGGCTACAATGTTAAGAATCAGCGAGGTTTTGGGAGCCGTTACATTTTTCACTGTCGGTACGTTATACGGTATTATCGACCCGGCCTTAAAGAAATAAGGTATCTCAGTGACCTTAAAGTCCATAGTCCTGACACAAGGTCCCTCTATCAGTTCTTTGGCAGACACGCTCCACCACAATCCTTTGGGAAACCAGATTTCTTTAGAACTGATGCCATTGCCCGATGCAGGTTCTGTGATGGGAGCCACCAAAATATCGTTTCCGAAGAAATATTCACCTTCATATTTGTAAGCCTCCTCTTTGTCAGGATATTCATAATACAGCGGACGACACATTCCGATGCCGGTATCGTAAGTCTCGCGAGCCATGGTATATATATACGGGAACAAAGCATAGCGCAGCTTCACGGCCTCCAGCATGTCGGGGAAATTGGAGAATTTCCAGATGCGACGTTCTATTCTGTCGTCTTTGGTGGCATGGGTGCGGAATATCGGGGTAAACACACCGAACTGAATCCAACGTAACACAAGCTCAGGATCGTTCACAATCTTCTCGTCGGTAAAGGCATGACCGCCGAGGTCGTGTCCCCAATACGCATAGCCCACATTCGAGGCTGTGGCAGTGAAATATGGCTGGAATGCCAATGTCGGAAAGTTTATGAGGGCGTCTCCCGAGAAACCGATCTGATAGCGGTGACATCCCAGTCCTCCCCAACGGTGGAATATCACGGGACGTCTATCCGGACGGTTTTTCATCATGTCGTTGTAGAATACATGATTGCACCAGAATGTCTGCCCGAGACCCTGAGTGTACGGACTGGTAAGATGCTGCTGCCAGTCAAGCCACCAGAAATCGACTCCCTCCGCTTCATGGTCGCGAATTATATTCTTAAAGAAAGACTTGGTGAAATCGGGGAAATCCAGGCTCCAGGCGATGGTGCCGTTGTCATCGTATTTGCCGCCGAGTTCCGATTTCATGGCATTGTAATAACCGGGGGACTCATGGCTGTTCACGCCGTCGGCAGGATGAAGATTCAACGCGATTCTGAAATTCTTGTCATGAATTTCGTTCAGCAGTTTTTTCGGTTCAGGAATCAGATTGGTGTTCCATGACCAGCCGGTCCACCCTCCTATTCCCTCCGAGCTGCAGCTAGGGTCGCCGTTCCAATGCCAGTCCATGTCAAGGATCATCACGTCGGCCGGTATGCCGTTGCTCTCCAGATCCGTCATAATCTGCCGGTAATCATCCGATGAATATGACGCGTATTTACTGTACCAGTAGCCGAACACATACGCCGGAGGCAACGGAATTTTGCCGGCGATTTTCGTAAAATCCGCAATCGCCTTTTTGTAATCTTGACCATAACCCATGAAATAAAGGTCAATGGCATTAGGATCCTTCCTGTCGGCCCACCAATCATAACCTACCACACCGTTGGATTCCAAAGCGAACGAGCGGCTTCCATCGGCACGCGGAGCTGACCATGAGTCGTCAATCACAGCCCAGCCTGATCTGGAAATCAGGCCATTCTCCAGTTCGGCACGCTTATTGTCGCCGTTACTTCCGTCAAGTGTGCGACACGTGCCTTTGAGATTCAAAGGATCCGGTTTCCCGGGATACCATGTAGCCGACTGACCGCCTTGATTCATAGTAATAGTCAGATTACGAGGCGATGCCGGAAGTGTTTTGGGATTCGTACCCTTGCGATATTTCAGAGTCACCTTGTCTGTTGTGATATAGAGATATTCGCCGTCTTCCTTCTTTTTGAACTCAGGCACCTGGTCCATCTGACGGTTTTGTACCGTAAAGGTCGCCCGGTCTTCAAACACTCCTTTGTCACTATACTCTACGCGAATCATTTCAGGGGTCAGCACGGTAAACCGTGCATTACCCGAAATCACCATCGCATCCTTCGGCGCGCATGGATTCTGCGCAACGGCATTTATCGCCATCGATAAACATAAGAAAGGCATCACACCAAATATACCCTTTTTCAAAAATGTTGCTGTCATTCGATTGACTGGTATTTTGATTTGATTTTACAAAGGTTGAATTAATTCTTAGAAACTTAGATTTAGATATAGTGGGCTCTACATTATAGAGTCTCGACGCAAAGTTAAGCCATAATTCAACATAAATCAATGACGAATGTTGAAAATGTAGTACATTAAAAACGCCATATATCTAAATTCCAACACATTACATACTAAACATTTGTTATTTTTGTAGTACGATTTAAGAATAAACTCCATATCAACCCTCCATTATACCTCCATTATAGCATGGTAAAACTTTTTAAGAACGCTGAAATTCTCCGAAGTATCGCACAGACAGTCACAGACACATCATTTGTAGGACATTATTTGTAAATGTAGGATTTTTACACTATATTCGCAAAAAACTGAATTATGGCAAAGTATATCAATCCGCGTCACGAATTTTGACAAGTGGATGTATAACATTATAAATATGCCGACTATGGATATAATGGCTTTTGTAGATGAGAAGCTTTTCGATGACTTCGAGAAGATGGCTGAATATGCCGCCATGTGTCCGGTGGACAGAATGGCTTATGATGCTAATGAAAAGGCATACCGCGACTTGATGGGACAGCTTGAGTATGCCACAATGGAAGGCGAGGAACGAGGCAGAACGGAAGGCAGGACGGAAGCCACACACGAGATGATACTTAAAATGTATGAGTTAGGTATCAGCCTTGATACTATTGCGGTTGTAACGGGTTTACAGGTCAGTGATGTCACGAAAATTATATCCGCAGAAAAATAACCGAACGCACATATTAAGGACTTAAAGGCACCCGGCTTAGGCTTGAGGTGCCTTAATTCATAAAAAATTGTGGTTCGCTGAAACTTTCGGACTCAAAGATGCATCTAACGTAGCAAAACAACAGCAATATGACAAGCCTTCCGATAAGCCAGAGGGAGTTTGCTTCGGTAATTCAGGAGCACTCCCGCATCATAAACAAAGTCTGCTATTTTTACGCTACCGGCCGTATGCCGTTCGATGATTTACGGCAGGAAATATATGTCAATATATGGCTGGGATTAAGGAAGTTCAATGGCGAAAGCAAGATCTCCACCTGGATTTATCGTATAGCGGTCAATACAGCCCTCATGGCATTACGGTCATCGCGGTCAGACATCGAAACCGTATCGCCGGCTATCAATCTGCCTGACATATCTTCTGAAATCGACGATGCCCAACGGGAAAACCTTCAGTCCCTTCATGCATTGATCAATAGGCTTGAAGATATGGAGAAGGCGATAATTCTGCTCTGGCTCGACGAATACGCATACGATGAAATAGGCGATACTCTCGGCATGAAACGCAATACCGTCGCGACTAAAATTCGCCGAATCAAGGATAAACTTTCTAAATTTATGTGATATGAACCTCGACGAACTCAAAAACAGGATATCAAAGCTGGACGACACTCTTGACAAGACCAACAAGGAAGTCAAGATAGACATACCTAAATCCAAGACGGCACAGACACGGCTGCTTTCTAAATTCCGGATAGTTTTCGTTTCATGTCTTATCTTCGCCGTCATATTCACACTAATGGTAACCGGAGGCGTTGCTCCTCGGAAATTCCCGATGGAACTTAACATCGGTCTTATCGTATTCGCATTGATTGCCGTAATTTTGTATGGCTATCTTTATTTCCAGCTCAGACACACAGACATCGCGACCGTAAAACCTACAGAATTATACAGAAGAGCTACCCGCTTACGACTGTTGATGATGTCCTGCGAAGTGATATTGTGTCTCGGTCTCCTGCTACTGATTCCATTGATGGGTTCAAGCAATGACGACTGGCCTTTCTATATCTCGGTCTCGCTGGCAGTCTACATCGTCTTCACCGTCAAGAAGAATTGGCCCGAATACCGCAAGCTATTCAATGAACTGAGTTCTGTTAAGGAATAATCATATATGGGGTTAACTGGTGTTAAATTTAACAATTAGTGTTAAGGGATATACTATGGGAACGATTTTTGCATTTATTTTGCAAAGTACAACTGAAGTACAAGCTGATATGAAAATCGATTCCAATAGAATCTATCAGTACTAAACAAACGTTATACGGACAGTTAGAAATTATTGATAATTTAACCGACGAACAATCAAACACCAATCATATATGATTAAGAAAAGTACAGCATTGTGCACGTTGGCGTTGCTGGTAGGAACCAGCGCCTACGCGGTGACCACGCCGGCATTCGAGACGGACTTTACCCAGGCGGCCGAAAAGACGGTGAACGCCGTGGTTTGTATCAAGTCATACACCACCCGCCAGCAGAATCCATACGGACAAGGCGGCTACGATCCCTTCGGGATGTTCGATTTCTTTTTCGGCACTCCCCAGCAACCCCGCCAGCAGGCTCCGCAACAGCAGCGCAAGAAGAACGAGCCCGTGCAGAGCGGCCTCGGTTCGGGAGTGATAATCAGCGAGGACGGTTACATCGTCACGAACAACCATGTGGTTGACGGCGCCGATAAACTCGAGGTACTGTTCAACGACAACTCCAGCTACGACGCCAAGATAATCGGCACCGACGAGGCTTCCGACCTGGCACTGATCAAGGTTGACGCCAAGGATCTGACCCCAATCACCTTCGGCGACTCGGAGACCGTAAAGATCGGCGAATGGGTACTGGCCGTGGGCAATCCCTTCGGTTTCAACTCCACCGTTACCGCCGGCATCGTCAGCGCCAAGGCCCGCAGCCTCGGCCAGAACCATAAGGGCAACCTCAGCATCGAATCGTTCATCCAGACCGACGCGGCACTCAACCCCGGCAACTCAGGCGGTGCCCTCGTCAACCTCAAGGGTGAGCTGATAGGCATCAACTCGGCCATATACAGCAACACCGGCTCGTACTCGGGCTTCTCGTTCGCCATCCCCACCACCATCGTCAAGAAGGTAATGGCCGACATACGCCAGTACGGTACAGTGCAGCGCGCCGTGCTCGGAGCATCCGTGCGCGAACTCGACGCCAAGATTGCCAAGGAAAAGGACATCACGGCCGTTAAGTCGGGTCTGCTCATCGCGTCGGTGAACGACATGAGCACCGCCAAGGAACTCGGTCTGCAGGAGGATGACGTGATCACAGCCATCAACGGCGTGAACGTGGCCAACCACGCACAGCTGGTGGAACAGCTCAACAAGTTCCGTCCCGGCGACAAGGTGACCGTGACCTATTACCGCAACAACAAGAAGATAGAGAAGACAGCCACCCTGCGCAACCAGACCGGCAGCACGTCGATCACCAAGAAAGGCGACTTCAGCGAGCTTGGCTGCGCCTTTATGAAGCTGACCGCCGAGACCAAGACCCGTCTGGGAATCTCGAACGGTGTTCAGGTCAAGGGACTCAAGGCCGGAGCCATCCGCGACGCAGGCGTGAAGGAAGGCTTCATCATAACCGCCGTAAACGACGTGCCTGTCAACAGCAGCGAAGACGTGGAGCAGGTATACAACTCCGTGATGAAGGACAGCGACGAATACAAGGCTCTGATCCTGTACGGCGTATACCCCACCGGCAAGAAATACACCTACGCTGTTAACCTCGCCTCAGAGTAACGGCACCACCATTCAGACCACATAAAGATGGCCGCTTCCACGGGAGGCGGCTATTTTTGTGTATTGCACGGACGGAATGTCGTATTTTTTGCCTCGCATTAATGGAATGTCGTATTTTTTCGTTAATTTTGCAGTTCAGAATATTAATCAATACTGATATGAGAAAGAATATCGTAGCGGGCAACTGGAAAATGAACACCACTCTTGACGAGGGTGTCGAGCTCGCCAATTCGATCAACGCAGCGCTGAAGGACAAGAAGGCCAACTGCGAGGTAATAGTATGCGTACCGTTCACCCATCTTACGAGCGTATGCGCCGTTCTGGAGCCGGAGCTGGTAAAGCTTGGCGCCGAGAACTGCTCGGAGCACGAGAAGGGTGCCTACACCGGCGAGGTCAGCGCAGCTATGGTTAAATCCACCGGCGCAAGCCACGTAATCCTGGGCCACAGCGAGCGTCGCCAGTACTTCGGCGAGAACAACGAGCAACTGCTGGCCAAGACCAAGCTGGCTCTGGCCAACGGTCTGACTCCCATCTTCTGCGTAGGCGAGGTATTGGAGGAGCGTGAAAACGGCACATTCAACGACGTGGTACGCGGTCAGGTAGAGGCTCTGTTCTCGCTGGCTCCCGAAGACTTCGCCAAGATTGTCGTTGCATACGAACCCGTATGGGCCATCGGTACCGGCAAGACCGCTACCGCCGAGCAGGCTCAGGACATGCACGCCAACATCCGCAACGTCATCGCCGAGAAATACGGCAAGGAGATAGCCGACAACACTTCGATCCTGTACGGCGGCAGCTGCAAGCCCACCAACGCCAAGGAGCTGTTCAGCAAGCCTGACGTAGACGGTGGTCTGATCGGTGGCGCAGCCCTGAAGGCCGACAGCTTCATGGGCATCATCGAAGCTTTTGACTAATCGAACCCGAATGATACGCATCAGGCATATCATACTGACACTTACAGCCGCAGTCGG
Source organism: uncultured Bacteroidales bacterium (assembly GCA_902796035.1). Classification (GTDB taxonomy): domain Bacteria; phylum Bacteroidota; class Bacteroidia; order Bacteroidales; family Muribaculaceae; genus Lepagella. Next base: position 17,471 of record CADBNR010000007.1, on the reverse strand, counting down.
AAGCCTCGCGCTTCCGGCCACGGCCCAGTCGTCGACATCGGCCGCAGTTACGGCCGGAAACGAACTGATAGAACGCATCGAGACCGCCGGAAACGGCATGGTGGACATAGACATCCCCTCCTCGCTGCTATATCAGATAATGCGCGACGACCTGGACCGTAAGCAGACCGACGACAAACAGCAGATCAAGCCCGGCATCAACAAGATTCAGGGATTCAGGGTCCAGGTGTTCAGCGACGGCTCCAACCAGCGCACCCTCGAGGCTCGCGCCAAAGCCCGCGGATCGTCCATCGTGGCCAAATTCCCCAAATACCGTGGCCAGATCTATTCGCATTCCAGCGCGCCCAACTGGTACACCCGCGTGGGAAACTTCAGGACCCAGGCCGAAGCGCAGGCCGCTCTGGCCGAACTGAAACGGGCATTCCCTTCCATCAGCTCGGAAATGCGGGTGGTCAGAAGCCAGATCATCGTAATCGGCCGCTGACCGGCGCTCCCCTCTCCGTCACACCTCATTGACTGAGGACACCAATACCTCGCACACTGAGGTCTCAACAATAATTCTGACAGTGGCAAACATCAGCAAACACGATCCGGAACTGGTGGACAAGATAGCGGCCCACCTTAACGAAATACTCATACTGTTGGGCGAAGACCCTATGCGCGAAGGACTGGCCAAAACGCCGGTCCGTGCCGCAAAAGCCCTTCTCGACATCACCGCCGGGTATAAGTCCAATCCCCTTGACATAGCCCGGCAGGCCATATTCAACCACTGCGGCTCAAAAATGGTGATAGTGCGCGACATTGAATTCTACAGCACTTGCGAGCACCATATATTGCCCTTCTTCGGTAAAATGTCCATAGGCTATCTGCCTAAGGGGCGCATACTGGGCCTTTCCAAACTGGCCCGCGTGGTGGACGGATATGCACGGCGCCTGCAGGTGCAGGAACGTCTCACGGCACAGGTGTGCCGCACCATAAACGACGCCCTCCCCAACGACGGCGTCATAGTGTGGTGCGAGGCTCAGCACCTCTGCATGAAGGCGCGTGGCGTGGAAAAACAGGAGTCCGTCACCACCACCCTCGAATACTCCGGACAATTTGAAACAAATCCTGCGCTCCGTGCAGAATTCCTCGGCCTGATCCAACGTTAAGCCGGGCTGATAAAATCAAATCAAGACCATGTTCCACTGGAAAACAATAAAGGAATACGAAGACATCCTCTTCGAACAGATGGACGGCATAGCCAAAATCACCATCAACCGTCCCAAAGTGTACAATGCGTTCCGTCCCAAGACCAATATGGAGATGCTCGACGCGTTCGGCATCTGCCGCGAGCGCCAGGACATAGGCGTCATCATACTTACGGGTGCCGGCGACAAGGCTTTCTGCTCGGGCGGCGACCAGAACGTGAAGGGCTCGGGCGGCTATGTCGGCGATGACGGCGTGCCGCGTCTCAACGTATTGGAACTGCATCACGCCATCCGCAGCATTCCCAAGCCTGTGATCGCCATGGTGAACGGCTACAGCATCGGCGGGGGCAACGTGCTGCAGGTGGTATGCGACCTCTCCATTGCCAGCGAGAACGCCCGCTTCGGCCAGACCGGCCCGAAGGTGGGCAGCTTCGACGGTGGTTTCGGCGCCAGCTACTTAGCCCGTTGCGTAGGCCAGAAGAAAGCCCGCGAGATCTGGTATCTCTGCAAGCAATACACAGCCAGGGAAGCCCTTGAGATGGGAATGGTGAACGAAGTGGTGCCCTTCGACAAACTGGAGGAGACCACCGTGGAGTGGGCACGCACCATCCTGAAGCGTTCTCCCCTGGCCATCCGCATGATAAAGCGCGCCCTGAATGCCGAACTCGACGGCCAGCACGGACTGATGGAGTTTGCCGGCGACGCCACGCTGCTCTATTATATGCTTGACGAGGCGCAGGAAGGCAAGAACGCGTTCCTGGAGAAACGCGACCCGGATTTCGACCGATTCCCCAAATTCCCATGAGGCTGCAGTTCGCTCCATACATTCTGAAATTCAAGGAGCCGGCAGGAACGTCGCGCGGTGTGCTGACCGAAAAACCGACATGCTATATGCGTCTGTTCGACGAGTCGGATCCGTCGCGATACGGTGTGGGCGAAGCCGCCATATTTCCCGGTCTGTCGCCCGAGGCCGACGAACGCTTCTTCTACAAACTGATGGAACTGCAGGTCAACGTGCGCCTGGGCGCATCGACTGACCTGTCGCACTTCCCCTCGCTGCAATCGGGATTCGAACAGTGTCTGCGCGATTTCACCGGCGGCTGCAGGGGAATTTATTACGACACCCCGTTCGTCAGGGGCAACGACAGCATCGAGATCAACGGACTGATATGGATGGGCAGCCACGAGGAGATGATGGAGCGTCTTGAAAAGAAACTTGCCGAGGGTTTCCATTGCATCAAGCTGAAGATTGGAGCGATTGACTGGAAAAGCGAGGTTGACATGATCGAGGCCATACGCAGTCGTTACGACAGCACTCAGGTAGAGATACGCGTGGATGCCAACGGAGCCTTCACCATGGACAACGCCCTGCCCCGTCTCAAACGCTTAGCGGACCTGCAGGTACACAGCATCGAACAGCCCATCAAGGCCGGACAGCCGTCGCTGATGCAGTTTCTGTGTCAGGTATCGCCTCTGCCGATAGCTCTGGACGAGGAACTGATAGGCAAATTCACGGTCGAGGAAAAAGCCGCCACGCTTGACGCCATCCATCCGCAGTATATCGTGATAAAGCCTACGCTCACAGGCGGATTCTCAGGCGCACAGGAGTGGATAGACCTGGCGCGCGAGCGCAACATCGGATGGTGGATCACATCATCTCTGGAATCGAACATAGGACTCAACGCCCTGGCTCAATGGGTGGCGTCGCTCGACACCACGATGCCGCAGGGATTGGGCACAGGCGCTCTGTTCACCAACAATCTTGAGGCACCCATCTATCTTGACGGCGACCGCCTGAAATACAATCCCGACCTGACCCTGAACCGCGCGCAGATCGACGCGCTCGACTGGAGAGAATGACCTGGCCGGAATTTCAAGCCGAATGGCTGGGACCCGAGACTTATATAGTCTGCCGTACTTCCGGATCCACAGGCACACCTAAGGAGATACGGCTTCCTAAAGAACAGGTATCCGCAAGCGCACGGCGGACACTGCAGTTTTTCAACCTCGACTCACACTCGCATTTCCATTCATGTCTCGCACCCGACTATATCGGAGGCAAGATGATGATGGTGCGCGCGCTGGAATGCGGCGGCACGTTCACATGGGAACATCCCAGCAATCGCCCTCTGTCTGACTATACGGGAGACCAAATCGACCTTCTCTGCGCAGTGCCGTCACAGATGCACCACATCCTGCAGAACATAGACACGTTGCCCGAATTGGATGCCATTCTGATAGGCGGCTCCCCTATTCCCGACGACCTGCGCATACAGATAGCCCAATCACGGCTGCAATGCTGGGAGACATACGGCATGACGGAAACGGCCTCACACGTGGCCATACGCCGCATTACGGACCCTCAGAAACCCTTCCAGCCATTGCCCGGTATCAAACTCTTGCAGAACGATTACGGTTGCCTTGAAATCGAAATACCCGGCTGGCAGCGTTTCATCACCAACGATGTGGTGCAAATGGATTCGGAAGGCAGATTCAACATATTGGGTCGCGCTGACAACGTCATCATCACCGGCGGACTGAAAGTGCATCCCGAACAGGTGGAAGCCACACTCCGGCCCCATCTGCCGTTCGACTTCATGATTACTTCGGAACCTGACCCCAAATGGGGCGAACGTGTCGTAATGGTTGCCGACAGGAGTAAGGCATCAGCATCCGGAACCTTGGACGATGATAATATCATCGTAATATGCAAGTCGGTTTTATTGCCCTTTCAGGTGCCAAAAACGATCAAAGAGGGCATTGTGCCCCGCACTCCCAACGGCAAAGTGGCGCGACGACAAAAATAAGCGACTTAATATCACAATCTCGGCACATGCTTTTTTGTCGGTTTTTTTACCATTATTTGCACAAGTTAGTATTTTTCCGTAATTTTGTGTTTAAGAACATTTTTTTAAAACATAATGATCAAGAAAAGCACTCTTGAACGGATCATAGGCGACGATCTTTCAGAATTATGGGCAACTCTGACAGCAGACGAAAAGCGACTTCTGACCGACAACTTCAAATACGAGCGGTATAAGAAGAATCAAATCATCTACGCCGAGTCGGAAACGCCAGAGAATCTTTATTGCCTGTTGGAAGGAAAAGTGAAGCTGTTCAAGAGCGGCTACGGCGACCGCGTGCAGATACTGCGCCTGTACCGTCCGGTACAGTACTTCGGCTATCGCGCATACTTCGCGCAGGAGCCTTACGTATCGTCGGCCGCTGCTTTCGAGCCATCGGTATTAGGCATCATCCCCATGAAGGTGGTGGAGGAAATAATCCGCAACAACACCGTGGCTGCAATGTTCTTTATCCACGAACTGTCGTGCAACTTAGGCGGTTCGGACACCAAGATAATCAATCTGACACAGAAACATATCCGCGGCCGTCTGGCCGATGCGTTGCTGCTCCTGGCCGACAATTACGGTTACGAGGACGACGACCAGACCCTGAAGATATACATGAGCCGCGAAGACCTGGCCAACCTGTCGAACATGACCACCAGCAATGCCATCCGCACCCTCTCCACATTCATGAACGAGAAGCTGATACTGGTGGATGGGCGCCGCATACGCATCATGAACGAACCACAGCTCCGCAAAATATCAAAATTCGGATAAACGGGTAAGGTCTTTAAGGTCCTTAAGGACTCTAAGGACCTTAAGGACTCTAAGGGCCCTAAGGACCCTAAGGTCTTTAAGGTCAAAAGCCCGGAGCGTCGTGCGATGCTCCGGGCTTTTGGTAGTGAGTGCCGAGGAATCTGTCAGATGGCCGAACGGATCACACCACGCTGCGAGTTTTCAATGAAGTAAACGATTTCGTCACGCAGTGTGCTTTCGGGCAGTTTCTCACGTATCAGCTTCACGGCGTTGGTGACGTTGAGGTCGCTGAGATACAACAGACGGTATGTGTCGGATATTGCCTTGATCTCGTCGTCGGTGAAGTTGTTGCGGTGCAGTCCGATGGTGTTCAGACCCACGTACGAGATGGGCTCTCGGGCGGCCTTTACGAACGGTGGGATGTCCTTGTTGACCAGCGCGCCGCCCTGCAGCATGATGTTGCGTCCCAAGTGGCAGAACTGGTGTATCATGCTTCCGCCGCCTATCACCGCAGCGTCGTCAATCTGCACCTCGCCGCCAATCTGGCAGGCGTTGGAGATAATCACACGGTTTCCAACCAGACAGTCGTGGGCGATATGGACGTATGCCATCAGCAGACAGTTCTGACCCACCACGGTCTTGCCCTTGGCGGCTGTGCCACGGTTCACGGTGACGCACTCGCGCAGCGTCGTGCCGTCGCCCACGAAGGCATTGGTGTATTCGCCACGGAACTTCAGGTCCTGGGGAACGGCGGCCACAACGGCGCCGGGGAATATGGTGACGCCGCTGCCGATGCGCGCGCCGGGGAATATCGTCACGTTGCCGTAGATGTTGCAGTTATCGCCTATCTCTACGTCGTCATAGATGGTGGTGAAATCACCTATCCTGACATTGTTGCCTATCTTTGCGTCAGGACTTACATTGTACATCGATGCCATGGCTTACTTATTCTTTATGATCTGGGCCATGAATTCGGCCTCGCAAACTATTTTTTCACCTACAAACACATAACCCTTCACCATGGCGCAGCCGCGGCGTATTTCGGTCATCAGCGATACATGAAGTTTCAGCGTGTCGCCCGGCACCACCTTGTGACGGAACTTGACGTTGTCAATCTTCAGGAAATATGTGGAATATTTCTCCGGTTCTTCCAGGAAGTTGAGCACAAGCACTCCGGCCGTCTGGGCCATGGCTTCTACCTGAAGCACTCCGGGCATTACCGGCTCCTCGGGGAAATGACCCTGGAAGAAGGGCTCGTTCACCGTCACGTTCTTGACGGCCACGGCATGCTTCTTGTCTATCTCTATAACTTTGTCAATCAGCAGGAAGGGGAAACGGTGAGGAATCAGCTTCTTGATGCCGTTTGTATCGATTACAGGGGTCCCGTTGGGATTATAAATGGGGGCCTGGATTTCGGTATGCTTCACCTCATGGCGCACCATGCGGGTGAATTTATTGTTGACCGTGTGTCCGGGGCGTATTGCCACCACGCGGCCCTGGATGGGACGGCCTATCAGGGCCAGGTCGCCTATCACGTCCATCACCTTGTGACGGGCAGGCTCGTTGTCCCAGGCCAACGGCTTGGGATTGATGTAACCCAGCGAATCGAGGTGCATGTGAGGCACCTTCACCACATCGCAGATACTGTCGATGGTTGCCTGGTCCTCCACCTGGTCGTAAATCACTATTGCATTGTCCAGATCGCCTCCCTTGATCAGATTCAGTCCGATCAGGTCCTTTATCTCGCGTACGAACACGAAGGTGCGGGCGCCGGCTATCTCCTGCTTGAAGTCAGCCAGATCGTCGAGCACGGCGAACTGATTGGGAAGCACCTGTGAGTTATACTCCACCATGCACTCCACGCTGAAACCGGAATCGGGATAGATGGTCAGCTCCGAGCCGGTGGCCTCGTCCTTGAACTGCTTCTTCTCCTTGATGATATAGTAATCCTTGTCTGCATTCTGCTCCTGCAGGCCTACGGATTCGATTGCGTTGACATAAACCATCGCGCTGCCGTCAAGAATGGGCACTTCGGGTCCGTTTACCTCAATCAGGACATTGTCGATGCCTGCGGCGTACAGAGCAGCCATGGCGTGTTCTATAGTACTTACGGTGACACCCTTGCGACCTATAACCGTGCCACGGGTAGTCTCAACGACATTCTCGGCGATCGCATCGATCACCGGAGCGTCAGGCAGATCCACACGCTTGAACTTATAGCCGGTGTTCTCCGGTGCCGGATTGAACGTGGCCTTAAGCAGCAGGCCCGAATGCAATCCCTTGCCTTCTACGGTGAATGGTGCCTTTAAGGTTAATTGATTCATATATATATATTGCTGTTTATTTTCGTATGAATGGTTCTATGCTGTTTTATTTTTTCCTGAACAGTTCCTGCAGGCGGTTGATATACACCTGATTCTTCATGAACTGGCGCACGTCTACCACCGGGCTTCCGAGCACTCGCTTATCGTCGCCTAAGTTGGAATGCAGTCCTGACTGGGCGCCGATGCCGTTGCGGCTGCCGACCTTGATGTGTCCGGCTATGCCCACCTGGCCTCCTACCTGGTTGAAGTCACCTATCTTGGTCGATCCGGCCACTCCGGCCTGTGCGGCGAACACATTCATGCGTCCCACCTCTACGTTATGGCCTATCTGAATCAGGTTGTCCAGCTTGGTACCTTCCCCTATGCGCGTAGCGCCGAATGTGGCGCGGTCCACGGTAGTATTGGCGCCGATTTCCACGTCGTCGGCTATCTCCACTATACCTATCTGCGGTATCTTCTCATAGCTGCCGTCGGCGCAGGGAGCGAAGCCGAAACCATCGGCTCCTATCACGCAGCCGCTATGCAGAATGCAGCGCTTGCCGATCTTTACGCCCTCGTACAGACGCACGCCGGCGCGAATCACTGTATTGTCGCCGATCTCGCATCCGTCGCCCACGTATGCCTGGGGATAAATCTTAACGCCGGCGCCGAGCTTCACGCCCCTGCCGATATAGGCGAAAGCACCCACGTATGCGTCGGCAGGCACTTCCACGCCCTCGGCTATATGGCACGGCTGCTCGATGCCTACAGGAGCGCTTTTCTGCGACTCGAAAGCATTAAGCAGGTCGGCAAGCGACTTATAGGGATCCTTGACGCGTATCAGGGCCGGTATCTCCGCTCCCTCCGTATCGAAATCGTCTGATACAAGCACGGCCGAGGCCTTGGTGCTGTGGATAAAGTGTCCGTACTTCGGATTGGCGATAAACGTGATGTCACCCGGCTTCGCCTCCTCTATCTTGGCAAAACCGCGTATCTCTATGTTCTCGTCACCTTCAACGCGTCCTGATATCATGGACGCTATTATCTGTGGCGTTATTTTCATCTGATTACTGTAAACCTGTTTACGGAACTCCCCGAATCCATGCAAGGAATCCGAAAAGAGTTCATTTGGAACAGCAAAATTAACATTTATTATTGACATACCCAAAATATAGCGCCGAATCATGGTGTAAAATCGTGATTTTTGAGTAATTTTGCGCCATGCTGACAGTCTCGATAGTGACATACCGTGCGGATTGCGCCGAACTGCGCCGCTGCGTGTCATCCCTGAAGGGATGCGGGGTGGCATGCCTGTATATAGTCGACAATTACGGCGACGAGAACCTACGACAGTTCTGCGCCGAGCATGACGCGGAATACATTCCCCTGCCGAATCCGGGATTCGGAGCGGCCCACAACGTGGCCATGCGTCGTGCTCGCCAACTGGGTTCAACCATTCACCTGGTGCTGAACAGCGACGTCTATTTCCAGCCGCAAGAATTGAATAAGATGACGGCTTTCATGGAAGATCATCCTGAAGTCGGCGCCATGCATCCGCGCGTGCTCAATCCCGACGGCACTCCTCAATATACCGCCCGACTGCTCCCTACGCCCTGGGACGTGTTCGGTCGCAGATTCCTGCCGGCATCATGGTTCCGGGCACGCAACGACCGCTATCTGATAAAACACGCTCCTCTTGACGCCGTGCTGGATGTGCCTTATTTCCAGGGCAGTTTCATGCTGCTGAATATGAATACGCTGGAACGTGTCGGCATATTCGACGAGCGATTCTTCATGTATCCCGAGGACATAGACCTAACACGCCGCATCCACGCCGTCAGCCCGACGCTGCTGTGGCCCGATGCCTGTGTGGTGCACGACCACCGTCAAGCATCGTACCGGTCATGGCGTATGTTGCGCATACACATCGTGAATATGTGCCGGTACTTCCGCAAATGGGGGTGGTGGCACGACCCGGAACGCCGCCGCATGAACCGCAGGCTTCTGCACGAAATCAGTGAGATAAACAGACGGAATCAGGGCTAAGCCTCGCAATATAGCCCGGTCAAACGGCTTTTTCCCTATTTTTCTCATACTTTCTCCGGCATTTCTCTTTAAACTTTTGTTAAAATTAACCATCTTCTGATTGCCATATCGGTTTTTTTCACTACTTTTGCGTACCGATGTAGGTCCCTGCTCGCACCCGCGTTGCGTCGCCTGCCGGATATGAGTGACAAACACAAGATATAACCTAAATACAAAATCAATGGAAATCTCACACATTGAGCACATTGGCATCGCAGTTCCGAATCTGGAAGAAGCCATCAAGTATTACGAGAACGTGCTTGGCTTGAAATGCTACAAGCAGGAAGTAGTGGAAGACCAGAAGGTAACGACCGCCTTCTTCAAGGCAGGCGACACCAAGATAGAGCTGCTGGAGGCCACCAGCCCCGACAGCACCATCGCCAAGTTCATCGAGAAGAACGGCGGACGCGGCGGCATGCACCATATAGCATTCGCTGTTGAGGACGGCGTGGCCAACGCGCTGAAAGAATGCGAGGACAAGGGCGTACGCCTCATCGACAAGGCTCCGCGCAAGGGCGCCGACGGCCTGAACATCGCTTTCCTCCACCCCAAGAGTACCGAAGCCGTGCTTACTGAGCTTTGCGAAAACCCCAATAAGTAAAAAATCATAAATGCGAGTTCGGCCAATAATCGAGATTATCAGCCGGACTCGCAGTCTATAACATAGAATATAATGAGCAAACAGGAAGAGAAAATCAGCCAGCTGATCGAGAAACGCGCCGAGTGTCGCCTCGGTGGCGGTGAAAAAGCCATTGAGAAGCAGCACGCACGCGGCAAATACACCGCACGCGAACGTATCGCAATGCTTCTGGACGAAGGTAGCTTCGAGGAACTCGACATGTTCGTGACACACCGCTGCACCAACTTCGGCCAGGACAAGAAGCACATCCTCGGCGACGGCGTGGTGACCGGTTTCGGTACCATCGAGGGTCGTCTGGTATATGTGTTCGCACAGGACTTCACTGTATTCGGCGGCTCGCTGTCGGAGACCATGTCGCTGAAGATATGCAAGGTGATGGATATGGCCATGAAGATGGGCGCACCCGTCATCGGCCTTAACGACTCGGGCGGCGCCCGCATCCAGGAGGGTATCAACGCTCTGGCCGGATATTCCGAGATATTCCAGCGCAACATCCTGGCATCGGGTGTGATTCCCCAGATTTCGGCCATCATGGGTCCGTGCGCCGGCGGCGCAGTCTACAGCCCCGCGCTGACCGACTTCACCATCATGACCAAGGGTCTGAGCTATATGTTCCTGACCGGTCCGTCGGTTGTGAAGACCGTGACGGGCGAGGACGTGTCGCAGGAGAACCTGGGCGGCGCTTCGGTACACGCCACCAAGTCGGGCGTCACGCATTTCGCAGCCGAGAACGAGGAGGAAACCCTGGCGCTGGTGCGCAAGTTGCTGAGCTATATGCCCCAGAACAACATGGAGGAGACTCCGCTGGTAGAGTGCAACGATCCTATCGACCGTCTGGAGGACAAGCTGAACGACATCATCCCCGACAGCGTCAAGAAAAGCTACGACATGTACGAGGTTATCTCCGCCATTGTCGACAACGGCGAGTTCCTGGAGGTTTCCAAGGATTTTGCAAAGAACATCATCATCGGTTTCGCCCGCTTCAACGGACAGGCGGTGGGCGTAGTGGCCAATCAGCCGAAGGTGCTGGCCGGCGTTCTGGACAGCAACGCCAGCCGCAAGGGCGCACGCTTCGTGCGTTTCTGCGACGCATTCAACATTCCGTTGGTAACGTTGGTTGACGTGCCCGGCTTCCTGCCCGGCACAGGCCAGGAGTATAATGGCGTGATCCTGCACGGCGCCAAGCTGCTGTACGCTTACGGTGAGGCTACGGTGCCCAAGGTGACCGTGACACTGCGCAAGAGCTACGGCGGCTCGCACATCGTGATGAGCTGCAAGCAGCTGCGCGGCGACATGAACTATGCATGGCCCAGCGCCGAGATAGCCGTGATGGGTGCCGAGGGTGCTGTAGGCGTACTCTATGCCAAGGAGGCAAAGACCGCCGAGAATCCCGCCGAGTTCATCAAGGCCAAGGAGGATGAATACCGCGATCTGTTCGCCAACCCCTACCAAGCTGCCAAGTACGGTTACATCGACGACGTGATCGAACCGCGCAACACTCGCTTCCGTATCATCAAGGCCCTGAACATGCTGGCTACCAAGAAGCTGACCAACCCGGCCAAGAAACACGGCAATATACCTCTCTAACACTCACGACGCCGGGCGGCGATGGTTTCGCATCGCCGCCCGCGCATCCTTTATCATTACGTTTATGATCAAGAAAATATTGACCGGCCTGACACTGTGCGTGGCATTAGCCATGCCTCTGACCGCGCCCGCCGCCATTCTGACCGACCCGGAGCAGACCTATACGGAGGTAAGCCTGCGGGGCGAGCAGACCGACGTGGAAGGCAACTGGGTGAACTCCGAGGAGGTGAACACGGTGCAGGAGAGCGAGATGACGCGCAAGGCCATACAGGCCGAGAAGGCCCGTAACGCCGCTGAAAACGACCGGTTCGGAGGGGCTATCACCATAATAGCCATGAGCATCGTGCTGTGCGCGCTTATACTGCTCAGCATCCTGTTCCTGGGTTTCGGCAAGATTTCCACCATGATCCATTCCTCGAAAAAGAGAAAGGCCCACGGCGTGGACGCCACAACCAAGGAAGACCATCACGACGAATCCGACTCCGGCGAAGTCATCGCCGCCATATCAATGGCCCTGGCAGAACACACAGGACAAGGTCACGACATAGAGGACACTATCCTGACCATCCGCAGAATGCGCAAGGCTTACAGCCCCTGGAACTCCAAGATCTACAACCTGCGCGTAGTGCCTGAGATAGACAACCGCAACGCGGATCACCGCCGCAGCCTTAAGAAGTAATACCTCCCTTCTCAGTGCGTCACAGCACTCCAAACTCATTGAGCGTGTCACGTCTGACACCCTCCAAAATTCGAAGCAACTAATGAAAGAATATAAGTATAAGATCAACGGCATGAAGTTCACCGTAGCCGTGGGCGATATCGTGGACAACGAGGCCGAGGTCGAGGTGAACGGCGTTCCCTACAAGGTAGAGATAGACCGTCCCGCTGCATCCAAAGTAAACAAGAAGCCCGCGCTGTCGCAGTCGGGCAAGACCAACACCGGCGCACAGTTGAACGAGAACAAGGTGACGTCCAAACCGGCCGCCACTCCGAAGACCAGCAACCCGGGCGCAATCAAGTCGCCGCTGCCCGGCACCATCATGAGCATAGCCGTGGCAGTAGGCGACGAAGTGACAATCGGACAGAAGGTGGCAGTGCTCGAAGCCATGAAGATGGAGAACGACATCCGCGCCGACAAGTCGGGCAAGGTGGCAAAGATATGCTGCGCTCCCGGCGACACCCTGCTGGAAGGCTCGGATATTATTATTCTTGAATAATACAACGACTCATGCTGTTACTTTCATCCTACTCCTTCGGGGAGTTTTTGGGTCAAGCCGTGGAAAGCTTCTGGCACTTCACCGGATTCTACAACTGTTCGTGGACCAATCTGGTGATGCTGGCCGTGGGCTGCTTCTTCGTGTGGCTGGCCATCAAGAAGAATTTCGAGCCGTTGCTGCTGGTGCCCATCGGCTTCGGTATGCTGGTGGGCAACATCCCCTTCCAGACCGGTATGGAGATCGGCATCTACGAGCCAGGCTCGGTTCTGAACATATTGTATAACGGTGTGGAGAAGGGGTGGTACCCGCCGCTGGTGTTCCTGGGCGTGGGAGCCATGACCGACTTCTCGGCCCTGCTGGCCAATCCGAAGCTGATGGTGATAGGCGGTGCCGCTCAGTTCGGCATCTTTGGCGCCTATATGCTCGCTCTGCTGTGCGGCTTCGACCCCCTCAGCGCCGGATGTGTGGCCATCATCGGTGGCGCCGACGGCCCGACGGCCATTTTCACCACATCCAAGCTTAATCCCGCCCTGCTGGGCGCCGTGGCCGTGTCGGCATACTCGTATATGGCGCTGATTCCCCTGATCCAGCCCCCGATAATGCGACTGCTCACAACCGACAAGGAACGCAAGATCAAGATGAAACCGGCCCGTGTGGTAAGCCAGAACGAAAAGATCCTGTTCCCTATCGTCGGCCTGATCCTGACCTGCTTCATCGTGCCTTCGGGCATTCCGTTGCTCGGTATGCTGTTCTTCGGCAACCTGCTGCGCGAAAGCGGTGTGACAACGCGTCTGGCCAAGACCGCCAGCAACGCCATGACCGACATCGTGACCATCCTGCTCGGATTCACCGTAGGCGCCTCCACTCAGGCCGACAAGTTCCTTACCCTGGACACGCTGCTGATATTCGGCCTCGGCTTTGTGGCATTCATCCTCGCCTCAACCACCGGCGTGCTTTCGGTCAAGGTGTTCAACCTGTTCCTGCGTCCCAACAAGAAGATCAATCCTCTGATCGGAAACGCAGGCGTGTCGGCAGTGCCTATGGCCGCACGTATCTCCAACAACCTTGGTCTGGAATACGACCCGTCGAACTATCTGCTGATGCACGCCATGGGCCCGAACGTGGCCGGCGTGATCGGTTCGGCTGTAGCAGCCGGAGTGCTGCTCAGTTTCCTCGGATAATTAGCGACCAAATCATTACAGTATATTACAGGGGGATGGGTCTTGAAAGGCTCATCCCCCTGTTGCACTAAATTTATTCGTAAAAATTTTATCAACCAATTAAACTGTTTTTAATTTTTTTATCTAATTTTGCAAACAGCCGCTTCTTTGATGAACCGAACCGCCCGGTGGGTCGTTATTAATGTAGCAAGCGTGGAAATGTCTTCTTTAAGCTTTCTTAATCTGTCTCTCCACACTGAGCCTCTCCTCTAATACCTGACCGACACATGATCACAGAAGAAGTCATAAAAGAGATATACAAGAACTACAGCAAGAGCCCCAAGCATCGCGAAGAGCTCAATATTCCTTATTTCGTGGAGTTACTGAAGCCACACCACGACCTCTCGGCCGATGACACGGAAATTGTGGTGGATAAGCTCGACGACTTCTCCCCGTTCAAGCGTTTCCTGATCCGCAGTCTCACTGCAATACTGGAATTCGACAATTATGTGGCGTTCGTATTCAAGGATCACATTCTGTTCTTTTCTAAAAACGACGACGGACTGAATGTAAATTTCAAACCGGACAGCGGCGGACTTTTTGCAAAACTGTTCAGATAAACCAAAGGCTCTGTTCCGTTTCATTGGGACAGAGCCTTTAGTTCATACCGATGTGATTGTGTTCTTACTTCCGAAGATTAATTCATATCCATAATGTCGAATCCTTGCTCCAGATCATCATCGTTGAATGAGTTCTCGTCAAACTGATCCAGATCCAGAGCATCCATATCGGCCACATCGGGCGTGATTGTCTTTACGCTGGCCACACTCTTGATTTCTTCCGTTTCCTTGAACTGCTTGGGGGCATTGCCGCGCTTCATGGTGCATACCGGCTCCACAAGAGACCGGCCAGGGATTATTTCCTTCAGTTCCATGAAAAAGCCTCTCTCGGTCATGTAGTCGAACTGAAACACCAGCTTCTGTCCTTCGTCCTCCACAAGCTCGCTGACCGGAGTGCTGTCCATCAACCATGTATCGCGATCCGAACTTGACGTGCCCATGTCTTCGAGCGTAATCTCTTCTTCCATTTCCCAATCCTCGTTGCACAGAAAAAAAGAATCCAGTTCATCCTTCGTATAGCCTACGCTTTCCAATATGCAGTTACGCAACTGCAGGAACGTATTCTCCGAGTCAATCTCTATCTCACGCATGAAATTGCTCGCTTCATCGCTTACCAGTTTGAATCTATATACCATTTTTATTTATGCTCTATTGGCGCTCCTTTGCCTCCGGCTCTGCTGAACCAGGTCTCGGTCGCGTTGCTGAAATGTTTTTTGTTTTGACAGTGCGAATTTAATATCATTCCTACTATATTTCCAAATTTTATCACATAAATTTATATCATTTTCTATTTTTGGGTGCATTATTCGCCACATCTGCCGTTTCAGGCATCAACCGCTCCCCTTTTTGAGTGCCTTATTCTACGAATTCGCGCCTTTGCGCGTTATATAAGTATGAGCCGAATAAAGACAGACTACCGCTGTGCCGCCCTGTTCGACCTGGACGGCGTCCTGATAGACAGCGAGACCGTATACACCCATTTCTGGTCGGAAATGGGACGCAAGTTCCGTCCCGACGTACCGACATTAGCAACAGACATCAAGGGAACCACGCTGACACATATTCTCGGTACTTATTTCAAGCCCGACACCCACGCGTATATCACGGAGCGGCTCGACGAGTTGGAGCGCACCATGCCGTTTGACTTAAAGCCGGGCGTCATGGACCTGCTCGCCTCGCTGACCGAGCGCAACGTACCGGCCGTGATGGTGACCAGCAGCAACGAACAAAAGATGACGAGCCTATGGGCCCGGCAGCCGGAACTGCGCGGATTCTTCAAGGGGATAGTCACCGCCGACATGATTCATCACTCCAAACCGGATCCCGAAGGATATCTGACAGGCGCCGCAATTGCCGGGGTGCCAGCCCGGAATTGCGTTGTTTTCGAGGATTCGGAACAGGGAGTAATGGCCGGACAGCGTGCCGGGGCCTACGTCGTAGGCGTGGCCGGTACACTTCCGACCGCCGTGATTGCCCCATATTCCGACCGCATCGTCAATACTCTGCAGGATTTCAACGTAGACGAACTGATAGACATCCTCTCAACCCGCACTGAACTGTAATTCCCCCCTCTCATCCCTCCTCCTGCTTCATCCCGTCACTGTGGTAAAAGCCCGCGGCTTTTACCGAAAATATCTCAGAACATGACGAACAACAACATCCCCTTGGCCGAGCGCCTGCGTCCCACAAGCCTTGACGACTACATCGGCCAGGAACATTTGGTAGGCACGGCCGGAATTGTACGCACCATGATTAATTCGGGCCGTATAAATTCATTCATATTATGGGGGCCTCCGGGTGTGGGCAAAACCACTCTGGCCAAGATCATAGCACAGCAGACCGACGTGCCTTTCTATACACTGTCGGCCGTGACTTCGGGCGTGAAGGACGTGCGTGAGGTGCTGGAACGATGCCGCCATGATGCCAACAGCATGTTCGTGAAGGGACGGCCCATCCTGTTTATTGATGAAATCCATCGCTTCAACAAGTCGCAGCAGGATTCGTTGCTCGGAGCTGTGGAGAACGGCACTGTCACCCTGATAGGAGCCACTACGGAGAATCCCAGCTTCGAGGTGATACGTCCGTTGCTGTCACGCGCACAGGTCTACACACTGAAATCTCTTGATGTGGATGCATTGCAGAAACTGCTGGACCGCGCCCTGACCAAAGACCCGATTCTCGCCTCGCGCAACGTAGTGGTGGAGCAGAAAGACGCTCTGTTTCGCTATGCGGGAGGCGATGCGCGCAAGCTCCTGAACATCCTCGACATCATAGAGCAATCCACCCCCTCTGACCAACCTATGGTAATCAACGACCGGATTGTGACCGACCGCCTGCAGGAGAATCCCGCCGCCTACGACCGCAACGGCGAAATGCACTACGACATCATCTCGGCTTTCATCAAGTCCATGCGTGGCTCCGATCCCGACGGCGCCGTCTATTGGCTGGCGCGCATGGTGGAGGGTGGCGAGGATCCGGCGTTCATAGCACGGCGCATGATGATTCTGGCCTCGGAGGATGTAGGCCTGGCCAATCCTAATGCAGTATTACTTGCCAACGCCACATTCGATGCCGTGATGAAGATAGGATGGCCCGAGAGCCGGATTATTCTGTCCGAGTGTGCCATTTATCTGGCCAATTCCCCTAAGAGCAATTCTGCATACATGGCCATCAACAACGCCATTCAGACCGTGTCGCAGACCGGGGACCTGCCCGTTCCGCTGCATCTGCGCAATGCGCCCACCAAGCTGATGGCAGACCTCGGATATCACGAAGGCTACAAATATGCCCACGACTACCAGGGCAACTATGTGAAGCAACAATACCTTCCCGACGCCCTGGAAGGCGCGCACTTCTGGCTGCCCGGCAATAACCCCTCCGAGACAAAGATGGCCCAACGCCTTCACGACCTCAACTCGCAGTCCGACCAAAAGAAAAACTAACGCCTCATTAACAGAAAAACTAACGCCTCATTAACAGAAAAAACTAACGCCTCATTAACAGAAAAACTAACGCCTCATTAACAGAAAAACTAACGCCTCATTAACAGAAAAACTAACGCCTCATT
>CADBNR010000006.1 GCA_902796035.1 uncultured Bacteroidales bacterium | reverse complement strand
TGTATGTTTTTAGTTGTGATACCCTAATATTGCTCCGATGTATAGTCTATCGCCCTTTTTCAGTCGGGCGATAATATCCATTAGGTCAGCGGAGCGTTCAGCCGTGCCTGCACCGTCATAGAACTCGGTCACGAAAAGAGCGTCAACGCCAAGCGGATTGATAATGGCTTTTTTCAGTTGCCCTATTGGTCCGTTCCATTTCATCACGTTTGCAGGGGTAAGTTCGGCAGATATAGCCTACATTACAATACTTCGGTTATTTTTTGAGAATTTGTTAACGGCTCCTCGGAGCCGTTAACAAATTCTCAAAAAATAACCGAAGTATTGTAATGAAAAAGAGTCTTAAAATTTTCGCGTTTCTGATGATGCTGCTCGTATCGACGCCTGCGTTTGTGTCCTGCAGCAGTGACAAGGATGACGAGCCTGAGCAGAACTATGCCGCGTATATCGTTGGTGTATACACCGGCTCTCTTACTTCGGGTAACGAAGTGCTGGATGATGCCTATGTGGTAAAGATTGACCGCATTTCGGACAAGATGGTGTCGATGGAAGCAAAATTCTTCCCAGATGATGAACCTGTGAACTTCAACGTGTCGTACAACAATAAAGTGTACACGCTGTCAACTTCCAATGTTCACAACATGACAGTGACCGTCACAGGCAAGACCCTGCTGATATCATATCTGAACAACGCGGGATCACAGACCACATTCTCCGGTTCGCGTGACTGATAAGGAGGGTATGGGATAAGGTTATTCCATATCCGGCGATATAATAATCCGCATCGCAATTTCAATTACGGTGCGGCTTGTTTTATTTATAGCCTAAGGAACGATGCCTAAAATAATACACGGTGTCCGAGCGTTCCATACTATGGAGGACTCCGTAATGGGTCCGGGAAAATACACTCAATATAACAGAACCTGATAATAACAGAACCTAATACCAACGAAAAAACTACAAAGCAATGGCAAAAGTAAAACCGTTCAAAGGCGTTCGTCCACCCCGTGAGCTGGTGGAGCAGGTGGCAAGTCGTCCGTACGACGTGCTTAACAGCGAGGAAGCCCGAGCCGAGGCCGCCGGGAATCCGATGAGCCTGTACCATATCATCAAGCCCGAAATAGATTTCGAGCCGGGAATGGACGAGCATGACGCCTGTGTCTATGAGAAGGCCGTGGAGAACTTCCGGATGTTCCAGGACAAGGGCTGGCTGCGTCAGGACGAAAAGGAGAATTACTACATATATGCCCAGACCATGGACGGGCGCACTCAGTATGGATTCGTAGTGGCCGCATGGGTACCCGACTACATGGAGGGTCGCATCAAGAAGCACGAGCTGACGCGTCGCGACAAGGAGGAGGACCGCATGAAGCATGTGCGCTGCAACAATGCCAACGTGGAGCCTGTGTTCTTCGCATTTCCCGACAACGAGGCGCTGGAACAGATAATCCGCGATGTGACGGCAGGCGAACCGGAGTATGACTTCACGGCACCCGACGGATTCGGCCACACGCTGTGGGTGATATCCGACCCCGGGGTGATAGAGAAGGTGACGGAGGAATTCGGCAAAATCCCCAACATGTACATAGCCGACGGACACCACCGCTCGGCCGCAGCCGCACTGGTGGGCGCCGAAAAGGCCAAGAACAATCCCAACCATACCGGTGACGAGGAATACAACTACTTCATGGCCGTGGCATTCCCGGCATCGCATCTGCGCGTCATAGACTATAACCGTGTGGTACGTGACCTGAACGGCATGACTCCCGCCGAGTTCCTGACACGCCTGGACGAGAACTTTATCGTGGAGGAAAAGGGCGCCGATACGTATCACCCCAAGGGACTGCATAACTTCGCACTCTATCTCGACGGCAAATGGTACTCCCTGACCGCTAAGCCCGGCACATACAACGACGACGATCCGATCGGCGTACTGGACGTGACCGTGTCGAGCGACCTGATACTGCGCGATTTATTAGGTATTACCGACCTCCGTTCCGACAAGCGTATAGATTTCGTGGGCGGCATCCGCGGTCTGGAGGAGCTGAAACGCCGCGTGGATTCAGGCGAGATGGCAATGGCCCTGGCTCTGTATCCCGTTACAATGAAGCAAATAATGGACATTGCCGACACCGGCAACATCATGCCGCCCAAAACCACCTGGTTCGAGCCTAAACTCAGAAGCGGGCTTATAATACATAAACTGGATTGAATATACTGAACTTAAAGAAAGCAAAGAGACTGATAACGGCAGGCATGCTTCTCGCGGGGTTTATTGCTCCGCGAGCCATTGCCTGCACGTCTGCAATAATAAGCGCCTCGGCCAACCCGTCGGGGCGTCCCATCATTTGGAAGCACCGGGACACAAGCAATGTCGACAACAAAGTGGAGTATGTGGCTCCGCATGGATCGGACTACGGCTATACGGCCCTGTTCAACGCCCAGGACCGAGACCTGAAGGAAGCGTGGATGGGGATGAACGATGCCGGATTCGCTGTGATGAACACCGCGTCGTACAATATCAAGGACGACAAGGTGTCTGCCAAGAAGATGGACAAGGAGGGCATACTTATGACCAAAGCCCTCAAGACCTGCCGGACTGTAGACGATTTCGCCCGGCTGCTCGAGACTTACAAGCGGCCTATGGGCGTGGAGGCTAATTTCGGAGTGATAGACGCATCGGGCAACGGAGCGTATTTCGAGACGAACAACCATTCATACGTGCGTTACGATCTGAAGAATGCGCCGCAGGGAGTGATGGTGCGCACCAATTACAGCCATTCCGGCCGACCCGACGAAGGGTATGGCCAGATGCGCGAGGCCAACGCCGTGGCTCAGTTGCAGCCGTATGCCGACGAAGGCGCGGTGACGCCTGAGGTGCTGACCGAGGTGCTGAGCCGGTCGTTCTACCATGACGGCCGCAAGCAGGATGTATTATATGGCACGGAACTGAAAGTATTGGATGAGGATTTTATTCCCCGTTACAAGTCAACAGCTACAGTGGCCATAGAGGGCTGCGAACCCATGAACCCGGATAGCGTGACGCCTGATCTGGTACGCAAGCAGTATATAATGTGGACCGGCCTTGGCTATCCGCCTGTGTCCGAAATAAAGGCCGTGCGCAACTGTCCGGAGGGTATCGACGCCGGACTGAGAGGCACCGGAGCGGACGGGCACTCGCCATTGGCCGATGAAGCCAAGCGTAAACGCGACGACGTGTTTGACCTGACGGTGGTAAAAGGGAAACCGTACATAGAGATACGCAAGCTTCACAACGCCGAAGGCACCGGTTAT
This sequence comes from uncultured Bacteroidales bacterium, assembly GCA_902796035.1. Taxonomy (GTDB): domain Bacteria; phylum Bacteroidota; class Bacteroidia; order Bacteroidales; family Muribaculaceae; genus Lepagella. The sequence continues at coordinate 16,114 of CADBNR010000006.1, read as the reverse complement.
ATACAGCAGGTGCGCGAGGCTAACCATCAGACGTATGTCCGCGAGTCGGCTGCGAGGGATGCCGAACAATGATATGACCGAAGAAAACGGAAAGATATTCTGTATGGAGCGGGGCCGGTTCGCGCGGGCTCTGCTTCGTCGTTTCTGTCCATGGTGGCTGTGGGTGGCTGTTGGCGTGGCAGTGCTGTGCATGCTGTGGGGGTTTATAGTCGACCTGCGTTGGGTGCTGGCCGGATTCTTCGTGCTGCTCGTAGCGGTGCCGCACTCATTGGCCGTAAGCTACTACAACCATGCACTGTGTCGCGAATGCTTCGTGAACGTGTTGCCCCATACCATAGAGGTGGACGGCAATACGTTGGTTGTGACGCTGTACGAAAAGAAAAAACCGGAGGATGGTGTCGCTGAATCGCCGGAATTTACGGAATTGAGGCGCGAGCGGTTTGACGGCATCTGCGTGTGCGACTGGTGGATAAGCGACGGCGAAGGATTCATAGGAATAACAGACAAGAAGCCCGGATTCATCTGGGTGCCCAAAGATGCCGATAATTTCGTGGAAATTTCTAACTTTGCAAGGAATAACAAGCCGTTGACACTTCAAAAGGAATGATAGAATGAGAATACTCAAGGACGCCAACAAGAAATACTGCTTCATAATGGATATGGAGGTTCGCGATTACGAACTGGATTGCGAACAGATAGTGAACAATGCCAATTATCTGCATTACATGGAGCATACGCGTCATCGGTTCTGCACTGACGCGGGGCTGTCGTTCATACAGATGCACAATCAGGGCATAGACGCCGTGGTGCGCAAGATTGAGGTGGAATACAAGACCTCGCTGCGTGGCGGCGACACATTCATCAGCTGCCTGCGATTAGAGCGCAAGGGGCCGAGGTTCATATTCCATCAGGACATAATCCGCTCTGACGGCGAGATGTGTGCAGAGGGAGTGGTGACCGTGGTGGTGCTGAAGGACGGCAAGCTGAGCCGAGGCGACGAACTGGCCAAGGTGTTCGGCCGGTACATACAGTAAGGCTATGGATTCCACGGAGCGTCAGGAACTGATTCATAAGGTGGCCATCAGCATGGTGCCGGGCATGAAGGTGGACGTGGTGCGCGCCATGCGTGACGCCGACTATGACTATGCCGACTTTTTCAAGCCCGGCATGGGCGACCTTGCAGCTCGTATCGGAACATCCGACAGTCTGCGCTTCGATCCTGTCGTACGACAGTCTGCCTTGGAACGCGCGCGCAAAGAGATTGAATTTATGGAGCGGCACGGCATCCGTGGGTTGTTCGTGAACGACGATGATTATCCGCCGTTGCTTCAGGAACTGCACGATGCCCCGATAATGCTGTACGTGCTCGGCAACGTCAATCTGAATCCACGCTTCGCTTTGGCCGTGGTGGGTACGCGCAAGGCCACCAAATACGGACTGCAGTTTACCGAACAGCTGATACACGACTTAGCTGTGTATTATCCCGACCTTATGATAGTCAGCGGCTTGGCTTACGGTATAGACGGCGCCGGCCATCGCGCCGCGCTGGACTGCAGGCTGCCGACCGTAGCCGTGGTTGCCCATGGACTTGACATGGTATACCCGGCGCAACACCGCGACCTTGCAAGGAAGATAATTCAGTCGGGCGGCGGAATACTGACGGAATATCCGGCGGGTACGACTCCATATCAGCGTAATTTCCTGGAGCGCAACCGCATAGTGGCCGGACTATGTGACGCAACTTTTGTGGCTGAATCCGAGATTCGCGGCGGAGCCATGAGCACGGCCAACCAGGCATTCATCAACAACCGCGACGTCATGGCGTTGCCGGGACGTTCTATCGATCCGATCAGTGCCGGATGCAACCATCTGATACGCTCGCATAAGGCACAGCTTATCACATGCGCGGCCGATGTGGTACAGACCACCGGCTGGCCTCCGGGCGTAATGCAACATGCGCCTCAGCAGCGCAACCTGTTCCCGGAACTGCGTGGCGCTCCGGCCGAGATTTACGCCCATATCAAGCACGAAGGGCGTCCGTTAAGCATAGACGAACTGAGGGCCTTGACCGGCATGAACATGAAGGAACTGATGGCCAACCTCACTGACATGGAGTTTGACGGCGTGATAACGCGTCTGCCGGGCGCACGTTTCGAATTGGGATAGAGGTATGCGGAATCTGAAGATTCCGGGCCAAGACAAAAGAAAAGGGATGACCGGCGGCCATCCCTTTTGCCATATCGTGGAATATTATAACTCCGCGTAACGGTCCAGGACTGTCTGTATCAGGCCATGGAGGCGTGGTTTGTAATCGGTGTTGGCCTTGTTGGCGCGGCGCTCGGCGATGATGCAGCATACGGTCATGGCGCGGTGACCCAACAGGCGTGCCATGCCTTGCAGACAGGCCGATTCCATCTCGAAGTTGGTGACGGGGCGTCCGTCGTAACGGAAGGACTCGATCTTTGCGTTCAGGTCGGGATCCTTTAGCGTCAGTCGTACCTGGCGTCCCTGCGGAGCGTAGAAGCCCACGGCGGCGATGGTGTAGCCCAGACGCATGTCGTCGCGTGCTATCTTCTCGATTAAGTGTCGGTCGGCGTCCACGACGTATGGAGCGGCCCAGGTGGGATCCCAATCGGTGTGGGCGCAAAATTCCTTCTCGAATTCCAGATCGCATACCTTGTCGCGGTCAGCATAGAAGTTCAGGATGCCGTCGAAGCCTATGCCTTTGTCGGCTACTACATAATCGCCTATGTGCAGATCCTCTTGCAGCGAACCTGATGTGCCGATACGCACTATGTTGAGGGTGCGGTGCTCGGGCCTGACGGTGCGCGTGTTGAAATCCACGTTGGCCAGGGCGTCAAGTTCGGTCATGACGATCTCGATGTTGTCGGGACCGATGCCGTGGCTGATGCACATGATGGGCGTGCCCTTGTATGTGCCTCCGATGGCGTGGAACTCGCGTGACTGCACGTCATAATCCACTGTGTCGAACATGGAGCCTACCATGGTGACGCGGCCCGGATCGCCCACGAAGATGATGTTGTCTCGAAGCTGGTCGGGACGCAGATGGATGTGGAATGCGCTTCCGTCCCCGTTGATGATCAACTCCGACGGGGGTATGATTCTTGGTGTGTTCATTGTTTTAGTCATTAGCAATTTCTAAAATGGGACCGACAGCAGGGGAGAGGGTCGAATCCTATACAGTTAAAACGCTTCAGGCGCCATAAAGACGCCGAGTGGAACACAAATTTACGAAAAAAATCGGAAAAACTTGGTAAACTCGGAAAAAATCTCTAATTTTGCAATCGCAAATGGGGAGACACCCGCCTGAAGTACAATCCCGGCAACGCCTGAAATGATGTCAGAAAGGGTGTCAACGACCAAAGGAAAGATGCCGGAGTGGTCGATCGGGACGGTCTCGAAAACCGTTGTACCCTTACGGGTACCCAGGGTTCGAATCCCTGTCTTTCCGCTGATGTAAAGATTGAAACTCGCTGATTGTCAGTGAGTTTCTTCTGTTTTTAAAGGTTTGGATCGGATTAGCCGGTCGTCGATTGTTTATATGCAGAGACAGTCTAATATTGAATTGCTGAGGATTGTGAGCATGTTGATGGTGCTTGCGGTGCATGTCGATGGCGCGTCGCTGGGCCTGCCTGAGCCCATGGGCGACATAGCGTCGCTGACGGCTCGCGACGTCTGGCGAATAATTGTGGAAGCCGTAGCAATCATCGGTGTGAATTCCTTCACTATGATTTCCGGTTATTTCGGTATCAGACTGCGCTGTCGGGGTGTGCTGTCGTTCCTGTTCCAGTGCGTGTTCTATTCGGTGGGCATCTATACGGCTGTGGCCATAGTCTTTCCGGGGCAGTTTTCGTGGAAGGGATGGCTTGAAAGCTGGATGATACTGACCCATACGGATCTGTGGTATGTGCCGGCATATTTCGGACTGATGCTTCTAAGCCCCGTGCTCAATGCAGGACTGGATGCGCTGACGAAGCGCACTTTCGCCGTGGTGCTCGCCCTGTTCATCGGTTTCAATCTGTGGTGCGGATGGTGGTGGCACGGGACGTTCAATCCCACCGGATATACGCTTGTGCAGCTTGTGATGGTCTATATGATTGCCAGATATATACGGCTGCACGTCAGCATGGAAGGCATCAGGCGGCAACGTGGAGCGATTGTATTGACTTATCTCGCCTCGATCGTGGCGATTGCGGCTATGGCTGTGTATATGCCGCCGCTGCAGGCTTTTGCCTATAACTCTCCGTTCGTGCTGTTGTCGACGGTCAGCTTTTTTCTACTGTTCCTGTCATTCGATTTCATCTCGCGACCGGTCAACTATATAGCGCGGTCGGCTTTCGCCGTCTACCTCATCCACAAGGCACCCCTGGTGAGGGGAAATATAATGCGCCCGTCCGTGATATATCTGTGGAACACGCTTTCACTGCCGCTTTTCACGTTGGCCGCCGCGGGAGTCATCTTAGGATTCTATCTTGTCGCGATTGCCGTAGACCCGTTGCGTCGATGGATGTTCGACACCCTATGGCGTACAAGTCAGCGACTTGTGGCCTTTTTGCGTTGAACGTACCGAGTTTTAAGAAAAAAGATGTATATTTGTGGAACATAAATTGTTTTAAAGATCTAAATCAGATAATCATGAAGAAGCAGATTGCAAGCGAGAAGTCGCCGGCCGCTATCGGGCCTTACAGCCAGGGAATAGAAGCCAACGGCTTCGTGTATTGTTCGGGCCAGCTGCCCATCGACGTGGCCACGGGCACGATGCCCGAGGGCATCAAGGAGCAGACACGTGTATCGCTGGCCAATGTGAAGGCCGTGCTGGAAGCAGCCGGACTGACTATGGACAATGTGGTGAAGACTACTGTCTACCTGGCCGATATGTCACTGTTCGGCCCGATGAACGAGGTTTATGGCGAGACGTTCGCCGCACCTTATCCGGCTCGTTCGGCCTACGCAGTGAAGGAGCTGCCCAAGCAGGCTCTGGTGGAAATCGAGGTGATCGCAGCCCGATAAGGACTTATTTCGTCAAATAGATTGTTTTAAGGCCCATCAAGTATGGGCCTTAATCCGTTATATAGATATGAATGAAGATATTGACGATATGAAGCCGGAACTCGCGACTGAGGTGCATCCTTTTGGTGCGTGGGTACCGGAAGGAGCGAAAGTGCTGATAATGGGTACGTTCCCTCCGCAGCCAAAGAGATGGTCGATGGAGTTCTTTTACCCTAACCGCACCAATGACTTCTGGTATGCTATGGGACTGCTGTTTTATGGCGACAGGACAGCGTTGCTGCGTCCAGGCACAAAGGATTTCGACTTAGAGAAGATCAAGGCGTTGCTCAATCGCGAGGGAATTGCCATGAGCGATACCGGTTATCGGATACGACGCCTGGCTGGAAACGCCTCCGATAAATTCCTTGAGATCGTGGAGCCTGTGGATCTCGACGCATTGTTGCGGCGTATGCCTCAGTGCAGGGCCATTGCCACGACCGGACAGAAAGCCGCGGAAGTATTGGCCGAACTAACCGGCACCGAGGCACCGGGCATGGGACATCATGTAGACTGCGCACCGTTGACGCTCGGCGACGGAAGGCAGACATTGCCTCTTACGATATGGCGCATGCCGTCAACCAGCCGCGCTTACCCGTTGCCGTTGGAAAAGAAAGCCGCATACTATCGCGAGCTTTTCCAGTTTGTAGGCATAAAAATGGTTGATTAATCGAGGATTAGCTGAGTATTGTGGCGACGAGGCGGCGCGGGCCTCCGTAGTCGCGAAATTCGCAGAGGTAGATGCCCTGCCATGTGCCCAGATTGAGATAACCGTCGGTTATCGGTAATGTCAGGGTAGAGCCGACAATAACTGACTTGGCGTGCGACGGCATGTCGTCCGGTCCTTCGTCAGTGTGCAGATAGAACGGAGCGTTTTCCGGTACAAGGCGGTCGAAAATCATGTTCAGGTCGTGGCGTACATCAGGATCCGCGTTCTCGTTTAGCGCCAATGCCGCCGACGTATGCTTTATCAGCAGATTCAGCAACCCTGTTACCGGCAACGATGGAAGCTGACGCATCACCTCGCCTGTAACAAGATGTATGCCACGGGGATATGGACGGAGGGTAAATTCAATCTGTTCGGTCATAAAGCCTCTCAATCATGTTCGATAATAAATTTATAAGGCAAAATTACGCAAAAAAGTTAAGAAACTGTCTAAATTTTAGTAATTTTGGAGTTTTAAGACGAAGATTATGCAGGAAGATTACGACAGGATAATAGAGGAGAGGGCTGACCGTGTGTTTAAGGTCATGGCCGGGCGTGTTTCCGACGAGGATATGGAGCGGATTCGCGCTGCCTTTGAAATGGCGCGCAAGGCCCACGCATCCCAGAAGCGTAAGACCGGAGAGCCGTACATTCTCCATCCCATAGCGGTGGCATCCATAGCCGCCGAGGAACTGATGCTGGGCGCCAATCCCGTCATAGCCTGCTTCCTGCATGACGTGGTGGAGGACACCGATTATACCATCGATGACATCCAGGCGCGTTTCGGCTATGACGTGGCATTCCTGGTCAGGGTCGTAACCAAGAAGCCTACCAAGGATTATGAACTGTCGAAACAGCTGGACAATTACCGCCAGCTGCTCAACTCGATGCAGTATGACATCCGTGCAATTCTGGTGAAACTGGCTGACCGGCTCCACAACATGCGGACCCTTGAGTCCATGAAGCCTGAAAAACAGATGAAGATAGCCGGCGAGACCGACTATTTCTACGCTCCGCTCGCCAACCGCCTGGGCCTATATAACATCAAGACCGAATTGGAGAACCTGTCATTCCGTTTCCGTTGTCCGGACGAGTACGATGAGATATCCGCTCTCATCGCCCGTCATGTGGCTGCAAACAGGGATAACCTTGAAAGATTCCGCAGCCAGATTTCGGCTACGTTGTCGGCAGCCGGTATCAAGGCCCGGGTCCGCGTGGATTATCGGCGTCCGTTCAGCCTATGGCGCAAGATGAAGAAATACGGCGACGATTTCAATCATTTGAAATACCGTCATTTCGTGGAGGTGGTATTCGACGAGGAGCATACCGATTTCGGTGAGAAGGAGATGGCCATGAAGATATACTGTATCCTGACCGATCGTTTCAAGGAGAAGCACTGCAGCATGAGCAATTACATCGATTCGCCGAAGGAGAACGGTTACAGAAGCCTCCATGTCAAGCTGTTGCCTGATTTCGGGCGATGGCAGGAAGTACATATCAGCAGCGAGGCCATGATTCTGCAGTCGCAGTTGGGATGTGTGGTGGAGAGTAACGAAACCAACATTAAGACATGGATCGACAAATTCCGCAATGTATTGCAGGACACCATCAGCGGTCCGAAGCGTGACGAGCGGTATATGGAGGATGTGATCACGGCGTTCTATAACGATGACATACAGGTGTTCACTCCGAAAGGAAAGAAGATAATCCTGCCGCAAAACGCAACGGTAATAGACTTTGCATACGAAGTAAGTCCTCGTCTAGGCAACCATGCGAAATATGCACGAATCAATAATAGGCTTGAGCCGGTAGACACCACGCTGCGGCGCGGCGATGTAGTGGAGATTTTTACGGATCCGGCATATCACCCCGAGCGCGACTGGGCGGCGCTCGCCCATACCTTCAAGGCACGCAAGTCTATACAGCGTTACCTCGAATCGGTTCCTCCCAACGACTATTGCCGATGTCCGGAATGCAATCCGATTCCCGGTGAGGAGGTGATAGGCATCCGCAATCACTTCGAGCCTAAATCCATCACGATTCACAAGCGTGACTGCCGCCAGGCCATCACCATGGCCTCGTCGTATGGCGACGATGTGGTGTCGGTGGATTTCAACGCCGACGAGACGCTATATCCCGTCACACTGAGGGTGCGAGCCGTTGACCGCAGCCACCTGTTTGTCGATCTGGTGGACTGTATCACCAATACGTTCCATCTCTCCATGGAGTCGTTCAACACCAGGACCGACCGCAACATCGTGATATGCAAGATCCGTTTCGGCGTGCATACATACACGGAGCTGCGTACCATCATAAACCACATCGGCACCATAGACGGCGTTGACGAAGTCCGGCGCCTCGACGACGAAGATGGTTAGACTTGTTTGTGGCGGAGAAACCGGATGGCTTCGCGTAGGATGGCGGATTTGGCCGACCACATCAGGAGGATGTAGAGCGTGACGGCTGTCAGGATCTTGGCCACCAGCGAGAGGTAGATGTCGGTGATGGGGGAGGTGACGAGAACCGTGACGGCCATGACGGCCACGGTGGCCAGAAAGAGCGGCACTATATCCATCAATACCCGGCGCGTGCGTATGCCGGCGAAGCGGCGCGCGAACCATTGCCAGATGCCGAGCCACAGTATGTTGATGGCCACATATACGGTCAGCATCGTCGTCATGCCGTAGGAATAGGTCAGTATCACGGCCAGCGTCTGGGCGGCTCCGACCGTAATGGTGTTCCACATATATACGGAGGGGCGGTTGATGCTGTTGAACAGGTTGCCGTACAGGGTGGCGATGGGCATGAACGCGCCGCCTATGCACAGTATCTGCATTATATGTACGGATGGCAGCCATTTGTCGGTGATAGTGATCACTATAAGCTCATGCGACACTATGGCGAGTCCGAGCATACATGGAAAACTGATGAAGGCCGTGAAGCGCAGCAGTTTGCGGAAAGCGCGTATCATCCGCTCCTGATCGTCGACAGTCTGACGTATCACAGGCTGCCCCACGTTATATATCATGCCGTTGATGGTGGAATATCCCATCGTGGTCCATTTGTTGCCCTGGGTGTAGTATCCCGTTGTCTTCATGCCGTAGAAGCGGCTGAGCAATGCGGCGAAAAAGTTGTTGTTGAAGTTGTTGAACAGCGCTACGGTCAGCTGCTTGAGGCTGAACGGAAGCATACCCTTTATTGTGGTCCAGGAGAATTGCATGGCGGGGCGTATCCCGGCGTAGTGCCACTGCATTAATGTCATGGTCAGGGTGTAGGTGACTGTCTGCACGGCTATGCCCCAGTATGCCATGCCGGCCAGTGCGCATGATATTCCGGCAATGCCTGATACGGCCGTGGCTATGATAAGCGACTTGCTGCGCTGCTTCACCATCAGGTTACGCAACAGGTATCCGGCCGGAGCGGTGCCGAGGCAGCCGAATACGAAGCTGAGAAACAGGAAGCGTGCCAGCGGCACCATTTCCGGGGTGCGGTAGAACGAGGCTATCGGGACGGACAGGAAGTAGAGGGCCGTATACATCACCGCCCCCATGGCCACGTTGAACCAGAACACGGAGCTGTAGGCCAGCGTGTCGGCCTTCTTTATGTTGATGATGGCCAGCGTGAAACCGCTTTCGGTAAACGTGCCGGCCACGGCCGAGAAGATGGTCAGGGCACCGATCATACCGTAGTCGCCGGGCGACAGTATGCGCGACAGCACGATGCCGAACAGTAGGTTTAGCACCAGCATCCCGCCGTTGCCTATGCCACCCCATATCAGGCCTTTGGCCGTCTTTTTCTTCAGATTGCTTTCCGCCACAGTAGTTGCCGTTCTGATTGCGCTGCAAAGTTACGAAAAAAATTCATAACGAACGCTATATATAAGAAATGAGTGGATGCGGCAGGGCGCGTCCACTCATTATGACTTGAGGATATGCTGTAATAACGGAATCAGTCGGTCAGGTAGTACCTGCTGTTGTACAGATATACGTAAGAGGGGTGTGGGAGAGGTTCGGCATGCTTGATCGCGAAGTCTATGATGTCGGTCGGTACCTTATTGATATCGGTTTCGAGCTGGGTGAAATCAGAGTTGTTAGGATCTTGTTGATAGTCCGTCATGCATTTGCTTGAAGCGTGAAAGTGATAGTAAGGCTCACCTTCTCCCACGTTCTTAAGAGATGTCGATTCACTGTCGTCGTACGTGGAGAAGCTGTAGCTGCATGTAAATGCGTATGGGCATACCACCTTGCCATTATCGAGGCGACCGAGATAGAACGTAGCCTCGCTGTTCATATCGTCACAGACCAGGAACATGGCATAAGAGCCTTCAATTCCCGGAGTATTGAGCAACATGAATTTTATGTAGTATGGATTGCCCGACGTTTGTATTGGAGTGACTTCCGATACCTTGCAGTATTTTGCGCTGACCCAGCCGTTGGATTCATACTTCGGACCCTGATTCAACAGTTCGACCCAGCCGGGCTGTTCTGACACTACGGGCGCTATACCGTCGAAAGTGATGGACTGCACGGCGCCACCGGATTTAGTGCTCCAATATCCGTAATATATCACCGGACACTCATAGTCCTCTATTGAATTTTCATTGTAGACCATTTTGGGAGCCGTTGTGGAGGGGGCCTTACGGATGTTTACGCCGCCCTGGGTGGTGCATTCTGCAATCTTGTTCCACGAGGGAGCCGTCACGTTGAACGGCAGGGTAGCGGCCTGGCAGCCGATGGCGGCGATGGCAGCCGCTACTGCGATAAAAGTAGTCTTCATACAGACATGTTTAGTTATTATTATTGTTATCTGCCACAAATTTAAGAATAAATTCAATGTGCAATGAACATTGGCGCATATTACTCCCGGCCTCCCCTATAGCCCTGATTAAAAGGCCTTGTGATACAATTGACGGCGCATAGTAGCGCGGGCTGTCCCCAGCCGCGCATAGAAAAGACTAAAGTCCTTATGATAAAATTTCAATAGGCATTTTTGCGTTTCTGTGCGCGGCTGGGGACAGCCCTCGCTACTAATATATCAGGCTTAGCTTGATTTGCTCCACGATGTAGCGGACATGGTCGTCGGTGACCCAGGGGCCGGCGGGAAGGCAGATGCCTACCTTGAACAGCGCCTCGCTGACGCCGTTGACGTAGGCGGGAGCACCCTTGTAGACGGGCTGTTTGTGCATCGGTTTCCACAGCGGACGCGATTCGATGCCCGCGGCATCCAGCGCCATGCGCAGGGCCTCCACGTTGTCGTTGGGCTGGCAGTCGGTGGTGGCCGAATCCACGGTGTGCGTCACGCCCGCCGCGCCACCCACGGCGCCGGTTATCACCTTCCTGTACGCCATTTCCTGGCCTTTGACCTTCAGGTCCGGGTCAAGAGTTGCCGTGCAGAGCCAGTAGTTGGAATCGAACTCAGGCGACGGAGCCTCGTGCAGGGTGATGCCCTTTACATCTTTAAGCAACTCGCGGTAGAGCGTCTGCACATGGCGGTGATGCGCGATGTGCTCCTCCAGCACCTCCATCTGCGCACGACCTATGCAGGCCGATATGTTGCTGAGACGGTAGTTGTAACCCACCACTTCATGCTGGTAATAGGGATACCCTTCGCGAGCTTGAGTGGCATACCACATTATGTTCCGGCGCTCTTCCGCATCCTCGCATATCAGCGCGCCTCCGCCAGAGGTGGTTATCATCTTGTTGCCATTGAACGACAGAGCCCCGAAACGGCCGAAAGTGCCCAGCACCCGCCCCTTGAATCGGGATCCGAGCCCTTCCGCGGCATCCTCTATTACGGGAATGTCATAGCGGCCGGCTATCTCCATGATCCGGTCTATCCGGTAAGGCATGCCGTAGAGGGCCACCGGGATGATGGCCTTGGGCTTGCGACCCGTTTTGGCGATGCGGTCCTTGATGGCCTCTTCGAGCAGGTCCGGATCCATGTTCCATGTGTCCGGCTCAGAGTCTACGAACACCGGAGTGGCGCCGAGATATGCGATAGGATTGGTAGAGGCGCAGAATGTGAACGACTGCACCAGCACCTCGTCGCCCGGCCCGACACCACAGGCTATCAGCGCCAGGTGCAGCGCCGCAGTGCCCGACATCAGCGCGGCTACCTTCTTGGTTAGTTGCGAGGGCTCTCCGCAGCCGAGCCTGTCGGCCGTATCTGTATTTCCGCTATGTTCATTATGCATTATGCATTCTGCATTCTGCATTGAATTCACGAATTTCTCCAAATCCAGCTCGAATGCATCGCAGTCGGGACCCAGAGGCACCGCCCAGTCCTCGGCCAGCGCCGCGCGGACATAGTCTATCTCGCGCCCCGTCATCTTCGGTTTACACAGTAATATCCTTTCCATTACGATTCTTCATTTATAGGAATGACGAGAGGACGATCGATTGTGGATTCCAAATTATCCGGAGGCAAAATAATATTTACCAGCGGTGTGCCTTCAAGTTTGCATACAAGCATACCTCTGGTCGCCCCGTATAGCATTGATGTGAAATATCTCACGGTCTGGGGAGGCATCTGGAACATGTTGTCGTTTATGAGTCGCTCCATAACTTCATCCGTCAGCTGGTACACTGCTTCCGTCTCGATTTTCATCACCGGTTTCTCATTTTGTGTATACGTCAATGACATCACACATTGAAAATGACCTGTATTGGCGTCAATACCATACGAATATGATCTTGCTATATTCAGCTCATGATTCTGCCGGTCGAAATTTTCATCGAAATAGGCGAATTGGTTAATCTTTATATTAAGAAACCTGTAAGCGCAAGGAATTTCCATAACTAATACGAAATTATTGGTTCTGCAACGCACCAATTATTGGAGGCGCTTTCATTAATAAACCCTGTGTTGATATAAGCTCGATTGGCAAGCCGTTCTGTCTTGTCTTTATGCAAGATTGCATAATTCTCGATGTGAGAATTAATCATCTTTTCTGCATCGACATATACGTCACGAAGGATTATGATCTGAGCCTTGGGCTGCTTCCGTGAGATTGTCCGATCTATAATGTTTATAGACAAGGCTTTCTCTATTTTAATCATGGTCTTGAGTTCCATGTTTGCTTTGCCGCTCAAATATCGGCATACAACAGCGCTGTCTATGCCCATTATATCAGCAAGTTGGGCCTGTGTCATTCCTTTGATGCGAAGTGCCCTCTTGATTTTCATGGCAATTCGGAATGAGGTTTTATACAAATCTCCGTTCTCATTGAGATCGAGAGCGACGGCACGTTCCTGTTTGCTTTCCGGAAACGCTATGCCATCAAGCTTGTCGAAGTCAATTTTTATATGGGTTCCCTTACTCATTCTTCTTCCTCCAAATACTCTTTCACTCCTTCCGGATTAATTATCCCTTTTTCTGTCAGGAACCGGCAAACAGCCAAAACCCTTGACTTTAATTCCCTTTCCAGATTGGATATGTTACCATCCTTGTCCAAATCAGGAGAGTCATTTGTATCTAATTGTAGTTTTATACCTCCGTATACTATTAAGTAACATCTGATAGATAACTCAATCGCGTATAATCTGACCAATGGCGGTTCAGAAGGACCTTTGCATTTTACAGGTAGATAGCCTGTAGCATACTTGATACTCCTGCCTCCACCGTCCGGTAGATCCCGGATGTCGATTTTGCTGTGAGGAGAGAAACAATTGCCGAAATCCTTTATTTTACCATCACGTAGAGCATTGCAGATGTTTTTAAGTTCATCTGCAATATCAATCATCTGGTCGTTGACTTCCGCTGCATATTCTTCAGTCTCCGACCTGTCAATGCCAATTCTTTCAACGATGAAATCGCTGATTCGAGGACTGAATTTCTTGAAAAAATCAGATAAATATCCATCATCTGTCAATTTACCATACGTAAGGCGATAAATATTCATATCGTCTCCATCGTATTTGACGGCATATAGATATGGTGGATAGATCCTGGAAATTTTCATCAATTCAAACAGTCTAATGATATAACATAAAATATCGGCTGTTTATTGCAGCCGATATTAAAAAATTGACTTAAAAATCAATTTGCATATCCCGATCATGATATTGTGCATCGCCTTATTCCATTGTATCTTCCGGGGTGAGGGGAATGTAGGGGCCGTCCTTGACCTCGAAGATGGCCGAGGGCTCGATCACTTCCACCGTATGCCACTGGTTCTTCGGGATATGTACGCCGTAATTGCCTGTGGCGGGATCGATCAGATGGCGTTCCGTCTGGGCCCCGGTCTCATCGTAGAACACCACGACCAGTTTGCCGCGCAGCAATATGTAAGTCTCCGCCGTGTGGCGATGACGGTGTATCGGCAGGATGGTTCCCGGCAGCAGCACGTTGACGAGCCGTTGCGCCTTTGCATCCAGACTCTCGTGCAGGTTATAGTTCATGCGAAGCCGAGGCGACTCTTCGGCTTTAGCCGTGACTTTATCGAGAAGTTCGTTATTGATTATCATGATGATTAAATTATTGACAGGAGAACAGGAGAAGGCTACTGGAGAGGCGACGTCCCAGTCGGCCAATGTTTTTTTGACAGGAGAACAGGAGGGTCATCGTGGTAGGGACATGCCTTCGGCATGTGTGGGTGCCCTTAGTAGCGCAGGCTGTCCCAGCTGCGCATCAAGCACGGACCCAAGTCCTTATGATAATTCTTCAATAAGCATTTTTGCGTTCCTGTGCGCGGCTGGGACAGCCCACGCTACTACTTTATGTTGTAGTTCAGCTTTTTGCTGACGTTCTTGCCGCGACCGGCGCGTTTGGGGCGGAAGGCGGCGTTCAAAATACGGCGCACGGTATGATGGCGCCGATGATACGCCGCGTATGTCTCTTGAGCCGGATTGAAATCCTCCTTGTAGCATGATTCCGGACTGACATATACGTATGTCAGCTCCTCGATCAGAGCCGCCGTCTCATCCGTATCGCCGGCCACGCCCTCGATCTGGTCGCGCGTCGGCGCGATGCACGTTATTCCGCGTCTGCCGCATTCCGAGGCAATGGCTCCGATGGATCCATCGTAATTGTCGATCAACGGCTGCGGGTCGAAGTCCAGCCAGTCCGACTCGCCTATCTTCTGCACAGGACGCAGCTGCACTATGTCGGGCATGCCGTCCTGATGCCACAGATTCCAGAACCTGTCATCCTTCAGATCGTGTACGTTCAGCGAATTGACCGTATAGTTGACGCGCAGCTTGAATTCCGGGAACAGACGCTTCACCCTTGCTATTTCAATGGTAAGCCTGCTGAATGTATCGAAATCGGCTCCCGGCATAAGATTTTCGTACACCTCGCGTGTGGTGCCGTGCAGCGACAACGTCAGCTCGTTAAGACCGGCCCGAACCAACGGTTCCAACGGACATTTGCCCGAGCCGATCAGCTGACCGTTCGAGGTCAGCGAAATGTATGGCACGCCATACCGGCGCCCCAGGGTTATTATCTCTGTTAGGCGAGGGTAGAGGGTCGGTTCCGCGCCGCATCCTATCTGCAGTTTGAGTGCGTATGGGAAAATTGCCTTGGCACATTCGTTAATCTGACTGTCGGACATTAAGCCTTTCATCGAGGCCCGTTTCACCGGGTCGGAGAAATAGCACATCCTGCACCGCAGGTTGCAGCTTAGAACCGGGTCGAGAAACACTCCCGCCGTACGGCGTCGCAGCCGGAAGAGCATCGCCAGCCCCGCCAATTTCACCGGCCTCGGCAGTCCATGGCCTACGGCCATCTTAATAAGACGATACAGATTCAATGTCGTAGTCGGTTATTGATAAAAGTCAGAAGAACATAATATAGCAGCATGGACTCTCCGAGCCACGCCATGTTTTGTAATCTCACGCCGCAATAGTGTATAGGAATTGTCAGAAAATTTAGAGCCTGTCTTGATTTAACACGTATTTCATCTTTAAGAGAGTTTGAATTTAAACCGTTTTAACTTAAAAACTGGGATTTTGAAAAACTTCAAATTAATATTGAGGTCTTTTTTGGCTGATTTCACAATCCTCATCAGTCGCAATGCCCGCATTGCTCCTTCTTCGGCTTGCCAAATCATCGCAAAAAATCCTCTCAATCTTAATTTGATTTAAATCCAAACACGACTCTCTTAGGAATTGAAAATGTAGACGCGAAGCTCTCGACAAATTGTACGGAACCTTTTTCTCGAGCAGAAGCCTTGCAGCGTCTGTCCGTGGGGAACACCATCGACCTTGTAGCGGATGTAGAACCGCTCGTAATCGGCTTGCCGCTTTGTTTAGCAAAGAACTCTTCGCTTGAATATGTCATACTTGCTGGTTTTGGTTTGTCCCGCAAAGTACGGTATTCTCGTCAGTCCCCGCAATACGTCAT
>CADBNR010000005.1 GCA_902796035.1 uncultured Bacteroidales bacterium | reverse complement strand
CACCTCTTCCCATTCCGAACAGAGAAGTTAAACCTTATCACGCCGATGGTACTGCGAAAGCGGAAGAGTAGGTAATCGCCACTTTGACAGGAAGGGACTCAGAAATGAGTCCCTTTTTTGTTATACATACAAGTTAAACCTTATCCCGCCGAAGTCCATGTCTATAGCTGTCCAATTTGCCTCGGAGAGGCTGTTTCTCGTTAACCCCACGATGGGCGGTGACAGCGTCAGCTGGCACCGGCCTTCGTGGGGACCATCCAATAGCGTGTATGCGCCACTAAGGCGCTACTGTCTCACAAAACACCTGGACAAATCGCCTGGATGAAACGCCGGCAGATCGGCTACTTTGGTAATTAGCATTATTTTAACACAATTTAGTTGGGGCTTAGGCTTTTTTTTCTTAACTTTGTGAGCTGAAAAGTGTCTATAGTGTCAGGCATTATTCAACAATCTGAACAATACTATGATATAATAGAAGACCACGGAAATACTAATACAAACCTAAATACAAAATTATGAAGAAACTTTTACTCACACTCGCAACGGTGGCAATGTGCGGTTTCGCATCGTACGCCGCTGAGACTACCCTTGAGGTTAAGGACGCTACCGACATCAAGGGAACAGACGTACCCGAAAAGCCTGCTGAAGGCACCAGCAATGGTCAGGCTCGCCACATCCAGCCCCTGGAGTCTCTGAAAATCGGAGATTACTCGTTCACATTCGGAAACAACGGCGGCAAGACTGAGCCCGCTTACTACTACTCGATGTCCACGAGCCAGAATGATGTCAGAACAATCCGTTTGTATGCCAATAATACGATGACGATAACGGTACCTGCCGGCAAGGAGTTCGCTTGTGTGAAAGCTTATCAGGGATCTACAGAAACTGTCGTATACAACGGCGAGAAGACCGCGACATGTACTTTCACTGCTACGGCTACTGTTAAATGGGATAAGTTCGTAATCAGCACCGAGGCTGGGGAGACTCCTAATCCTCCGGCAGGTGGTGATATCACTGTAAAGAAGGCTACAGAGGTTGCAGCCGGTGAGGTGGCTTTCGTATTCAACGAGGGTTATGTAGAGACTTTTGCAGCTGATAAGGCTTTCGGTTACTGGATGGCTGTAGCCGCTACTCCGGCTGATGAGATGAAGGTGTCTAAAGAGGCTATCTTCACCTTGGCTTCCACAGACAAGGGCTATACCATCAAGGACTGCAACAATCGTTTCATGGGCTGGGACGGCCAGCACTGGTCGTTCAATGCCTACACCACATCGGATGAGGGCAATTGCTACTGGACAGCTACAATAGTAGACGGCAAAGTTAAGATAGCAAACACTGCCAAATCAAGCGACGGTAAGGAAGTATATCTTTGCGGTAAGACATATCAGAGCAACTATGAAATGTGTCCGACAGACCGTGAAGGATCTACTCTCCCCATGTTGTATGTTAAGCAGGCCGGCAGCGGTGTTGCCAACATCGCAGTCGAGAACAACGGCGAGGCTGTTTACTACAACCTGCAGGGCGTTCGCGTAGAGAACCCCGTAAAGGGCCTGTACATCGTGGTAAAGGGCGGCAAGAGCCAGAAGGTGATACTCTAATAGGTAACACGCGATAATATCAAGGGAAGGGTGCCATTCGGCATCCTTCTTTTTGTTTGCATTTGTGGCGGAAATTTATTAGTTTTGCATTTTAAACGGATAATCAACGTCAGGGATATGAAGCGAAGTAATGATTTGACGGGAACTATCGGCACTTTGACACGTGTCGAGGAAAGCAATGGCATTACGAAACCGCGCATCCTTATAATCTATACGGGTGGAACCATCGGTATGACCGAGAACCCTGTGACGGGACGTCTTGAGCCCTACAACTTCGCCAATCTGATAGAAAACGTGCCAAAACTTCGACGGCTTGATTTCAATATAGATTATTATCAGTTTGACGTACCGGTAGACTCATCGGCCATCAATCCGAACCATTGGGTGACGATGGCTCACATAATCGAGGACACGTACGACCAGTATGACGGCTATGTGGTGCTTCACGGCACCGATACAATGGCCTATACCGCATCGATGATGAGTTTCATGCTGGAAAATCTGCGTAAGCCTGTGGTGATCACAGGCAGCCAGCTCCCCATCGGTGAGGTCCGTACCGATGGGGAGGAAAACCTGATTACATCGCTGCAGGTGGCCGCCGAGCGGACGCCCGAGGGAGAGCCGATGATACAGGAGGTGTGCATCCTGTTTGAAAACTATCTGTGGCGCGGCAACCGTAGCACCAAATATTCGGCCGACAATTTCAACGCCTTCAAGAGCAACAATTTCCCGCGTCTGGCCAAGATAGGCTTAGGCATCAGTTTCCGCAGGGATGTGCTGTGGCGTCCAAGGGAGGACAAACCGCTGACAGTGCATTACGGCATCGATCCGCATGTGATTTACCTCAGTCTGTTCCCCGGCCTGAACGAATCGATAATGCGTTATATGCTTGAGGCTCCGGACCTGCGCGGGGTGGTGCTGAAGACTTTCGGAGCCGGTAACGCTCCGACCGACGATTGGTTTGTCAATACCCTTAAGGAGGCGGTGGACCGCGGCCTGGTGATAGTGAACGTGACGCAATGCCACAACGGCATGGTGGATCCGTATCGTTACGAGACGGGTGAGGGACTGCGTCGCGCCGGAGTGATTTCGGGCAAGGACCTTACGAGCGAGGCCGCGATAACCAAGCTGATGTTCCTATTCGGCCAGGGCTATGACCGTGAGGAAGTGAAGCGGCTGATGGAGATACCGCTTGTGGGCGAGATGCACGCGTAAGGGTCAACGCTACATCTCAAGGTCAGGAAATGACAAGCACTGATGCCAAGCGGGAGCCGGGTCTGAACCGTCAGATACTCGCCCTGGCCCTCCCCGCGATAATAAGCAACATCACCGTACCGCTGTTGGGGCTGTGCGACACGGCCGTGGCGGGACATCTGCCCGAAGTTGCGGCAATAGGAGCCATATCCGTCGGCTCCATGATGATCAATGTGTTTTGCTGGCTGTTCGGTTTTCTGCGCATGGGCACCACGGGGCTGGTGGCGCAGGCATACGGCGCGCGCAACCGCGGACGCTGCCTGGACATATTGCGCAAGACGCTGTGGGCTGCCGGCATAGGTGGCATCGTGGTCATCGTGGCGCAGGGGCCGCTATGGAACGCGCTGATGGCGTTGATGAAGCCTGACGATGACGTGCAGGAACTGACGCGGCAATATTACAGGATATGCGTATGGGGCGTGGCGCCACAATTGGTAATCATGACGTTGACCGGGTGGTTTATCGGACTGCAGAATACCCGAGTGCCGATGTGGATAGCCATTGGCGTGAACGTGGTGAATGTGACGCTTAACGTGCTGTTGGGACTTGTTTTGGGCTATGGAGTGCGCGGCGTGGCTATGGGCACGACCATTTCCAATTGGATCGGATGTGCTGTGGCAGTGGGGGTATGTATCAGCTGGGTGCGGAGCCGGAGCGGGGTTCTCAGGACTATAACAGAACATGCGGAGGGTCGCGTGGCCTGGAAGGAACTGTTCGGGATGAACGGCTATCTGTTCGTACGGTCGGCGTGCATCATGGCCGTGTCGCTGTCGATGACGGCGTATAGTGCCAGGATGGGAGCCGTTTCTTTAGCAGCCAACGCCGTGATGATGCAGTTCTTCTTGCTGTTCAGCTATTTTATGGATGGATTCGCCTTTGCAGGCGAGGGATTGGTGGGGAAATATCATGGCGCAGGCGATGCTCTGATGATGCGGTGCAGCGTGCGCGCGTTGCTGAAATGGGGAGCCTGGATGGCCGTGATTTTCTTCACGATATATGCGCTGTTCACGCCGCACATTACAGGATTGCTTACTGATAAGATGGTAGTGGTTGACCATGTGGAACGTCTTAAAGTGTTCGTTATGTTGCTGCCTCCGCTGACCGTCTTGGCCTTCATATTCGACGGCATATACATCGGATTGGGGCGCACCGGCGTCATGATGTGGTCGGCGCTTGCCGGCATGGCAGTGTTTTATGTCATAACCGGCGTGAGCGGACTGAAACAAGACGGGACGGGCGTGCTTTGGCTGGCTTTTGAGGCCTACTTGGTGCTTCGCGGTGCATGGCTGGCAACCTTTTACGCTGTGGATGGCAAAAAAATGGCGAAAATTTCGTAAATTTGCACAATGGGTGCAAAATACCCCGGATAAAGCATAGATGGAAGAAACGAATAGCGGTTACAGGGCGATACGCATAGGCGATCCGTCGGACTGGCGGTTGGTAATGGCGATCGGTGCCGGAGGCATCGAGGCCTACCTGCGCAATGTGGAGAATCCGATGGATGAGGTAGAGACATTGTTCCGCGAGGAATGGGACGGCGAGGACTCATCGTTGCTGGAGCGAGTGGAGAGCGCTGTGTACGATCATCCTCAACTTCTCGACGACTTTGCCGCCGACATAGCGATAGAGACACCCAAGGCGTTATGGATTCCTGAAAAAATAGTGGAAAAAGGAGAAGAATCCGATTCCGAAGACGAGACGCCGACCGTGGAGAAGATATACAACACAGTGTACGAAGCCGCCGAGGAGGACATAATGCAGGACTACGTTGACGGCAAGGTGTGCGCCTACACCCTCGTGCCTGGTCTGCAGGCGTTCCTGCAGCGCACGTTCCCCGGCGCACGGATACGCTGTCATCAGTCTGTACTGGTGAAACGCCTGTGCGACAGGGTAGTGGACATGCCGCGTGTGTACATTGACATACGCAAGGGTTGGGCCGATTTTGTGGTGTTCGATGGCACGAAGCTGCTGATGGCTGTGAGTCACGAATGGCGTGCGCAGGAAGATATCCGTTATCATTTGTTTAATCTATTGGACGTGTACGACATCGACCCGAAGGGTGTGCATGTCAGCCTGTCCGGAATGCGCGACGAAAAGAATGCGCTGATGCAGGCGTTGCGCGGCGATGTGGCGTATGTGATGAAAACGTTGGTGCCCGGCATAGCCTCCAAGACGGGGATGTCGTTGGTGGCGTCGTTATTGATGAGGAGCGAGAAAGCGTAAGTCAGAAGTCAGAGTGACTAAGTCAGAAGTGATCGGGGACGAGATAATAAGATAGAATCAGAGAGACTGGATGAGGATAATAAGAGGGAAATATGGCCGCAGGCGTTTTGATGTGCCGAAGAACATCACCGCGCGTCCGACTACGGACTTCGCGCGCGAGAACCTGTTCAACGTGCTGGAGAACCGCGGCGAGATAGAGGATATGTCGGTGCTGGATCTGTTTGCCGGCACCGGAGCGATTTCGTGGGAATTCGTGTCGCGCGGCGCACGCGAGGTTACAGCTGTGGAGGAGGCACCGGTGCAGGCGCGGTTCATCCTGTCGGTGCAGGAGAAATTGGGTGACAAGACGCTCCGACTGTTTCGCGGCGACGTGTTCCGTTATCTAGAGCGGCCACGCGGCGAATACGACGTGGTGTTTGCCGACCCGCCGTACGACCATCCGCGTTTCGGCGAGATTCCCGGGCTGATACTCAACTCGGCCGCCGCAAAGCCCGGAGCATTAGTGATAGTAGAGCATTCCTCGAAGTTCGATTTCAGCGATATGCCCGAGTTTACCGAGAAACGGGAATACGGCAGCGTAAACTTCAGTTTCTTCAGAAAGAAACAGCAGGAACAGTAAGACAGAAGATTAAGGTATAATCAGAAAGAAGACTCAAGATGGACAATAAGATAAGACTGGACAGGATAGAGGACGCCATTGAGGATTTCCGCAACGGCAAGATGGTGATAGTTGTTGACGACGAGGACCGCGAGAACGAGGGCGACCTGATCATGGCCGCCGAGAAGATCACGCCCGAGGACGTGAACTTCATGCTTAAGAACGCCCGCGGCGTGCTGTGCGCCCCGATTACCCAGGAGCGTTGCCGCGAGCTGAAGCTTGAGAAACAGGTGGAGGACAACACCTCTATGCTCGGCACGCCGTTTACCGTGACCGTCGACAAGCTGGAAGGCTGCTCTACCGGTGTGAGCGCCGCCGACCGTAGCGCCACGCTGCGCGCCCTGGCCGACCCCGCGTCGGTGCCCGAGACTTTCGGACGACCCGGTCACATAAACCCGCTGTATGCCCAGGATCGCGGAGTGCTGCAGCGCGCCGGACATACCGAGGCCGCCGTTGACCTGTGCCGCCTCGCCGGACTCGAACCCGCCGGCGTGCTGATGGAGATAATGAACGAGGACGGTACCATGGCCCGTCTCCCAGAGCTGCGCAAGCACGCCGACGAATGGGGGCTGAAGTTGGTCAGCATCGCCGACCTGATAGCATACCGTCTGCAGAACGACTCATTAGTGGAGCGCGGCGAGGAGGTCGACCTTCCCACGGCATACGGACATTTCCACCTGATACCCTTCCGTCAGAAGGACAACGGGTTGGAGCATGTGGCACTGATCAAAGGCGACGTGACGGGCGACGAGCCGGTATTGGTGCGCGTGCATTCCAGCTGCGCCACCGGCGACATCTTCGGCTCGATGCGCTGCGAATGCGGCGAGCAGCTGCACAAGGCGATGCAGACGATAGACAAGGAGGGGCGCGGTGCCGTGATATATCTTAACCAGGAGGGACGCGGCATCGGACTGATGGAGAAGATAAAAGCTTACAAACTGCAGGAAAACGGCATGGACACCGTCGACGCCAACCTGCACCTCGGTCACAAGGCCGACGAACGCGACTACGGAGTGGGTGCCAACATATTGCATTCGTTAGGAATACGGAAAATGAAGCTGATGACCAATAACCCCATGAAGCGAATCGGTCTGGACGGATATGGTCTGGAGATTACAGAGATAATCCCGCTGGAGATAGAGCCGAACGAGTACAACCGGTTCTATATGCGCACCAAGAAGGAGCGCATGGGACATCGGCTAAACAAAGTGTAAGGACCTTAAAGACTTTAAGGACTTTAAGGACCTTAAAGACCTTAAAGACCTTAAAGAAAATTAAGAAAATCAAGAGAATAGTGTAAATTGGGGAATATATGAGGCGGACAATAACAGCAGGAGTGTTAGCGGCGATGGCGGCAGCAGCAGCTATGGCATACGGAGCCGGTGCCGAAAAGAGGGCACTGGGCCATGGTGATTTCGACAACTGGAAGGGTGTGACCAATTATAGCGTGAGCCGTGACGGCGCATGGGCAGCGTATGCCGTCAATCCTCAGGAGGGTGACGGCGAGCTCTTCTTCCGTAACGTTAAGACCGGCAAAAGCGTGATGATACCGCGCGGTTACAAACCGCAGTTTACAGCCGACGGCAAATATGGCGTGGCGTTGATCAAGCCTCAGTATGCCAAGACCCGCAAAGCCAAGATAGCCAAGAAGAAAGACCATGAGATGCCGACCGACTCTCTGGCTATGGTCGACTTAGAGACGCTGAAGGTCGAGAAGGTGGCCGACGTCAAGAGCTATAAGTTGGGACGCGACGGCGGCGACTGGGTGGCCTGGGTGTCGGCCGATACCGCTTACATCAAACCCAAGGAGCTTAAAGACAAGGATATAAACCGTCCCATAGTGATGTACGACATGGAGACGGGGCAGAAGCGCGCCATAAAATATGTGAAGGACTATGTGTTCTCGCGCGACGGAGGTAAATTGGCGCTGAGCATAGAGAAACCGGAGAAGGACACTCTGGCCACCAATAGCGTCGGGATGGTTTTCTTTCCGGACACAAGCTATGTGTTGATAGACCGCGACAAGAAGTTTTACGGTACGCCCGTATTGGACTATGCCGGCGAGAAACTTGCCTATACCTGCAGCGACGATACCGTGAAAAGCGGCACAAAGGACGTGAAGATATTCGTGAGCGACCTTCGCCACGAGATGCGCAGTCCCCGAGAAATCATATTGAATTATAAGGACCGCCGGGGCAATGTGCTTCGGCCCAACGAATACACCGAACCTAAGTTCTCGCACAACGGCAAGCGGCTGATAGGGGGCGTGGCGCCCGTAATCGCGCCCGACGACACCACCATCTATGACTTCGAGACCGGTAAGCTAGACATCTGGCGCTGGGACGCACCCATGACTCCACCGCAGGAGAAACATAACCTCGATGACATCAAAAAGGTGTCCTACCCGGTGGTGGTTGACCTTGACAACGGGAAGCAGACTCTGCTGACCGACAACCTGTTGGAAACGGTAGAGCCCGGCGACCGCTGGGACAGCGACTGGGTATTGGTAGTGGACCGCAATGAATCCGTAGTCAGCGAGCAATGGGACTATTTCGCGCCCACGCGGATGTACGTGATGAACGTGAACACCGGCGAGAAGCGCGAGGTGGGCAAGTTCATGTTAGACCAGCATCCCCAGCTGTCGCCCAGCGGCAACTATGTGGCATGGTTCGACAACCGCACCTGGAACGTTTACGACATAAAGAACAACCGTACGGTGGACGCGGGCAAGGATGTGCCCGAGCCGCTGTGGGACACGCTCGACGAGCATCCGTCGCCCTCGATGGCATGGGGCAGCGCAGGCTGGAGCAAGGACGACGGCCGATTCCTGGTTTACGGCAAATGCGACATCTGGAGCCTCGACCCGAAAGGGGAGGCCAAGCCCGTGAACCTGACCAAAGGAAAGGGAGAGGCCGACGGAGTCCGTATACGTTACAAGGAACTGGATCCGGAACACCGTTATCTCAGTGACGGAGACGTGATGACACTGTCGCTGTACGATTACAAGGACCATTACTACGGCCTGGGCTGGATGCGCTACGGCAAGAACGACGCGCCTCACTTCGAGGTGCTGGACGGCCATGAATACAGCTATGTGCGCAAGGCCAAGGACGCCCCGGTGTATACCTGGACGCGCGGCAATTTCTCCGAGATTCCCGAGGTGTGGCTGAGCAAGGGAACGGCTTTCGAGAAAGCACAGAAACTGACGCAGGTCAGCGACCAGCTCAAGGACGTAAGATGGGGCACGGCGCAACTCGTGAAGTGGCATGCCTACGACGGCAAACCGACCGAGGGTGTACTCTACGTGCCCGATGACCTCGATACCTCGAAGCAGTATCCGATGCTGTGCGTGTTCTACGAGACGGGCACCGAGGACTTGTACAGCCATTACACCATGCAGCCCTCATGGAGCTGGGTGAACTATGGCTTCTATGTCAGCCGTGGGTATGTGGTATTCGTGCCCGACATTCACTACACCTCCGGACGCCCCGGCGAGGACGCCTACAATTACGTATGCAGCGGTGTGGAGGAGATGTGCCGCCGCTATCCCTGGATCAACAAGGACAAGGTGGGCATCGACGGCCAGAGCTGGGGCGGCTATCAGACTGCGTTCTTAGTGACACGTACCAATATGTTTGCCTGCGCAGGATCGGGCGCCCCGGTCTCGAATATGACGTCGGCCTACGGAGGCATCCGCTGGGAGTCGGGCGACTCACGCCAGGCCCAGTACGAGCAGGGTCAGAGCCGTATCGGCGGCAATCTGTGGGACAAGACACAGCAGTACATAGCCAACTCGCCGGTGTTCTACGCCAACCGCGTCAACACTCCGCTGCTGATAATGCACAACGACAACGACGGTGCGGTGCCATGGTACCAGGGCATAGAGATGTTCATGGCCCTGCGACGTCTGCAGAAGCCTGTGTGGATGCTGCAGTACAACGGCGAGAGCCACAACATCAAGGCGCGCAAGAACCGCAAGGACATCACAAAGAGACTGCAGCAGTTCTTCGACCACTATCTGAAGGACGACCCGATGCCCAGATGGATGAAGGAGGGGGTACCCATGATCAGAAAGGGCCAGGAATTCGGATTCGAATTGATTGAGGACGAGACGAAATGATTTGGTTCGTAAACGCAAAGATCAATATCGGACTCCGGGTTACAGGCAAGCGTCCCGACGGATATCACAATCTTGAGACGCTTTTTTATCCGGTAGGCATCTATGCCGGCACGGCCGAGAATACGGAGAGGTTCGGCGATATCCTCGAGATAACGCCGGAGGCTGAGCCTGGTTTCCGGTTCGAGACACGGGGTCGTGTCGTAGACTGTCCGGTGGATAAAAATTTAGTATATAAGGCCGCGAAACTATATTTCGACGAGATGGCGAGCCCCGGGTTCGGAGCGAGGATAGTGCTGGAGAAGCATCTGCCCGACGGAGCCGGACTTGGAGGCGGAAGCGCGGACGCGGCATTTACACTTAAAGGACTGTCGGCACTCGACGCCCTTGCCGATGATGCGACATTGGCAAGGCAGGCTCTACGGTTGGGTGCCGACTGTCCCTTCTTTATATACAACTGTCCGATGTATGCCGAGGGTATCGGCGAACTGCTGGAGCCGGAGCCGGGCGTTGACCTGAGCGGATGCTGGATCACGATAATAAAGCCGAGAATTTACATATCGACCAAGGAGGCGTTTGCCGGGATACATTGCCGACCGTCGGAAACAGACCTGCGAGAGTTAGCGGGCAGGCCGTTGGGGGATTACAGATTCGTGGCCGTCAATGACTTCGAGGCGAGTGTGTTTCCCGCGCATCCCGAACTGCCGGCCATCAAGCGCAGGCTGTATGATATGGGAGCGAAATATGCGTCGATGAGCGGAAGCGGCTCGTCGATATACGGCATATTCACCGACCGCGAGCTTGCCGCGACGGCAAGACATGAATTTATGAATGACGGAACTATCGAGGCTTCATACTTGTTAAAAATGTGAGAGACCTGATTGTGAAGTCATTCAAAAACCGTTCGAAGGGAAGAAAATCTCACAGCCGGGTTGCAAAAAGCCGACAAATATGGGGAGTTGCCCTCTGTTTAACATTTATTGGCATAAAATTTGTAAGGTATGAGACATAATAAGAAACGCCGTAATTACAATAACGGCACGCAACATCCCGGAACGGATCAAAGGAATATGGAAGAAAACACTACAAATAAGAATGCACAGGAAGCGCCTGAAAACGACGTTGTTGTCGACGAAGTGAACAGCACACCGGCCGAAGAACAGGAGGCCGGGAATGTCGTGGCCGAAGGCGCCGACGAAGAGCTGAGCGAAGAAGCCAAACTTCAGAAGGAAGTGGATGAACTTAAGGGGAAACTGGACAAGGCCAAGAACGACGAGCTGTATCTTCGTGCCGAATTCGACAATTTCCGCAAGCGCACTCTGAAGGAGAAATCCGAACTGATCAAGAACGCCGCCGAATCGGCATTCAAGGGTCTGCTGCCCGTGGTCGACGACATGGAGCGCGCGTTGGTTCACAGCGACGATACGACCGACCCCAAGACGCTGCGCGAGGGGATGGAGCTGATATACAAGAAGCTGAAGAAATATATGGAGCAGAACGGAGTGAAGGAGATGGAAACCACCGGCAATCCGTTTGACGCCGACAAGGCCGAAGCCATAGCCATGGTGCCCGCACAGTCCGAGGACCAGAAGGGCAAGGTGATAGACACCGTGGAAAAGGGATATACGATAAACGATAAAGTGCTGCGCCACGCTAAGGTAGTTGTCGGACAGTAACATCCCGGCTGGATATTCCAACAGTCGGATAAATAACAAGGAGCCGGAATTATGGCAGACGAGAAAAGAGATTATTACGAGGTGCTTGGCGTCAGCAAGGACGCTACCCCGGAAGAAATAAAGAAAGCGTATCGCAAGATGGCGGTCAAGTACCATCCTGACCGAAATCCGGGCGACAAGGCCGCCGAGGAGAAATTCAAGGAGGCGGCCGAGGCCTACGATGTGTTGAGCGATACGGAGAAGCGGGCCAAGTACGACAAGTTCGGCCACTCGATGGGTCCGCAGGGCTTCGGTGGCGGTGGAGCCGGCTACGGCGGTTTCGGCGGCGGCATGTCGATGGAGGATATCTTCGCCCACTTCGGCGATATCTTCGGCGGACATTTCGGCGGCGGTGACTTCGGCGGCTTCGGCGGTGCAGCGGGCGCACGTCCGCGCCGGCACGTCAACAAGGGCACCGACCTGCGCATCACCGTCAAGGTGACGCTGAAGGACATCAAGGAGGGCGTCGACAAGAAGCTGAAGATTCCGATGCAGGTGGCTTGTCCTCACTGCAAAGGCACCGGCGCCAAGGACGGCACCGCGTTCCATACGTGTCCGCGATGCAACGGTTCGGGTTACGTAACGACCGTTCAGCAGACCTTCATGGGCGCCATGCAGAGTCAGGCCGTATGTCCTGAATGTAACGGCGAAGGCAAGATTATAACCGAGAAGTGCCAATACTGCAACGGCACCGGCGTGGAGAAGAAGGAGGAGATAGTCAGCTTCCACATCCCCGCCGGCGTAGAGGACGGCATGGTGCTGACGTTGCGCGGCAAGGGCAACGCCCCGCGGGGCGGTGGCGTGAACGGCGACCTGCTGATCAAGATACAGGAGGAAAAGGACCCCGAGCTAATCCGCGACGAAAGCGACCTGATCTATAACCTGATGCTGGACTTCCCGACGGCAGCGTTAGGCGGTCAGGCCGAGGTGCCGACCATCGACGGACGCGCACGGCTCAAGATTGCCCCCGGAACGCAGCCCGGCAAGGTGTTGAGACTGCGTGGCAAGGGACTGCCTAAGATGAACTCCAGTCACGTGGGCGACCTGCTGGTCAACGTGATGGTATATGTTCCCGAGAATCTGACAGATGCCGAAAAGGCAGCGATCGAAAGCCTGAAGGACGCGCCGAACATCGTACCCACCAAGTCGACTTCCGACAGGATATTCTCGAAACTCCGCCACATCTTCACCCGCGAGAAGGAAGGAGAGTAAGGGGAGTTTAAAGAGTTGAAAGAGTTTAGAAAGTTAAGATAATACTTATAACGATATGAAGAGACCCGTCAGCGACCGCTGGCGGGTCTTTTGTCTATTATTGGGCCCTGCTTTTTTACATAAAAAGTGCTAAATTAACACTTGGATGAATAATTAACAATGTTTAACAGTTGGGGGGGGGTAATTTGTAAAATTATATTTAACTTTGTGGCGCAATAGCAGTAAGACGATCGTCCCATACCCCGATATAAATGTATGTCGACACAAGATCAATACAGAAAGTGAAAAACAAAAAACAATAATATTAACTTTAACTACTTACTCACATGCAGAAAAGAGTACTTGCTTGTTTATTGGCAAGTCCGCTGGCGCTCAACGCGTTAGCAGATATCACCGTAAACGGTGACCTTGTCAATGGAGGAGAAGGATGGGATCAGTCCGGAGTCAGTGGAGTGAATATCTTCAACGGCACTGGCGTGAACTGTCCTATGATGGGAGGAGTACTGAACACATCTCTGACGGTTCAGAACCCCGGTACATATAAGATTGCGTTCACTAATCCTGCAAATATCAAGGTTTCCGTGACTGTGAACGGAAATACGGTAGAGGCAGAAGGAAATGTTGAATTTGAAGTAACAGAGGCCAATACTACAGTGGCATTGAAGGTTGAATCCGCCGATAAGATCAACGGCTTCAGCTTCGAAAGGGCAGAACTGGTAGTTGTGGTTAACTTCGATGAGATTCGTACCACTCTGGAGGGCAATCTGAATGCAATCAAGCCTATTGCGCTTCCTGAACTTGACACAGAACGTGACGCGGCAAAGAGCCTTTGGAGCCAGTATAATGGCGATAATGGCCTGAAAGCACAGTGGGATGCCCTGGCTGCGAATGTAGCCAAAGTGACTTATGTAGATGCTGCCACAGACCTAAAGGTTTATAATGAATTCCAGCTTTGGAAAACACCCAACACCATTCAGGCTGCAATCGATGCATTGAAGCCCACTGTAGAAACCTACAACGAGGGAGCAGAAGCAGAGACCAATACCTGGAATCAGATCGTAAAGCCCAATCTTGACAAATACGCCGCGCTGCAGGCAGATCTGACCGAGCTGGAGAACAACCTGAACACTCAGAAGAAAGCTCTGGACGAGGCTAACGGTGCAGTTACCGAGGGAGCATGGAAGGATGCCTATACAGTCAATATGCAGGCTTCGAACGAGGCGTATGCAGCGGCTGTCGCAAGCTATGATGCATTCAAGAATGCGGTAGACGCTGCGTTCCCCGCTCCTCAGTATAATCTGGATAAGTTTGTCGTAGAGTTCGAGAGCCAGAAACCGGCTGTTCAGGAAAAGATCGATGCTGTGGCTACTGCCCTCAATGACGCGAAAGCCCAGTGGGACGCATACAAGGTACTGATAAACCTGCAGGCCCAGCTCAGCACCGCCGCTACGGATGTAAACACCGCACTGGACAAGATCGATACAGAGTCTAACGATGTATATAATACGTATATAGCCACTCAGAAGCTCGCAGTCAACAAGATCTATAACGATGCCTTGAACACCGTGACGATCAAGACCGGTGATCCCCGTGGCGCAGTTGCCGCACAGGATGGGGACACCCAGATCATCAACGATGCCATTACCGCAATCCAGAATGTGCTGACACAGACTCAGCAGAAGATACAGGAAACCGACCAGGCATACGAGGATGCGATGGCCAACGTAAAGGCATTGCAGGATGAACTCAATAAAGTACGTGTACTGTATACACTTCCCGAGGATCAGCAAAAGGAGTTCCAGGCTCTCGTCAAGGCTGCTCAGGATCTGATCAATGCCCTGAAGGCAAAGATCGAGGCAGGCTATAATGCTAAGATTCCGGCAATTCCCGATTATACAGAAGATGTCGATGCCATAAACGAAGCCATTCAGGCTGTCAAGGACTTCAATGTAAACTGGGCGCCCATTGCCGAACTGTGGTCGAGGTACAACGGAATGCAGGGCTATGTCAAGCAACAGCAGCAGGATTCGGGAATTACGGTTGACGAATTCGATCTGAACGGCAAGTTCGCAGGCACCTACACTACGATTATGGATGCCATCAACGCCTTAGGCGCAATGATAGGCGCAGAAGACTTCTCGCAGGAGGCATTCGACAAAGGCGTCAAGGATGTGAAGGAGAGCATCGAAGAAACGGAGAGCAACGCTTTGACCCTGATGACCGCTTACAAGGAGGCTTCCGTAGCAGTCAAGGACTTCAAGGGTGCTATAGATACTCTTGACAAGGATATCAAGGGCAAGCTGATAGTCAAGGGAAGCACCTGGACGGCAGATGCGTTCAAGAACGGACCGGTCTATACCGCCCTTGTACAGACACTATCAGGTTTCCAGGCCAATCTGTCGGAGGCCGCCGCAGCAAATGCCCAGGACGCCTATGCCAAGGCAACGGAACTGCAGAAGGCAATAGAGGAATATGGCTGGCAGGTTAAAGTACGCGAGGTTACAGAGGCATTCGAGGTAGCATCAACTCAGGTAGGTAACTACAATGCCGTAGACAATGCCATCAAGGCCCTCAAGGTAAATGCCGGTATAGACAACGACGAGGTTGTATATGACGGTAAGGATACCCTGGGACTTGACGCACTCGATACAGAACTGAAGGCTGCCAAGGATGCCATCGACGCCCTTGTAAGCGGCTATACCGGTGACGAGGATGTCGACACCAAGGCATGGAGCGAGATCGACAAGACCCTGAATGAGCTGTTAGGTAAGGTAGACGCCAAGAATCAGGAAGTGAACAAACTGAAGGATAACCAGAAGGCATACGATGAGCTGATGAATCTCTTCGCACCCTCACTGCAGGATGCCCTCGATGCACTGATTCAGTATAACCAAGACTATTCGCTGACTCCCGCCAAGGAATATTATGCAAACCTTATCAACGGCGAGGGTACGGAGGAAACTCCGTCGCTCCAGAAACAGCACGATGCGTTGGAGGCCGAGATTGACAAGGCTCTTAAGGAGGACCGCAATGTCAAGGAATTGCAGGCCAAGCTGACGGGTAAGATCAACAACCTGTCGAAGGCCATCTCCGACATGAAGCTTGCCATCCAGGCCAACAACTCCAACCACGACGCTCAGCTGGTCAAGAGCGATGAAGTCCGTAAGCATATCCAGGGTGTAATCGAGTATATCGAGAATAACGATAAGGGTGGTTTGGTTCCGACCTGGAAGGAAGATCTCGAGAAACTGATGAACGATGATCTGGCCAATGTGGATCTTGACGTCAACAAGTTCTACAGCATAGGTCAGTCAGCCAAGGAGAATGCCAGTCTGATCAAACGCTATGAGGAGATCATGGCTAAGGCTGACCAGTATAAGGCCGGATTCGACAATGTGGTTGAAGATACAAATAATACCACTATCGCGGGAGCCGAATGGGCTGATACACAGAAGCATCTGAACGGTGCCTATGACCAGGCTATCCGGCAGTACAATGAGTTCTTCGGCCTGTCAAACAAGGATTATCGCGAATACATCCTCAAGGTCGTCAAGACTCATGAGATCATCTATCAGTACAGCGAGAAGATCGCACAGCTGTTGTCTGACGTCAAGAGCTGGGTTGCTGATAACAACAAGAACAAGGTGATATTCACCGAGGAAGACTTCAATGCAGTTGCAACAACGCCTGCCAACGCATTGATAGGAGAGATCGGCGACAAGGTGAAAGCCATGATGACGGATGCTAACGAAGCTGCCCAGCAGTATTATGGCGAGGCTACGACGGGCATCTATCCGAAGGCCAAAACAGCGATTACTGATGCTGACGATGCAATGATAGGCGCTGAGATTTCAGAGGAAATCAGAACTAATGCTCTTACTGTAGCCAACAACGATCTGGCCAGTATGCAGAAGCTCTACAAAGGCACTCCCGCTGATGGCGAGACCCCTGCTGTTCCCGGTGCTCCGGATGCCAGTGATGCTCAAGCTATGGCTACATCGACCTTCTGCTTGATCCCGATGGACAACATAGCCAATATCTATGATCACCTGATGCAGAGCATCAACGTAGAGAAGGCCGCTCATGACCAGTGGGATCAAACATACAAAGCCGCTGAAAAGACTCTGGATGACCTGACCGAACAGCTCAAGAAGATAGTAGACGCCGGCGATCCCTCCATTGAGACACTTGCAGGATATGTTGCCGAGGCTGATGCCCTCAATACGACGGCGACATCCGATACGGAGCTGATTAGTAATCTGGTTGATGACACGGCAGAAATCAACCGAATTCTTGCTGCAGCCAAGGCTCTTGTTGATGGGAAACAGGATGCCTTCGACAAAGACCAGGCCAACAAGGATGCCGCTAAGGAGTATGCTTTGGCATATGACGGTCTCAACGGTGACCTGGAAGCACTGAAGGCATTCGCGGCATCCGTTGCCGGTGGAGCCGGATATAACTTCGGGGCCATAGAAGGTCTGATAGCATACTTCGAGGAACTGTATACCAAGACATATCCGACGACGCTGGTTGCCAATAAGGCAGTTATCGACGCAGCTCTTGCCAATGCCCAGAATGCGATAGTCAACGGCTATGCAGATGTCAAGACCCAGGAGAATGTAGCTCTGCAGACTCTGCTCGCCGACACCAAGGTAGCCTTCAACAACGCCAAGGTTATAGATCCGCATACACTCACGGACGCCGAACTGGCTGAGATCAACATCCAGATCGACAAACTGGAAACCGAGATCAACAACACACTCGGAGCCATAGCTGTTCCCGACAAGAAGGATGATTACAGCGCAACAGCACGTAAGCTTGAGAAGGACCTGTCGGATATCTATGTGAAGCTGATGAGCAGCTATGAGAGTCAGGAAGGTGTTGATGGTGGCGACCCGCTGCCCGGAATCATTGCTGAACTGAATGCCAAGCATGCAGAGGTAATGGGCGTGATCGACGCAGCCAAGGCGGATCTGGCCAAGTGTCTGGAGAGCGTGCAGGAAGAATTTGCCGGCAGATACGAGGCTCTCGTCGGCGATCTGAAGGGCATTCAGACTACCTATACCAACGAGGGTAGTACACTCGTGGTCACCAAGGACCGTTATGTAGCCCAGATGGAAGCTGTCAAGGCTGCCGTATCGGCTCTCCTTGCTGAGGTTCAGGATGCTGAGGCAAAAGCCCAGATAGTGAAGGCCAATAACGATGCGTTCGTCAAGTTAGGAGCGGAACTCGATGGTTATCAGGCACAGCTTGATGCTCTCAAGGCTGAGGCTAAGGAACATGGTGTACTGGAATCGATTAATAGCTGGGTCAACAATATCGAGTTCTGGATCGGTCAGGATCGTGAGTGGCTTACATCACAGCATGAGGACGGAACCCTCAATGCAGAGTCAACGCTGAACAACGCCATTGACATTGCGACGTATCTCAACTTTGCTATTGCACAAAGTGAGTTCAACTATGTTGTGAATGTGAAAAATGCAACTTGGGAGGTTCTTAACGTTGCATACATAGCTCTGGGTCAGAATCTGGTGCCTGAGGTAAAGGCAGAGCTTGAGGCCAAACTGGATGCAATTAAAGCTCGACTCAACGAGGCAGGACAGAAGGTTAACGATGCAGTCGAGAAGTTTAACACTCAAGAGATCACAGGTGTTGAATTCAGAACCATCGTACATGAGGTGGTTGACGAACTCAACTCGATCAGCGAGGCTGCGACAGCCGTGCAGACTGACGCGGATGAGAACACATTCGTACTGGGTGATGTCAATCTCGAGCCCGATGGCGAGGTGAATGTAGTAGACGTACAGATCCTCATCAACTGGGTCGGCGAGGACATGACCTATCAGAAGCTGTATGAGGAGAATGCCCGTCAGGCATGCGCAGCAGACGTAACAGGTGGCAAGGACCTCAACATCGCCGATGTGACGAAGCTGATCTCCATGGTTATCAACCAGGGTGCCGAATCCAATCCGAACGCAGCTCCGACAAGGGTTCCGCGCCGCACTGTGGCAGCAAGCCAGGGTGTGTACGGAATGGAGATGGTATCGTCCGAGGGCACAGGCCGTGAGTACGTGATGGCTTTGACCGGTGTCAACGGTTTCGTAGGCGCACAGATAGACGTGAACCTGCCCGCCGGCATGACCCTCGAGGGCGTTGAGCTGGCCGATGCATCGACCGATCACGAGATCGCAGTATTCGACAATGGCAGCGGCAACTACCGACTTGTAATCGCGTCCATGACTAACAGTACCGTCAATGCGGTGGACGGCGTGATGCTCCGCATCCACACCACAGGCATCGGTACTCCGGAAATGGAGAATGTAATCTTCGCAGATGAGATGGGTAACGCCGAACAGCTGAAGAAAGGCGGCAGCTCGGCTATCGAGAACATCATCAACGATGCACGTAACCTCCGCGACCGTATCTATGACGTATCCGGTAAGGTTATGCGTAAGATTCAGAAGGGAATCAACATCATCCGTCACTCCAACGGTAAGACCACCAAGGAGATGCATTGATAATGTTGCGACTCTAATATAGTCAGTTAACAATCCCGGGAGGGGCGGTGGGGCATTACCGCACCGCGCTTCCCGGAAGTTAGAAATTCCAACAAAATGAAAATCACTTTCCAAAATAAATCGCTGAAGGCTATGATGTGGCTTGCCATGTTCATGCTGTGTGGCATGACAGGCTATGCGGCGGAAACTGCTCAAAGCGTGCTCTCAATTGACCCTGTCAGTTTCTCGAACAAGGACAAGAAGATGGTGGCTGTCAATTTTGAGAACAAGGAACCCATCGCAGGAATGCAGTTTGACGTCAGTCTTCCGAGCTTCCTGGAATTTGATGGGGACGAGGCCGAGTTGAATCCCGAGCGTATAAAGACTCATTACTGTCTGATGAATCAAACAACAGGTAGGGTCCTCATCTACAGTATGCCTCAGGCCACGATCCAGGGTGAAGACGGTGCATTGGTTTACCTGCCCGTTAAGGTTAAAGGCAATGTGTCGCAGTCTCAGTCTCAGTCTGGAAGCATAACTGTAGAGAACATCGTTTATTCAGGCGTAGCCTCCTCAGGAAACGCACAACAGTGGTCGCAGCCTACTTTTACAGTTCAGGCCGCTTATTCACCTTGCCATGTCACGGTGACGCCTTCATCGGACAAGGTATCCGTGAAACCCGGCACTCCCACGACTATCGGATTCAATTTCGAGGCCGACTGCCAAGTGGTAGGATTCCAGCTTGATATAGTTATGCCCGAAGGTCTGAAATTGGACGCAGAATCGATTGTAAAGTCCAACCGGTGTCCGAGTCTGTCAGTGATATCGCTGTACGACAACGGCACGTTTTATCGGGTGGTTTTTGCCAACATGAGACATAAGGGACTGACCGGCGATTCGGGCGAGGTGTTTACTATCAATTTCAATTCGGATGCCACATATAGCGTAGCGGCAGCCGAAATAGAGGTTCAGAACATAAAGATCTCCAATCAGAACGACGAAATCGTCATTGCAGATCCGTTCAGCATCCAGGCAGTGAACGAGACACCTCTGTATCAGACTCTGACTGCAGCGGTGGCAAACCTCGAGACAGCACTCCAGACAGCTCTTGCTACAATAGCTCAGGAGTGTCCCGATGTTGCCGATCAGTATGACGGCTCTGAACTTTCATCAAGAATCACCCGGATTTCGCAGGATATCGAGAATTACTATGCCGCTGGCAATCTGACCGAGAATGCTGCAGCCATCAACACTGCCATAGCAGGCGTAGAGGCAGCCATCAATGCATACGTCGAGGCCGCCAAGGCAGCAGAGGCTCAATATAAGGAAGAGCAGCGTCAGGCCGCCAACCAGGCAGCTTACGATGCCACTCTGGCCAAGATAGCCGCTCTGCAGACCGAGCTGAACAATGCCAAGGCCAAGTGCGAGCAGGACTATCCCGGCATCGACATCACGGCCAATGTTCAGGCTGCCCAGGCAGCAATCGATGCTGCCAAGGCAGGAGCCCTTACAGCCTTCAATGCTGTTGCCGAAGCCGGAACATATGAGTATACTCTTGACGAAACCGGTATCAAGGCTCTGATAGCCAAGGTGCTCAGCGACGCTAAGACAGCTTACGACCAAGCTCAGGAAGAGGCTCGTCAGGCAGCCAACCAGGCAGCCTACGACGCAGCTTTGGCCAAGATAAACGCCCTGCAGGCTTCGCTGGACGCAACGGTAGCTCAGGTCAACGAGCAGTATGATGACGTAGACGTAACGGCCGAGATAACAGCCGCACAGAACGCCATCAACAAGGCAAAAGCCGATGCGCTTGCCGCATTCAATGCAGTGGCAGAGGTTGGAACATTCAACTATGAAGTTCCCGAGACTGAAATCCAGGGTCAGATCAACGCCATTCTCACGGCTGCTGCCACAGCATCTGAGAATAACCGGAAGACCTTCAACCAGGACGCATACAACGCAGCGTTGGCATCTATTGATGAGCTGCAGACAAAGTTAAATGCCGCTATTCAGTATGCCGAAGAGCACTGCCCGCATGCAAATGTAGTAGCTCAGGTAAACGAGGCACAGACGGCCATTACCAATGCCCGCAACGATGCCAAGCTGGCGTTCCTGGCATGCGAGAATTCAGGTCTGTTCAACTTTACCGTTCCCGTAGAGGAAATCGAGACCCTGATTCAGAACGTCCGTACTTCGGCCGACGCCAAGGAAGCCGAGTGGGTGGAGAATCAGCGCAAGGAGGCTAATCTGGCCGCATATAATGAGTCGCTGAGCCAGATTCAGACACTGCAAACTTCGTTGAATAATATGAAGGCCAAGGTGCAGAGCGAATTCCCCGATTATGATGCCACAGCCGATGTGAATGCTGCTCAGCTGGCGATTAATGATGCAAAGGCTGCCGCTGATGCTGAATATGCTTCGGTAGAGAGCGCAGGTAATTATGATTATGACGTTCCTGTCGACAGCATCCAGGCATTGATTCAGCAGATCTATGATAACGCAAAATCATCGGGTATCCTCGGTATAGAGATGGACAACCTCGAAGAGGGAACCATGATATTTAACTTGAACGGACATAAAGTAACCCGGCCGGCACCCGGCACGGTAGTAATCGTGATCAAAGCTAACGGGCAGCGTTACAAGTGCGTGGTACGTTAAATAGAATATCCTGACTTTGCCACGAGCAAAGTATCAAAGCATATTTCACATGTCAATAATAATACTTTCAGGTGTAGTACATGGGAATGCTTAGCACTTTAAAATTAAAACTCCGTCAACGACGGAGTTTTTTTGTGCCAGTATCTTATGTTAGAATGTGAGGACGCCGGTGGCGATGAGGATGATCGAGGCGAGGGCCAGCAGGCTGAGGATGATGAACACCCAGAGCTCGGGGATGGTGAAGTGGTGGCGCCACGACTGCGACCAGGGAAGGCGGACGCCGAGGTAGCGGTTCTTCTCGTGGCCGCACTTGAAGTAATAGAAAGTGCCGGCTACGTAGAATATCGAGGTGGCCATAAGTCCGGGACCTGAGGAATAGAGCATCCAGAGGCACGACAGGATGCAGAGCAATGCCACGGGAATGGTGTGGCGCAGGCCGTTGGCCTTGTGCAGTCCGAGCTTGAACAGATAGAGGGCGCTGAACAGGTAGCAGGGCAGTATCATCATGCCGGTGATGTTGAGGGCGGCCATATATACGTCGTCGGACATGATGACGATGAACAGAAAAAGGTTCATGGCGATGCTGGACACGCGCAGTCCGAACGCCGGCATGGCGTGGCGGTTCAGTTTCTTGAATACGGACGGCAGGATGCCGGCCTGGGCCGCTTCCATCGGCACCTGTGCGCAGACAAGAGACCATGACACCCATGAGCCGAGCACGGAGATTATTACCGAGACGATGACGAACCAATATGCCCAGTTGCCCGAGACGTCGCGCAACAGATAGGCTACGGAAGGGTCCTTGAGGTCGGAGAGGCCGGAGCGCGACAATATGCCGAAAGCCAGTACCGAGACGCCCACGTAGAGAATCCATGCCGAGAAGAATCCGAGGACTCCGGCACGGCTCACGTCCTTAGGCCGTTTGGCTCGTGCCGACATCATCACGGCCCCCTCGATGCCGATGAAGCACCACAGCGTGACCATCATGGAATTGCGCACCTGGCTCCAGAAAGGAGCCTCAGCGCTGGTGCCGGGCCAGTTGGATTCAAGGGTAGGCATACTGCAATATATGAAAAGCAGCACGATGATGAGCACGATGGGAATCAGCTTGAACACCGTCATGATGTTGTTCAGCAGCTTGGCAGTTTTCAGGCCGTTGCTGACCAGAAAATACATGAGCCATATCAGCAGCGAGCCAAATATGGCGAGACCCCAGCCGTGATCCAGCAGCACGGGAATGAAGGCGCCGAAGCTGTCGTTGAGCATCACGGCGTATGCGATGTTGGCGAAGCAGACGCAGAGCCAGTAGCCCCATGCCATGTTGAATCCGGCATAGTTGCCGAAACCGGCCAGGGCATACTGATAGATACCGGCGTTGAGCTCGGGGCGTTTGGTGGAGAGCTGTCGGAACGTGTACAGCAGCGACAGCATGGCTATGGCGGTTACGACCCATGCCATAAGGCAAGAGGCGAGACCGGCCTCGGAGCCGATGTTCTGCGGGATGTTGAAAATGCCGGAACCGACCATCATGCTGAAAACGATGGCCGACAGGCCCCCGATGCCGAGCCGGCGCAAGGGCACGGAAGTTGAAACGGTGGACTGAGAGGTCCTAACGTCAGGTTTGCTCATTAATCAGCTAAATGTAGAAACAACAAGTTACAATCAAAAAACAGCAGTTTAAATATCTTCGACCTCGATGGCGGCGGTCACCTTCTTCAGGGCGTGATGGTACGATGCCTTGAGGGCGCCGACCGAGGTGCCGAGAACTTCGGAAATCTCCTCATATTTCATTTCGTCATAATACCGCATGTTGAAAACGAGCCGTTGCTTTTCAGGGAGGGCCAGTATGGCCTTCTGGAGTTTGAGCTGGAGTTCGTCGCCGTCGAAATAGGGATCGCTTTCCAAGGTGGACATCAGGTAGGAATCCTCGGGACCTACGATGCTGTTGCGCTGTTTTTCCTTATTAATAAAATTAATAGCTTCGTTAACCGCGATTTTGTAAAGCCACGTCGATAGTTTGGCATCGCCGCGGAAATTGTGGATGTTGGTCCACACCTTCATGAACGACTGCTGCACCAGGTCGTTGGCGTCATCGTGCGACGCGACCATCTTGCGGATAAGCCAATAGAGTTGCTCGCCGAACGTCTCCATCAGCGTACGGAATGCCTGCTGGGCCGTCGACGGCTCCTTGAGGTCACTCACCAGTTTGGATTCATCTATCGGTGCTTTGTATGCCACAATACGTTATTGGGTATGAACTCCGTTATGGGCTATATATTCCCGGTTCAGCCCGTAAAATTATATAAAAAATCCGAGCTTGCGTCAGTTTCTAAGAAAATTTAACAAAAAAGCCTGAAAATGCGCGAGGGTGACAACTTTTACGACATATATACAACGAAAGCGGCCGGTTTCACAACCAGCCGCTTTCAAGTGTTTTCCATAATACTTTTTCGAACTAACCTAACATCATGAAACGATTTCTTATACCTCTATAACATCAGCCATCGGGAATAGTTCACGAAAAGCAAAAAAATTTTTTCAATTAAACCAAAAAGGCCCGGAAAAGTCTTTATGATATAAAGAATACGAACGATGGGGAAAGAAATAAATAAGGAAGAGCAGATGCTTCTGGACCGTTTCGGGCGCAAAGGTCCGTGGAAGGTGCCGGAAGGATATTTTGCGCAGATGATGACGGAGGTGGAAGGCAAGTTGCCCGCACAGCCTCAGGAGCAGCGATATGTGGAGATGACGCGCTGGCAGAAGCTGAAGCCGTACGTGTATCTCGCCGCGATGTTCCTCGGAATCTGGGTGATGATGAACGTGTTCGGCCGCGTGATGACCAGCCGGGAGCTTAACCTGGACAATCCGCCGGAGCAATATGCGCAGCTGATGGAGAAAGCCGTGGAACAGGATGCCATCTATATACCGACAAGCCTGATGTCCGCCATGGAGACAGAAGATGCAGTGCTGTTGGAATTTACCGACATGAACGAATTCGTGGAGGCCTTCAACGAGGCCGGCGCAACGGACCAGAACCTGGAATGATATGAAGAAGTTAGTCTATATGCTGATAATGACGCTGTTGGCGTGTATTCTGCCCGGCTATGCGCAGGACAAGCCTAAGAAAAGCCGTGCGGAGATGCATAAGGAGATGGTGGAGTTCAAGACCAAGTACATAGCGCAGGAGATGGAATTGACCGACGAGCAGAAGGAAAAGTTCGCTCCGCTGTACGAGCAGATGGACCGCGAACGCTGGCAGCTGTTCCGGGAGACTCGTGCGTTGGAAAAGAAGCTGAAGAACGACAAGACGGCTACAGACGCCGATTACGAGTCGGTGGTCAAGGCATTGAATCAGGCTAAGGAAAAGGGTGCGCAAATTGAAAAGAACTATAACGAAAAGTTTCAGAAGTTCCTTACCGCCAAGCAAGTGTATAAGATGAAGGAGGCCGAGGACGCTTTCAACCAGCGCATGATGAAGATGCGAATGGAGCGGAAACAGAAGATGCACACAAAACAAAAGGCCGCCAAACAGCGTATAAACTGAAGCATATCTGTTTCAGGATTCTCGAGATTTACTTCGAGATTATCCCGATTCTCTCGATTATTCCGATTATCGAGAGAATCCGGTGAAAGTGCAAATGTATATAACCCAGTGAATTAATTGACCGCAGAGCGGTCCAATTGTAATTCGGTATGAAAACATACAGCATCATAAGAAAGGCGTTCGCCACGATCGCCTTTTTTTGTTTAATGGCGACGCCGGTATGCGGGAACGCTTATGGGGCGCCGGTCAGTAAAAGACCCGTAGCGACTAAGACGACCGGGAAAAAGAATAACCAGGGAAAGACCATGAAAAACACATTTGCGGTTCCGGACTTCGCTTATCCGGAGATGGTGATGAAGAACGCCCGCGCCGAATATGCCAAGGCTCTGAAGGCCGGTGACGGACAGAGGGCGCTGCAGGGTGCCATACAGCTTAGCGTGGCATCGAGTCTCGTGAACTCTGAGGGAAACGTGAACGGTAACATCGCCCGTTTCGACACGCTGGCCAACTCTTTGCCGGCACCGTGGAACGCTATGTCGCTGATAGCCCAGGCGCAACTATACAACAGCATATATCAGTCTAACCAATGGGACTTCAACCAGCGTAAACTGCCGTTGGACCGGTTTCCCGATAACGTTCTGTCCTGGAGCAAGGATATGTTCGCCATCTGTACGCAGCAATGCGTGGAACGGGCTGCGGATATGGCCGGAGCCGGAAACTACGGCATCGCCGACGTGGCAGGCGTATTGAAGAATACCAAGGATGCTGTCGCCGCCAGGATGACCGTCAGCGACTTCGTG
This sequence comes from uncultured Bacteroidales bacterium, assembly GCA_902796035.1. GTDB lineage: Bacteria > Bacteroidota > Bacteroidia > Bacteroidales > Muribaculaceae > Lepagella. The sequence continues at coordinate 61,885 of CADBNR010000005.1, read as the reverse complement.
AGATTTGCCGGCGCCCAAGCGTTAGATGTGTATGCCGACAAGATCGAACCGCTCCGATTCGGCGACATTACGAAACTGACCGAAGCGCAGAAATGCGGGGAATTACAGCAAAAACTACTGCGCGAGGGCGAGAATATCAACAGGGAGAAAGGAAACACGGAGTTAGCCTCCGAGTTCGCTTACCGCGTATGGCAGAATATCGAAAACAGGGAACAGAAACAAAACTGGCTGGATCGTTGCTACAAGGAATACGGCAACACGGCATACGGAGCGTATTTCGTGGGCGCGTATCTGCGTGATCTTACAAGGATAGACGAGGACAGGATAGGCGATGATAAAGAGGATGACAACGCAATCAGGAACAAGCGGAGCCGCGAGGCTCTTGTGATAGCCACCCGTTACAACAATGCTTTTCCCACGGCGCGAGGCAATGGCGAGGTGCGTTCTTTCATCGAGACACTGACGTCACAGGGTGTCACCCTTAACTATCCGCAGGCGGTGATGCCCGGCGAGGAATGGAAATGCAAGGTGACGGGCATGAATGTCTATGATTTCTATATCATGGTATATAAATTCCCCGACACGTTGACCGATAACAACATAAATTACGATACTTTCAGGACGAAGGGGCAGCTCATAACCACCGTGCCTGTCAAACTGACCGGCACGGCCCCCGACATGTCGACCGCCGAAGTGGAGATGCCGCTGATGGATGCCGGCAATTATGCATTGTTTGCAAGCACTACCGGTAAGGAAGCCGGAATAATCCGCAACTCGCAGAAGGATGTGTCGAGTAGCCGAATGCAGGTGAGCGACATCAGTTACTTTGAGGAAACAGACATAAACGAAAACATAAAGAGGCTGCATGTGGTAGATGCCCGCACGCAGCAGCCGGTGCAGGGCGCTAAAGTGACCTGGACCAAAAAGACTTACCGAGGCGTTGCGGAGACGAAGCACTTCACTACGGACTTAAACGGCTGTGTGGAACTGCCGACAGGCGACGCGTCACTCTTTGTGCGCAAGGGTGACAGTTTCTGCGACTTGTCGTATTGGATGTACGGACGAGGCCGGTCGGAGGTAAAAGAACAGCCGTTCGGCACGGTGCTGACCGACCTGTCTGTCTACAAGCCCGGTGATACGGTGCGGTTCGTGGCCGTGGCAGGCAGCCGCAAAGGTAACGACATGAAGGAGACCGGCGGCAAGGAGATGAAAGTTGTGTTGCGCGATGCCAACTATCAGCCCATTGACACGGTGCGCGGAACTACCGATGCGTACGGACGACTGACGGGTGAATTCCGTGTGCCTACCGACGGACTGCTGGGCAGTTATGCGTTACAGTTGGTGGCAGGAGACAGGGTAGCGGCCGGAACCAACGTGCAGGTGGCGGACTACAAGACCCCGACATTCAAGGTCGAGACCGGTAAGGTAGCCGAGAACTTCAAGTTCGGCGACGTGCTGAAGATAGAAGGTGACGCCAGGACATATTCCGGTATGCCGGTAGCCGGCGCGAAAGTGGCATACACTGTAACGTACAGCCCGTGGCGCTGGTGGCGGGGGATGTTCGAGAGTAATCAATCGTGCACCGGAACGACCACCACGGACGGTGACGGCAAGTTTGTGATAGAACTGCCCACGGAGACATTGAAAGGCACCCCGTATGCCAAGGGACTGTTTACGCTTAAGGTGGATGTGACCGACGCCGCCGGCGAGACCCGTCAGGCACCGGCCACGATGTTCAGCATGGCAGCGGCGTATACCATTGATGCAAATGTGCCGGAGAGATTTAAATCGGAACCCGATGCAAAATTCGGAACGGTGACCGTGCGCGACATGACCGGCAAACCCGCCGACAGGAAGATATATTACACCATCGCCGATGCCAAGGGCGCGACCGTGGAGAAAGGTGAGTTTGCTCCGGGGGCTTTCGTGCCCGGGACAAATGCCATTATTCCCGGTAAGTATAAGATAACCTTCTCGCTCAACGAGGATATGAGGGACACGGATGAATGCCCCAATCAGTCGACTACAGTAATTGTCTGGAGCGCCGATGAAAAGAAACCGCCGGTGGAGACTGTATTGTGGGTACCCGAGTACACATACTATATGGCCAAGGGCGAAAAGACGCTGAGCGTGCCGGTAGGCAGCAGCTACAAAGACAGCTACATATATTGCGTTATGGATGACGGCGAGAAGACTCTGGAGCGCAAATGGCTGAAAGTTTCTGACGGCATGACATCGGTCAAAGTCGATGCTCCGGCTGCCGACCGAAGGATATTCCTGCACTTTACCGGAATGCACGACCTGAAGGGCGAGACATGGAATGTTACGGTAATTCCCCCGCTCCAGCAGGAAAAGGTTGAGATCAGCACCGAGAGTTTCCGCGACAAACTGGAACCCGGGGCGAAAGAGCAATGGAAGTTCGGCTTTAAGATAGGCGGTAAGCCAATGACATACCGTCCCGTTATGGCCGTTATGAGCAACCAGGCCCTGAACGCCATCGCACCGTTCGAATGGTCGTTCAATCCCGCTTCGATGCGTTCGTGGAGCACGGCTTCATCTATAAGCATGAGGCAGATTGGTTCCTGGTCCACGGACTTCCATAAATATGTGCGGCTCGGTGGCAAGAACTACAATAGATTCGCCGAGCCCGAACTCAATACGTACGGCTATGGCCTGTACGATCGCTGGGGAAGCGGCATGATACTATATGATTGTGTGGTGAATGAGATGAAAATGGATGCCGCTCCCGTAGAATTGCGATCGAGCAGAAGTGCCGGTGTCAAAATGAAACAGATGGCCCGCGTCATGACCGAGGAGGCGGCCGACGAGGAATTGGCCGAGGCCGAGGTGACAGAAGCAGGAGCAGGCCCGGCCGACACTGAGGAGGAAGTACGTCCCGTGGAGTGTCCGCTGGCATTCTTTATGCCGGAGTTGACGACCGACGGCGACGGCGTGGCTATGCTGGACTTTGACGTGCCGCAGTTCAACGGTACATGGCAGCTGCAGATAGCCGGGTACGACAAGTATATGCGAGGCGGCGTGAAGATGCTGACGGCCGTAGCCACCAAGAAAGTGATGGTGCAGATGAACGCGCCTCGCTTCCTGCGCACAGGCGACAAGGCCGAGGTGAGCGCCACGCTGTTCAACAACAGCGGCGAGACGTTGCCTTTGGCAGGGCGCATCGAGATATTGAATGCGGAGGGCAAGGTGCTTGTGGCCGAAGATTTCGGTGCCGAGGAAACCAAGGCATCAGGATCGCGTATAGTCACGATAAAATATAATGTCCCGGACAACCTCTCGGCAGTAACAATCCGCGCATACGCCATCGGCGGCAACCACCGCGACGGAGAGGGTACGGATGTGGCCGTTCTGCCCAGCAGTACTCCTGTGATTGAGTCCAAGTCCTTCTACGCCGGACCCGGCGAGCAGGTGATCAAGGCAGATATCCCTGCCAATGCCAAGGATGCCAACGTAACGCTGCAATATTGCGGGAATCCCGTCTGGGAATGCGTCACGGCACTTCCCGATATAGTGACTCCGAAGTCCGACAACATCCTGTCGCAGGTAGATGCCCTGTACGGCAATGCCATTGCGTCGGGCCTTATAAAGCAATTCCCGCAGCTTGGCGAAGCACTTAAGACTTTCGCCGCGCCCGAGAATGCCGGTGACTCCACATTGGTATCACACCTGGAGAAGAATCAGAATCTGAAGGTGACGACCCTTAACAACACCCCCTGGGTGAACGACGCCAAGGACGAGACCATGCGGATGCAGTCGCTGATAAAGTACACGGACACCAAGGCGGCCGGGGCCGCGGTGAACGCCATTATGAACAAGCTGCGCGAGAAGCAGAACAACGACGGCGGCTGGAGCTGGTGCGACAACATGCCGACATCGGAATTCATCACGTCACGCGTGCTGCTACATTTCGCCATGCTGAAGGGTATGGGATATATGCCCGCCAACTCCATGCCGATGTTGAAAAAAGCATTCGCGTACGTAGACAAGGAACTGGTGAAGGAATGGGAGCGTAACAAACGCAAATATATCAGCGTGTCGCAGATGCTGAATTATCTGTATGTCAAGAGCTTCTTCCCCGATGTGAATGACGCCGGCAATTTCGGCCAGATGCGTAGGGCGACCATGAAGGAGATTGCTGACGGCTGGAAGAACTTCGACATTTACGACAAGGCAGTGGCCGTGATACTTGAGCATCGTTCGGGTAATAAGACGCTGTCAGGCAATATATTGGAATCGTTGCGTCAGTTTGCTACGGTAAGTCCCGAAAAGGGGATGTGCTTCGAGAACCTGCGCGGCGTATGGTCGGGTTGGAATCCGCTTATCACGACCGCTCAGGTATTGGAAGCCTATACCGAGGTGCAGCCCGATGCCGATGCCGTAGACCAGTTGCGCCAATGGTTGCTGATGTCGAAGCAGACCCAGAGCTGGAGCGACAACCGTGCCACGGCCGAGGTGGTGCAGGCATTGCTTAGCTCGGGAACAGACTGGACCGTGCCGTCGCAGAACGCCACCGTCACGGTCGGCGGCAGAGAGGTGGCCGTGCCGAAGCGCGCCAAACTGACCGACAGCTTCACGATGACTCTGACACCGGACATGGTGAAGAAGGGAGACATAAAGATAGAGAAGCATTCGGCAGGCCCGGCATGGGGTGGCGTGATAAGTCAGTATGTGGCGCCGATAGAGGATGTGAAGGATCAGAGCATACCACAGCTGAGCATATTCAAGAACATATATACGATGGACGGCAACAAGGCGCAGATGGCCGATTTGAAGACCGGCGACAAGGTGCGCGTGACGCTGACCATAAAGTGCGACCGCGATCTGGACTATGTGGCCGTGATGGATTCACGCAGTGCATGTCTGGAACCCGCCGGCCAGCTGTCCGGCTACACATCGTCCGACGGCGTGTGGTATTACCGCGAGGTGCGTAACGAAGGCACCAACCTGTTCATACCATTCTTAGGTAAGGGCACTCATGTGCTGAACTACGAATGCTACGTGGACCGTGCCGGCGAGTACAGTCTCGGCATCGCACAGGCTCAGAGCCAGTACGCACCTGTGATAACGGCGCATTCCGCCGGAATGATAATCAATGTGAAATGAGCTGTAAAAGAATATATACGTCTGTGAAATGAGCGACTTCAGGATACATACGTTAGGATGCGGTTCGGCCAAGCCGACCGTGAAGCATCAGCCGTCGTCGACTGTTGTGGAACATCGCGGCACTCTGTATATGGTAGACTGCGGCGAAGGCGCGCAGCTTCAGTTTCAGAAACAGAGGCTGAAGTTCGGGCGTCTGCGCCATATATTCCTGACCCATCTTCACGGCGACCATGTGTTGGGACTTCCAGGGCTGATCTCGACCATGGCGCTCGGCGGCAAGGAGGGAAAGCTGACTGTCCACACATTTAAGGAAGGAAAGGAAATACTGGAGCAGATATTGGGATTCTTCGCACGTGAGCTGTCGTTCGAGCTGGAATATGACGTGATAGGGCCGGAGGAGAAGGTGATACTCGACACCGGCTCGCTGCGTGTCCGCACCATACCGTTGAAGCACCGTGTGCCGACGGTAGGGTATGTGTTCGAGGAGGCCGAGCCGCTGCGCCACATGCGTCGCGACATGTGCGACTTCCACGGTGTGCCTGTGTTCAGGATGCGCGAGATAAAGGAGGGTGCTGACTTCGTGAAGGAGGACGGCACTGTTGTGCCGAACGAAATTCTGACCAGTCCCGCAGAGCCGGGACGGAAATACGCGCACCTGTCGGATACGCTGTACATGCCCGAACTGGCGGCCAAGGTGGGGCCGGTGGACCTGATGTTTCACGAGACCACCTATCTTCGCGACAACGCCGACAACGCCCGCGAACGGTTTCATTCCACAGCCGAGCAGGCGGCCATCGTGGCACGTGACGCCGGCGCAAAGCGGCTGCTGACAGGACATTATTCTTCAAGATATGACGATGACTCGCTGTTCGTAAAGGAAGCATGCGAGGTATTCCCTTGCGTGCTGCAGAACCGCGAAGGACTGATAACAGACGTGCGTTGACAATATCCGCCATTATTCAGCGTTTGTTATTGGAGACATAACAAAGACAAAACAGAACTATGAAGAAAATCACCATGATTGGCTGCGCGTTGTTCCTGGTGGGAGCAGCCTCGTGCAATAAGAATGAAAATTCATTCACATCGACCTCTACATTCAAGGTAGAGACATATTCGCTGGTGACAGGAAGCGACGTGGAGCCGTCGGTTTCATTGAACAATTATACGTTCGTGACCGACAACTATAATTTCAAGATGATGATGATGAGCAACGACCTGAACATAGGTGGTTCGGTGAAGAGCTTCAGCACCAAGGAAATACCTATGATCATGGGTCGGATACGTATGCAGGGATGCAAGAACCTGTCACAGTTCTTCCTGGGCGAGGCCGCCGACGCCAGCCAAGAGGGTGGCGCCAATATAACCAACGTATTTGCCGACTTCACCACCTGCTCCAACACCTTCAACGATTCGATCATCAACCTGTTGGCCGCGCAGATCAAGCTGAATCCTATACAATATCCGAGCACGCGCGTATATTGCGAGACACAGTTCAAGCTTGGTGACTATCAAGTGCGCACGTTCTGGAAGGATATGATCTTCACCGGCAATACAAGTGTCGGGGGAACAGGTATGAGTGCGCCGATAGAGACCAAGACGCCTTCGATACGCGTGATGATGAATCTGGAGAAGGCCGGCGACTACAAGGCCGATGTATTCCTGTACAATGTATCTTATCTGAACGCTGACAACACTTATAACTACGTGTTGAAGGGCGTGCCTGTGAAGTTCGGAGCGCTCGGCTACACGCTGGAATGCAGCGACGTTACGCCTGAGGCCATTCTGGAGAAGGATGGAGCCAAAGCACCGGCCATCAAAGTCGATAAGCTGATAATGAACAGCTCGTCGCCCGACCTGACACAGGCAACATGCCGTATTATGCTCGACAACGGATATGTGGTATCGTTCCAGGGAATGTGCCTGATCGGGTTCAACATGTCGGATGTGAAGCAGTGAGACACGCCGAAGCGTGGAGCGCGCGGGCAACGGTCCCGTGACGCGTCATAGATGTAATTAAAAGCCGCTGCCCAAGACGGAACAGCGGCTTTTTTATTTGTCAGAGTGAAAAATTTTGGGTAACTTTGCACAAGAAGTAACGGGATGCGCAAGTTGGGGGCGCGTCTAAAACCATGTAACTAACTAATCATAAACACAATATGGAGTTATTGTGCCATATCGGTAATGGAGTGTTGAGCATCACGGCCATGATAACTGGTCTTGCCCTGGTGTTTGCGGCGCTGCTTATTGCCAAATTGATATCGCCTCGTTCATATTCGGTGAAGAAGGCGGAGGCATACGAGTGCGGCATACCGACGCGAGGCGCGTCTATGCTACAGTTTAAGGCGGGATACTATATCTTCGCCATTTTGTTTTTATTGTTCGATGTGGAGGTGGTGTTCCTGTATCCCTGGTCCGTGGTGATGAAGGATATGGGTCCTTCGGGAATACTTTGCATCGGCATATTCATGTTTGTATTGATAATGGGCCTGGCATACGCCTGGCGTAAAGGTGCGCTGAAATGGGAGTAGACCATATTAAAAGCATGAAGCGCGAGGACTTCAAGAACAACGATTACATAGACAAGTTGGTCGAGGAGCTGAACGCTACAGGAGCAAACGTAATGGTGGGGGCATTCGACGACCTGATCAACTGGGGTCGTGCCAATTCTTTGTGGCCGCTGTGCTTCGGCACGTCGTGCTGCGCCATCGAGTTCATGTGTCTGGGCGCGGCGCGCTATGATATGGCACGATTCGGATTCGAGGTGGCCCGAAACTCGCCCCGTCAGGCCGACTATATAATGGTGCAGGGCACCATCGTACACCGTATGGCGCCGGCGCTGCGCCGTCTGTACGAGCAGCTGGCCGAACCCAAATATGTGATAGCATGCGGTGGCTGCGCCGTTTCGGGCGGCCCGTTCAAGAACTCATACTGCGTGGTGCCCGGCGTGGACCAGATTCTGCCTGTGGACGTGTACATCCCCGGTTGTCCTCCGCGTCCCGAGGCCATGTTCTACGGTCTGATGCAGCTGCAGCGCAAAATCAAGGTGCAGAAATTCTTCGGCGGAGCCAACCGCAAGGAGAAAATAGAGGACTTTTTCGCACAACATCCCGACGAAAAGGGGCAGATAGGATAAACGGATATGAGCCAATTAAAAGAAAAGATAGAGAAAATTTATCCTGCGGCCACATTCGAGGATGGAGAGTGCCTGCAGGTGAATGTAGCGGAGCCGGATTGGCATGACTTCGCAAAAAAACTGAAGGAAGATTTCGGTTTCGATGTCCTGACAGCCGTAGTGGGTATGGACTGGAAGGAGAAATTAGGCGTGATGTACTATCTGACCGCTACTTCCCGTGACTGGGAGATGCTGTCGGTGAAGGTGGAGGCATCGGGCGACCGCGACAACAGCTATATACATACTGTAAGCGACTTGTGGAAGGTTGCTAATTTCCAGGAGCGCGAGGTGTACGACATGTTCGGCATCAAGTTCGTGAACCATCCCGACATGCGCCGTTTCTTCCTGCGCAACGACTGGGTGGGACACCCCCTGCGCAAAGACTATGACGCAAATCCCGAACTGAATCCTATCCGCATGGAGGACGAGGAGAACGAGGACCAGACCGTGAGCTACAAGCTGGTGAACGGCGAACTTAAGCCTGAATATGGCCGCGTGTTCGAGAAGGACGACTATGTGGTTAACATCGGTCCGCAACACCCTTCCACGCACGGTGTGATGCGTTTCCGCACGTCGCTCGACGGCGAGTATGTGAAGAAGGTGGATGTGGTGTCCGGTTATATTCACCGAGGCATCGAGAAGCTGTCGGAGGGCATGACCTATCCGCAGACCCTGCACTTCACCGACCGTATGGACTATATGTCGGCCCACATGAACCGCCACTGTCTGTGCATGTGTATAGAAAAGGCCTTAGGCATCGAGGTACCGCGCCGCGCCGAGGTGATACGTTGCATGATGGACGAGCTGATGCGTATTTCGTCCCATCTGCTGTCGTTCGGATGTACGGCAATGGACTTAGGCGCCACCACGGCGTTCTTCTACGGATTCCGTGAACGCGAAATGATACTCGACATATTCGAGAAGACCTGCGGCGCACGCATGTCGATGAACTATAATGTGATAGGCGGCGTCATCGCCGACCTGCACCCAGACTTCCAGAAGGATGTGAAGGAGCTGATTGCCATCATGCCCAAGCGTCTGAAGGAATATCACAACGTATTCTCCAACAACCTTATAGCCAAGAACCGTCTGGTGGGAGTGGGCAAGCTTTCGAAAGAGGACGCCATCAACTACGCCATCACCGGACCGAGCGGACGCGGATCGGGCTGGAGCAACGACACGCGCAAGAAGCATCCGTACGGTATATATTCGGAGCTGGATTTCGACGAGGTGCTGCTGGACGGCTGCGACTCGTACAGCCGCTACATGGTGCGCATGAAGGAGATAGAGGAGAGCTGCAAGATACTGGCCCAGTTAGTGGACAATATTCCCGAGGGCGACATCCGCGCTCAGGTTCCGAAGCTGATCAAGCTGCCTGTGGGCCACTGGTACCAGCAGGTGGAGGCATCGCGCGGCGCGTTCGGAGTGTACATCGAGAGTGACGGATCGAAGAATCCCTACCGCGTACACTTCCAGAGCCCATGCTTCAACCTGGTGGGTGTGATGGACCTGACTTGTACAGGCTATATGATCGCGGACCTGATCACGATCGGCGCCGCCCTGGACTTCGTGATCCCCGATATTGACCGTTAACAGTGATATAAACCACGCATAAAACAACAATAACAAGATATGTTTGATTTTGGGAAATGGACATCGTGCTTCAATGACTGGCTGTTGGGGACGGGCATGGCCGACTGGCTGGCCGTCCTTATAGAGTGTGTCATTGTCGGAGTGATCGTTCTGCTGGCATACACTGTGCTGGCCCTGTTCTATATATTGTACGAGCGCAAGCTGTGCGCATGGTTCCAGTGCCGACTGGGCCCGATGCGTGTAGGTCCGTGGGGACTTCTGCAGGTGTTCGCCGACATGTTCAAGATCCTGATCAAGGAGCTGATATGTCTGAAAGGCACCGACCGATTCCTGTTCAAGCTCGCGCCCTACCTGGTCATCACGTCGTCGGTGATAATGCTGGCGTGTCTGCCGTGGGGCAACGGTCTGCAGATTATAGACTGGAACATAGGCATCTTCTTCGTGCTGGCGGTCAGTTCGGTGGGTGTATTGGGTATCCTGCTGGCCGGTTGGGCATCGAATAACAAATACACGCTGATCGGCGCCATGCGAAGCGGCGCGCAGATGATAAGCTACGAGGTGTCGTTGGGTCTGGCCATAATGACCATCATCGTACTGTCCGGCACCATGAACATAAACGAGCTTGTATGGGCTCAGGAGGACGCATGGTTCCTGTTCAAGGGACACATCCCCGCCATCATAGCATTCCTGATATATATCGTGGCTGCTACGGCCGAGACCAACCGCGGCCCGTTCGACCTTCCCGAGGCCGAGCATGAGCTTACAGCCGGTTACCACACGGAGTATTCGGGTATCCACTTCGGCTTCTTCTATCTGGCCGAGTATCTGAACCTGTTCATCGTGTCGGGCATCGCCTCGCTGATGTTCTTAGGCGGCTGGATGCCTCTGCACATTCCCGGCTGGGACGGCTTCAACATGGTGATGGACTATATCCCGAGCGTGGTGTGGTTCCTGGGCAAGGCATTCTTCATCTCGTTCGTCATCATCTGGTTCAAGTGGACGTTCCCCCGTGTGCGTATCGACCAGCTGCTGTCGTTCGAGTGGAAATACCTGATGCCGTTCGCGCTGGCAAACCTTTTGCTGATGACGGTGTTCGTAGCATTAGGGTGGCACTTCTAATACTAACTGAAAATAAGAAAAACGAGATATGAGCGAGAATTTAGGTACTGTAGTTCAGGTCATAGGCCCTGTGATCGATGTATCGTTCGAGGGAGGCAAGGACCAGATACCGCCGATCTATACGGCGTTGCAGGTGCTTCGCGACAACGGCGAGGAGCTGATACTTGAAGTGGAGCAGCACATCGGCGAGGATACGGCTCGCTGCGTGGCAATGGAGAGCACGGACGGCGTACGCCGCGGTGTCAAGGTGCGCAATCTTGGCACTCCCATTTTGGTGCCTACGGGCACGCAGGTCAAGGGGCGTCTGCTGAACGTAGTGGGCGAACCCATCGACATGCTCGGCGCGCTGAACCGCGATAACCTGCGCGGCATTCATCAGCCGGCTCCAGAGTTCGACGACCTGGCCATCTCGCAGGAGATCCTGTTCACCGGTATCAAGGTGGTGGACTTCCTGGAGCCCTACATGAAGGGTGGTAAGATCGGTCTGTTCGGCGGTGCCGGTGTGGGCAAGACGGTGCTGATTCAGGAGCTCATCAACAATATTGCCAAAGGACACAACGGTTTCTCGGTGTTCACCGGTGTAGGCGAGCGTACCCGCGAGGGTAACGACCTGCTGCGCGAGATGATCGAGAGCGGTGTGATCAAATATGGAAAGAAATTCACGGAAGGCATGGAGAAGGGGGAATGGAACCTGGACGATGTCGACCATGAGGAGCTGAAGAACTCGCAGTCCACGCTGGTGTTTGGCCAGATGAACGAGCCGCCGGGCGCACGTCTGCGCGTGGCGTTGTCGGGTTTGACCGTAGCCGAGCAGTTCCGTGACAGCGACGGCGGATCGAAAGATATTCTTCTGTTCATCGACAACATATTCCGATTCACTCAGGCCGGTTCCGAGGTGTCGGCACTGTTAGGCCGTATGCCGTCGGCCGTGGGTTATCAGCCTACGCTGTCGTCGGAGATGGGTATGCTGCAGGAGCGAATCACGTCGACCAAGCAGGGCTCCATCACATCGGTACAGGCCATCTACGTGCCTGCCGACGACCTTACCGACCCGGCTCCGGCCACGACGTTCTCGTTCCTTGACGCCACGACGGTGTTGAACCGTAAGATTTCGGAGCTTGGTATCTATCCTGCCGTAGACCCGCTGGATTCCACATCGCGAATCCTTGATCCCAACATCGTGGGCGAGGACCATTACAATACGGCGCAGGCCGTGAAGCAGCTGTTGCAGAAATACAACGAGCTGCAGGACATCATCGCCATCCTGGGTGTGGACGAGCTGTCGGACGAGGACAAGAAGGTGGTGGCCCGCGCGCGTCGCGCACAGCGCTTCCTGTCGCAGCCGTTCTTCGTAGCCGAGCAGTTCACCGGTCTCCCCGGCGTGATGGTGCCTCTGGCCGAGACAATCCGTGGCTTCAAGATGATATTGAGCGGCGAGCTTGACGAGCTGCCCGAGCAGGCGTTCCTGAATGTCGGCACCATCGACGAGGCTATCGAGAAGGGTAAGAAACTCCTGGCGGAGGTGAAGTGATCGAGCCATGAACCTTGAAATTATATCCGCACACGAAGTGAGCTACAGCGGCGAGGTCACGATGGTGACGTTGCCCGGTCAGCTCGGATCGTTCACCGTGCTTAAGAACCACGCCCCGATCATATCGGTGCTGGTGAGGGGAACGGTGCATTATGTCAAGCCCGACGGTGAGAGCGGCGACATGCCCATCAACGGCGGTCTGGCGGATGTGAACGATAATAAAATCTCGGTTTTGGCCTATTGATAGGATAATCCCAGAGACCGGAATATAAAGAAAGATATGTTAAAACGCATCTACATATTGTTACTGGCGGTCCTGACAGTCGTTATGGTCCCCGGATGCTCGAAGGATGACTCGGAGAAAGTGTCGTCGGAGCTGCAGAAGGAGGAACAGAACGAGGAGAAGATGGACGTGAAGGAGCTAATCTTCGAGCATCTCGGCGACGGGTATGGCTGGGAGGTTCCCTTCTCGCATACCATGCGTATGCCGCTGCCTGTGATAGTGCGTGCGGAGGACCACAGCTGGTTCTGCTTCTCGAGCGCGGACCTGACCAAGTCCGTCGAGGTCAAGGATCCCGCCACCGACAAAGAGCACAAGCAGATGGTGCCCGTGGTGAAGACATGTGAGCGCGACGGCAAGCAGTACCGTTTCGTGCTGGCTCAGATCAGTACGCACAAGGACAAGGTGGTGGAGATATTCGATCTGTCGCCCGAAGACCGGAAGAAAGTGGATGCCGAACTGGCCAAGCATAAGGAAGGCGATGTGGTGGACGAGGGCATGCCCGTCATCGACGGTTATGTCTACGTGCCCGACGCCGATGCGGCAGCCGCTCATAAGGTGGCCGGAGAGTATTACAAGGAATACCGGCCTCTTGACCTGTCGATCACTAAGGACGTGATGGCATTGTTTATCTCCGTTCTCGTCGTGATAGCCATGGTGTTGGGACTGGTGGGCTTCTACCGCCGTCATCCCGACATGAAGGCTCCGCGCAAGGGAATGGGATTCATAGAGCTGCTGGTCAGCTTCATTTACTACGACAACATCAAGCCGACCTTAGGCGAGAATTCCCGTAAATTCGCCCCGTACCTGCTGACGGTGTTCTTCTTTATTCTGACTATGAACCTGTTAGGCCTGATAGTGGTGTTCCCGGGTGGTGCCAACCTGACCGGCAACATCGCAGTGACACTGGTACTTGCGGTGTGCACGTTCGTGCTGACCAACGTATTAGGCACGAAACATTATTGGAAAGAGATACTGTGGCCGGATGTGCCCATCTGGCTTAAGTGTCCGCTGCCCATAATGCAGTTCATAGAGATATTCGGAATCTTCACCAAGCCGGCCGCCTTGGCAGTCCGTCTGTTCGCGAACATGATGGGAGGCCACATGATTGTGATAACGCTGACACTGCTCATATTCATCTTCGCGTCGTTCGGCGCGGCGGTGGCGGGAAGCGCGGCGGTGATTTCGATATTGTTCTCGGTGTTCATGCTGGCGCTGGACGTGCTTGTAAGTTTCATCCAGGCATACGTGTTCACGCTGCTGTCCACGCTGTTCATAGCGATGGCGCAGGAGAAAGGCGAGCACGGCGAGGCCAAGACAGCCGAGGAATCCTTGCTTCATAAAGAAGCGGAGAAAATAGACAGCGTAAAGATATAAAAAGATAAATAATAAAAAACAAATAAAACAGTACAGCTATGTTAACAACGGTATTAACAGCGATTATCGCCGAGGTGATGTCATTGCAGCCTTTGGCAGGATTGGGCGCCGCACTTGGCGCAGGAATAGCAGCCATAGGCGCCGGTATGGGTATCGGCAAGATCGGCGGCTCGGCCATGGAGGCAATTGCCCGTCAGCCCGAAGCAGCAGGCGACATCCGAAGCAACATGATTGTGATTGCGGCTCTGATAGAGGGTGTGGCACTGTTCGCAGTGATTGTGTCGGCACTGGCAATCTTCATCAAGTAAGAATCGAACTGTATAATCCGCGTGTCGTCGCGGCATAAGGCGACGGCACGCGCATTCTCGCAACCCTAAACAAATAAGATATGGAATTATTTACGCCTGATTTTGGCCTGGTTTTCTGGATGTTCGTAGCGTTCATCCTGTTGTTCCTGGTATTGGCAAAATGGGGTTGGCCGGTGATAATCAAGATGATGGACAAGCGGGCGAGCACCATAGACGAAGGAGTGGAGAACGCCCGTCAGGCCAAGGAGCAGCTGGACAACGCGCGCGCCGAGGCGGATCGCTATATGAAGGAGGTGATGGCCAAGCAGCAGGAGATGCTGCGTGACGCTCAGAAGATGAAGACCGAAATCATAGAGCAGGCACGCAACGAGGCGGCCAAGGTGGCCCAGGGCGAGATGGATGCCGCGAAGGTCTCGATAGAGCAGGCGCGGAAGCAGGCCGAGTCCCAGATTCGTGACGAGGTGAGCAGATTCTCAATAGAAATTGCTGAAAAAATGATGCGTTCGCAGCTTAAGGACACCAAGGCTCAGACCGAGCTGGTGAACAAGATGCTGGACGATATCGAGAAGAACTAAAACCATGATTTCCGGACTGATACCCCACCGTTATGCCATGGCGCTGTACAAATACGCCCGGGAGACCGGCTCTCAGCAGCCGATCTACGAGGCGATGAAGACAGTGCTGGCCGCATACTCAGATAACAAAGACCTGCAGAAAACGATGTCCAATCCCTATGTGAAGGGCGAGGACAAGCGCAAGGTTCTGGACGGACTGTGCCAGGCTAAGCCCGACAGCCCGTTCGACAGGTTCGTACAACTGGTGCTGGACCATAAGCGGGAAGAATTCTTCCAGCTCATGGCGCTGGCATATCGCGACATATATCGCAAAGAGAACAACATATCGCAGGTCCGGATAGTGACGGCGGTTGAGATTCCCGACACCGAGATGAAGCGTCTGCACGACGTGGTGGAGAAATCATTCCCTAAGTCAAAGTTCGAATACGAACACAAGGTGGATCCGGAAGTGATCGGAGGGTTTGTGATTGATGTGGATTCTACCCGCATGGACGCCTCGATCAGCGGAGAACTGCAACAATTACGACAAAACCTCTTAACAGGTAACAATTAACATGCTTAATCCAAGTGAAATATCGGATGTGCTGAAGCAGGAGCTTGAGAACATCAACTCGAAGGTCAAATTCGAAGAAGTAGGCACAGTGCTGACAGCCGGCGACGGCGTGGCACACGTGTACGGTCTGGAGAATGTTCGGAGCAACGAGCTTGTGGAGTTCGAGAACGGAGCGAAGGGCGTGGCTCTCAACCTTGAGGAGAGCAACGTCGGCGTCGTGTTGCTGGACCGCGTGAATAGCATCACCGAGAACATGTCGGTGAAGCGCACTGGCGAGGTAGCCTCCATACCTGTGGGCGAAGGACTGTTGGGCCGCGTCATCAATATGCTTGGCGAGCCGATAGACGGCAAAGGGCCCATCGAGGGCGACCGCATCCTGCTGCCTTTGGAGCGTAAGGCTCCGGGCGTTGTGTTCCGCCAGCCGGTAACGACGCCTCTGCAGACGGGTCTGAAGGCCGTGGACTCCATGATTCCTATCGGCCGCGGACAGCGAGAGCTGATCATCGGCGACCGTCAGGTTGGAAAGACCGCCATAGCCATCGACACAATCATAAACCAGAAAGCGAATTACGAGGCCGGCAAGCCGTTGTACTGCATATACGTGGCAATAGGTCAGAAGGCATCGACCGTGGCTTCGATAGTAAACACGCTGGAGAAATTCGGCGCAATGAAATACACCGTCGTTGTAGCCGCCAATGCGTCGGAATCCGCTTCGATGCGTTACTTCGCCCCCTTCTCGGGCGCGGCTATCGGCGAATATTTCCGTGATACCGGCCGCGACGCGCTGATCATATACGACGACTTGTCGAAACAGGCCGTGGCATACCGTGAGGTTTCGCTGGTGCTGAAGCGTCCTTCGGGCCGCGAGGCTTACCCCGGCGATATCTTCTACCTGCATTCGCGTCTGCTGGAACGTGCCGCACGCATCATCTCCGACCAGAAGGTGGCCGAGCAGATGAACGACCTTCCCGCAGTGCTGAAGCCTATGGTGAAGGGTGGAGGATCGCTTACAGCGCTTCCCATCATCGAGACGCAGGCTGGCGACGTGTCGGCATACATCCCGACCAACGTGATCTCCATCACCGACGGCCAGATCTTCCTGGAGACATCGCTGTTCAACCAGGGTATCCGTCCGGCCATCAACGTGGGTATCTCCGTATCGCGTGTGGGTGGTAGCGCACAGCTGAAGTGTATGAAGAAGGTGGCCGGGACACTGAAGACCGACCAGGCGCAGTTTCGCGAGCTGGAATCGTTCACCAAGTTCGGCGGCGACATCGACCCAGTTACGGCACGTGCCATAGACCGTGGCCGCAAGAACCAGCAGATTCTGTGCCAGCCGCAGTATCACCCGTGGCCCGTGGAGAATCAGGTGGCCGTAATATACGCCGGTGTAAACGGACTGCTGGAGAACGTGCCGCTGGAGAGTGTGCATGAATTCGAGAACCAGTATCTTCAGGCACTGCAGATGAGCCATCAGGCCGATGTGCTCGACGTGCTGAAGAGCGGCAAGCTCACTCCCGAAGCCGAAAGCGCAATGACGGCCGTGGCTAAGGAAGTGGCAGACAGAATCGCGAGTGCGAAATAAATAAGAGGAGTCATACCGCATGGCAACGTTAAGAGAACTAAAGAACCGCATTGGGTCGGTATCATCGACGGAGAAGATAACCGGAGCGATGAAGATGATATCGTCGGCCAAGGCGCATCAGAACGAGATGCAGCTGAAGCAGCTGAAGCCGTTCCGCGCCAAGCTGACGGAGATCATGGGTCATATACTGGGGGCGCAGGAGAATTTCGAATCGCCTCTGATTGAGAGTCGCGAGGTGATGAATGCGGCCGTGGTGGTGTATGGTTCGGACGACGGTCTGTGCGGCGCGTACAATATCAATATCTTCAAGGGACTTCTGATCGAGCTGGACAAGTTGCGCCGCGACTGTCCCGGTGCCACAATCACCGTGATACCGGTAGGGCAGAAGATAGCCCGCGCCGTGTCGAAGCTCGATGGCGTGAAGGTGGAAATCCCCGAAGGTGTGGATTCGAAGATGGCCGGCCCGAAGGTGACGGAGTTCACCGAGGATCTGCGCGACCGTTTTGTCAAGGGCACGGTGGATCGTGTGGACGTGATCTACATGAAGTATAAGTCGATGAGCAAGCAGACGCTGACCGCAGACCGGCTGTTCCCGGTGGAGCAGGCGTCGCTGATTGACGGGATTGAGGCAGACGAGAATCAGCTGTACATTTTCGAGCCGGATCCCAACAGCATCTTCAACGAGGTGCTGCCGATGTTCGTACAGTCGACCATGCAGGAGATCACTATCGAGAACCGGGCCAGCGAACAGGCGGCGCGCGTGATGGCCATGCAGACGGCCAACGACAACGCCCAGAAGCTGCGCGACGAACTCCAGCTGGAGTACAACAAGCTGCGCCAGCAGAGCATCACCGCCGAATTGCTTGACCTGCTGGGAGGCCAGGTGGAACGATGAACAACCTTATTTGAAAACTAACCGAGAGAGAAAAATCAATATTTGATGGCCAATATATTAGAATACTTTAAGGAGGTCGGTACGGGACTGAAAAGTCTGGTGACGGGAATGGCCGTTACGGGCAAAGAGTTCGTGACGCCGAAGATCACTGAGCAGTATCCGGAGAACCGACAGGACCTGAAGATCAGCGACCGGTTCCGTGCGGAACTTACGCTGATATACGATTCGGAGGGACGCCACAAGTGCATAGCGTGTGGCATCTGCCAGATGAATTGCCCGAACGGGACCATTCATCTGGACACAAAAATGGTGGAACTGCCCGACGGCAAGAAGAAGCGCAAGCTGGACAAGTACCTGTACGACCTTGGCAGCTGCACGTTCTGTATGCTGTGCGTCACGAGCTGTCCGCAGAACGCCCTGGAATTCAGCAATGATTTCGAGCAGGCGGTGTTCGAGCGCGACAAACTTGTGAAACAGCTTAATTACCGTCCCGAGCCGGAGGATCCGGCACCAGCGCCCAAGCCGGCAGCCCCCGCTAAGCCTGCAGAGGCTCCAAAGCCCGAAGCACCGGCTCAGCCTGAGGCCAAAGCATGACCTTCCGCATAACACTTAATTAAGAAACAATAACAATATAATGGATTCAGTAGCGAATATAATTTTATATTTCGTTGTGGCCCTGATAGTGGTTATCTTTTCGGTAGCAACTGTGATGACGCGCAAGATATTGCGTGCGGCCACATATCTGCTTTTCGTGCTGATCGGAACCTCGATATTCTATTTCCAGTTAGGGTATCAGTTCCTGGGCGCGGTGCAGATCGCTGTATACGCGGGCGGCATCATGGTGCTGTTTGTGTTCGCGATCCATCTGACGCACCGGCCTGACGAGGAGGTGGCATATCTGCGCAACCACCGCCGTGCCATCGGCGCGACGGTATCGGTGTTGGGAGGCATCCTGCTGGTGCTGGCACTGCTGTATATGCCGTTGTCCCATGAGGCGAATCTGATGTCCTGTCTGGACGGCAGCGCGACAATCAGCATGAAAGAGATAGGCAAGGCCTTCACGGGCACCGAGAAGTTCCAGTATCTGTTGCCGTTCGAGGCAATATCGATACTGTTGTTGGCATGTATAATCGGCGGCGTAACAGTTGCCCGTAAACGTTAAGCGCGATGGATTTGAATATGTTATGGTATTTGGTTCCGAGCGTTATAATGTTCGTGGCCGGCGTGTACGGATTCGTGACACGCAAAAATATGATAGCGTTGCTGATATCGTTGGAGCTGATGCTCAATTCGGCAGACCTGAATTTTGTGATTTTCAATCGTTTCCTGTATCCCGGTTCGATGGAGGGCATGGTGTTTACCCTGTTCGCCATAGCCATTGCGGCCGCCGAGACAGCCATTGCGATTGCGATAATCGTGAACATTTACCGCAAGCTCCACAGCACGGAGATTGACGAGGTAGATAAAATGAAGTATTGATCATGAGCGTTACACTACCGATATTAATTCTTGCCATACCGCTGTTCATGTTCCTGTTGCTGGGCATCGGTGGCGTAAAGATGTCGCGCAAGCTTGCGGGCATACTTGGCATCACGGCTTTGGGGGCTGTGGCAGTGATCAGTTATTACGTTGCATTCACATATTTCTTCAGCGGTGATTCGCTGTTCATAGATGACGGAGTAAGACAGCAGTGTCAGATGTTCGACGTGACCTGGCTGGCGTTTACCGACCGTATGGTGGTGAACATCGGCTTCCTGCTGGATCCCATCTCGGCCATGATGCTGGTGGTAATCACCACCATCTCGTTCATGGTTCACCTCTACAGCTGGGGATATATGGAACACGAGCCGGGTTTCCAGCGCTACTATGCGTTCCTGGCCCTGTTCACATTCTCGATGTTAGGCCTGGTGGTAGCCACCAACATATTCCAGATGTATATATTCTGGGAGCTGGTGGGTGTCAGCTCGTATCTGCTGATCGGATTCTTCTATAAGCTGCCGTCGGCCGTATCGGCATCGAAGAAGGCATTCATCGTGACGCGTTTCGCCGACCTGTTTATGCTGATCGGTATCCTGGTGCTGAGCTACTATGTATCGAACGCACCGGCCGACGGACCTCTCGGCAGCGCATCGGCGTTCAACTTCCAGATGCTGAACAACAACGCAGGCGTAATAGCAAACACAGTGGTAGGCGCTACGTTCATGAGCGGTTCCGTGCTGACATGGGCCATGGTGCTGATATTCGTCGGCGGTATGGGTAAATCGGCCATGCTTCCCCTGCACATCTGGCTGCCCGACGCAATGGAGGGCCCGACGCCTGTATCGGCTCTGATTCACGCCGCTACGATGGTCGTGGCCGGCGTATACTTGGTGGCACGTTTCTTCCCTCTGTACTGCATCGTACCCGATTCGCTCACATTCATTACGATAGTGGGCGCCATCACGGCATTCTACGCAGCTGTAGTGGCATGTACGCAGATAGACATCAAGCGCGTGTTGGCCTTCTCCACCATTTCGCAGATTGCGTTCATGATGGTTTCGTTAGGCGTGGCATACAACCAGCCCATAGAGGGAGTTCACTATTCCGGACTCGGATATATGGCCTCGATGTTCCACCTGTTCACGCACGCCATGTTCAAGGCACTCCTGTTCCTTGGCGCCGGCGCACTGATACATGCCGTTCATAGCAACGACTACACCAAGATGGGCGGACTCCGCAAATATATGCCCATCACACACTGGACGTTCCTGATAGGCTGTCTTGCCATCGCAGGCATACCTCCGTTCTCGGGCTTCTTCTCCAAGGACGAGATGCTGGCAGCCATGTACAACAACCACTGGTTCTGGGGTGCATGGATGTCGATGGTGGCAGGTCTGACCGCATTCTATATGTTCCGTCTCTACTACCTCATCTTCTGGTGGGAGGAGAATCCCGAATACAAGAAGGAAGGCCACAAGCCGCACGACGCCCCCTGGCAGATGTCGGTGCCTCTGATATTCCTGGCAGCCGTAAGCTGCGTGGCGGGTTTCATCCCCTTCGGAGAGTTCGTGACCTACAACGGCGAGCCCTACCACATTCATTTGGAGACTCCGGTTGCCGTGACTTCGATAGTGATAGCTCTGCTGGCTATCGGCCTTGCAACCGTGATGTACGCCAAGAAGAATCCTCTGCCCGCGAAGTTCAAGAACGCGATGCCCGGTCTCTGGAAGGCAGCTCACCATCGCTTCTACTGGGACGAGATATATCAGTTCGTCACGCATAAGATCATATTCAACATCATCTGCCGCAGCATAGCATGGTTCGACCGTCACGTGATCGACGGCACGATGAACGCGCTGGCTTACGTCACCAACTTCTTCTCCGTAAAGATCAAAGGCATGCAGTCCGGTTATGTCCAGGCTTACGTGCTGTGGTACTTTGCAGGAGCGTTGGTACTGGCTGTAATCACATGGATCTGTCTTATCTAACCCCTCAATAACAACAATAAAAGATTATGTTTTTCGGAAATATCTTAATCTGGTTCGTAGTAGTGCCGATCCTGATGCTGGCCGGACTCGCATTGTGCGGTCAGAACAACATGAAGGCAATCCGCGGGGTTATGGTAACCTGCTCTACGGTATTGCTTGGCATGAGCATCTGGCTGGTGTGCGACTTCCTGGCACAGCGGGCAGCAGGCAATCAGGCCGAAATGCTGTGGATGGATTCATGGATGTGGTATAAGCCACTGAACATTCACCTGGCAGTGGGTGTGGACGGTATCTCCGTCCTGATGCTGCTGCTTACCTCTATCATAGTGTTTGCGGGCACCTTCGCTTCATGGAAGATCAACCCGCTTCCCAAGAACTTCTTCCTGTGGTACTCGCTACTGTCTACGGGTGTGTACGGATTCTTCATCTCGATAGACATGTTCACCATGTTCATGTTCTACGAGGTGGCTCTGATTCCTATGTACCTGCTGATCGGCGTATGGGGCACGGGTCGCAAGGAATACTCGGCAATGAAGCTGACGCTGATGCTGATGGGAGGCTCGGCCTTCCTGATGCTCGGTCTGCTCGGAATTTACTGGCACGGCACTCCTGAAGGAATGCCCCACACCTGGAACATACTCGAGATATCGCATTACGGCAATATCGACTATGGCTGGCAAAACCTGCTGTTCGTGTTCACGTTCGTTGGCTTCGGCGTTCTGGGCGCCATGTTCCCGTTCCATACATGGAGTCCCGACGGTCACGCATGTGCCCCGACGGCAGTGTCGATGCTTCACGCAGGCGTGCTGATGAAGCTCGGTGGTTACGGATGCTTCCGTATCGCCATCTTCCTGCTGCCTCACGCCGCCAACGAGCTGGCCTGGATATTCATTATCCTTACCGGTATCAGCATCGTGTACGGAGCCTTCTCGGCCTGCGTCCAGACCGACCTCAAGTATATCAACGCATATTCGTCGGTGTCGCACTGCGGCATGGTGCTGTTCGCGCTGCTGATGCTCAACACCACGGCAATGACCGGTGCAATACTGCAGATGCTTAGCCACGGTCTGATGACGGCCCTGTTCTTCGCCCTGATCGGTATGATATACGGACGTACGCATACACGTGACATCCGCCAGATGGGCGGCCTGATGAAGATAATGCCTTACCTCGGCGTATGCTACATGATTGCCGGTTTCGCATCCTTAGGACTTCCCGGTATGTCGGGCTTCGTGGCCGAGATGACCATCTTCTTCGGATCGTTCGAGCACGCCGACATGTTCCACCGCATCTTCGTGATTGCCGCCACGACCTCGATCGTGATCACGGCTGTCTACATCCTGCGCGTGGTGGGCAAGCTGATACTCGGTCCGGTACAGGACGAGCATCATCTCAGCCTGACCGACGCCACATGGTGGGAGCGTCTGTCGACGGTGACCCTGATAGCGTGTCTGGCCGGTATCGGATTCTTCCCCAACTGGCTTAGCGAGACAATACAGCATAGCTTCAAACCAATCGTCGATGCATTGGCGATGGCTATCTAATCAATTAGAACAACAAGAAACGAAAAAATGGGATATTCTCAATTTGGGGCAATGATCCCCGAGTTAATAATACTGGGCATTTTCCTTGTGGTGTTTGTGGCTGACGTGTTCAGTCGCGACGGCTCCGCGAAGAAATTTCTGACGCCCATGACCACGGTGTTGTTCGGTCTTGGGACGATAGCGATCTGGCTGCTGCCGTCGTGCGAGGTATCGGTGTTCGGCGGCATGTATGTCAACGACACCGCAAGCATGGCCATCAAGGCCATACTGAACATAGGTGTATTCATCGTGCTGCTGCAGTCGGCCCACTGGGTTGAGAGCGACGAAGTAGCCATCCGCAAGGGTGAGTTCTACGAGCTGCTGCTCGTCACGCTGTTCGGCATGTACCTGATGATTTCGGCACGTCACTTCCTTCTGTTCGTCATCGGTCTGGAGGCAGCGTCTCTGCCGCTGGCCGCACTGGTGGCATTCAACAAGAAGCACTACGAGAGCGATGAGGCAGCCATAAAATATATACTGACGGCAGTGTTCTCGTCGGCAATCCTGCTGATGGGCCTGAGCTTTGTGTATGCTTTCTCCGGCGGTTCGCTCTATTACAGCGACATCTACACCAACATCGCCAGCGGACAGATGTCCGGGCTGCTTATCGTGGCCATGGCATTCATGATTGCCGGCATCGGTTTCAAGCTGAGCCTTGTTCCGTTCCATCTCTGGACAGCGGATGTTTACCAGGGTGCACCCACGGCCATCACATCGTATCTGTC
This sequence comes from uncultured Bacteroidales bacterium, assembly GCA_902796035.1. Classification (GTDB taxonomy): domain Bacteria; phylum Bacteroidota; class Bacteroidia; order Bacteroidales; family Muribaculaceae; genus Lepagella. Next base: position 37,998 of record CADBNR010000005.1, on the reverse strand, counting down.
GGTAATCTCCAAGGGTGCCACGGCATTCGCATTCTTCATCATCTTTGTCCAGGCATTCGGCCAGATCTATCCCGACTGCTGGGAATGGATGCTGTATGCAGTGATCATCGCAACGATCACCGTCGGTAACCTGTTCGCCATCCGTCAGAAGAACCTGAAGCGATTCATGGCCTTCTCGTCCATCTCGCAGGCAGGATACATCATGCTGGGCGCCATGACAAGCTCCACAATCGGACTGGGTTCGATGATGTACTACATCTTCGTGTACATCGTCAGCAACCTCGGTGCATTTGCCGTGATCACGAGCATAGAGAACAAGACCGGCAAGGTCGGCATGGACGATTACGACGGACTGCACAAGACGAACCCCTGGCTGTCGTTCGCAATGACACTGGCCATGTTCTCGCTGGCAGGTATTCCGCCGTTCGCAGGATTCTTCTCGAAGTTCCTGATCTTCACGTCGGCAACCTCCACGGGTTCGATGCCGCTGTACATCCTGGTGCTTATCGCGCTGATCAACACCATAATCTCTCTGTACTACTATCTGCTGGTGGTAAAGGCCATCTGGATCAATCCCGGCGAGGCCAAGGTGGAGGCGTTCAAGAGCAACACGGGCGAGCGCGCCGCGCTCTGGATCTGTGTGGCCGGTATCGTACTGTTCGGTCTCGTGCCTTACATCTACGAATACTGCTACAATGCCGCACTGATTCCCGGCCTGGGACAGTAAGAAGTGACGGAAACGGCTGCGGATGCGGCCGAATCATTCATACGGAGAGCGTGTCCGAAAGGGCGCGCTCTCTGAGTGTAGAGGCATGTTTGAGCGTATCAAATGTAATAATTGATAATAATCTATCAAAAATATTGTTTTGCAACATATTTGTTTGTCAATTGATTAAAAAGTAACTAAATTTGTAATAATAATAGAAGCGAGCCTGAGATTCTAAGACCAGAGCCTTACGACCCCTTCGCAAGAAATGAAAAACTTACCCAAAATTTAATAATTCCTCATGAGTTATCTGAAATTTGACAAGAACCTGATGATAAATTTGGAGCAGAGTCTTCCGAAAGAAATGCTCCGGACGAATCGGTCGGGGGCCTATCATTGTACGACGATTGTGGGATGCAACACACGCAAACAGCATGGATTGCTGGTGATACCGATACCTGAGATGGACGATCAGGCCCATGTTCTGCTGTCATCGCTCGACGAGACAGTAGTACAGCACGGCGCTGAGTTCAACCTGGGACTGCACCAGTACGGACCGACGACGTTCAGTCCGAACGGTCACAAGTACATCAGGGAATACAGCTGCGAGGTGGTTCCGAGCATATTGTACCGCGTGGGCGGCGTGATATTGTCGAAGGAGAAAGTGTTCATCTCCCATCAGAACCGCATTCTTATCCGCTATACGCTCATAGACGCGCATTCGGACACCACGCTCAAGTTCCGTCCCTTCCTGGCGTTCCGCAACGCCAACGCGCTGGTGATGGAAAACTCTGCCATCAACAAGACCATCAATCATGTTCCCAACGGAGTGTCCACCTGTCTGTACCAGGGATATCCCGAACTGTACATGCAGTTCAACAAGGAAGTGAAATGGGTGGACGACGGCCATTGGTACAAGGGAATAGAGTATTACAAGGACCGCGACCGCGGCATACCCTACAAGGAGGACCTGTGGGTGCCCGGTTATTTCGAAGTGCCCATCAAGAAGGGAGAGTCCATCATCTTCTCCGCTTCGACGGCCGAGACCGATCCGGCACGGTTCGAGACGGTATACGACGAGGAGCTGAAGACACGCACATGCCGCACCAGTTTCTACAACTGCCTTAAGAACGCCGCCAAGCAGTTCTACCTGAAGAACGAGCACGGCGACTACATCATGGCGGGCTATCCCTGGTATAACGTACGCAGCCGCGATGAGCTGATTGCGCTGCCCGGATGTACGCTGTCCGTTGGCCACGAGGATGATTACCACAAGATAATGGGCACCTTCATCAATGCCCTGAATCATTATATCGACACGAAAGAGACGGATCCGGTAATCCACGAGATAGACCTGCCCGACATTCCGTTGTGGACCATCTGGGCCATCCAGGCCTACCGCAAGGCTACTGACGAGAAGCAATGCCTTGAAAAATATGGCGACGAGGTGCGCCGTCTGGTGGAGGATATACGCAACGGACGCATTGTCAACCTGCGTGTCAACGACAACGGCCTCGTTTCGACCGAGGGCCGCGACAAGCCTGTGACCTGGCTGTCGGCTTCCATCAACGGCAAGCCCATCATACCGCGCACAGGATACATCCTGGAATTCAACGCCCTGTGGTACAACAGCCTGCGTTTCCTGCAGTCTCTGCTGGAGAACGAACCGGGCGAGCAGGAATATGTAAAGGAACTCGACGAGCTGGCCACGAAGTGTGGCGAATCGTTCGTCAACACGTTCCTGAACGGCTACGGTTATCTGTACGACTATGTGAACGGCACCTACACCGATCTTGAGGTGCGTCCCAACATGGCCATCGCCATCGGTCTGGAATACAGTCCGCTGAACCGTCGCCAGCGCAAGACGGTGCTCGACTTCTGCACACGCGAGCTTTTGACTCCCAAGGGACTGCGTTCGCTGAGCCCGAAGAGCCAGAATTACCATCCCACATACGTCGGCAACCCGATAGAGCGTGAATACGCCGTGCATCAGGGTCCGGCGCGTCCCTGGCTGTTCGGATTCTACGCCGACGCCTATTTCAAGGTGTTCGGCCTGTCCGGCCTCTCGTTCATAGAACGTATGTTGATCGGCTACGAGGACGAGATGTCGACCGGATGTATAGGATCGCTGAGCGAGATGTATGACGCCAATCCGCCGTACACCGGCCGTGGCGCCGTGTCTACGGCCAAGAACGTGGGTGGCATCCTGACCGTGATCAAGACAGTGAACCAGATGATCAAATTACAGAAATAACCCCTAAACAGAAGAGAAATGAGAGCATTAATGTTCGGATGGGAGTTTCCTCCCCACATTCTCGGGGGATTGGGAACGGCAAGCTACGGACTGACCAAGGGGATGCACAATTGCGGCAACATGGACATCACGTTCGTGATTCCGAAGCCGTACGGCGACGAGGAGAAGGGCTTTGCCAACATCATAGGCGCCAACAGCACCCCGGTGGCGTGGCGCGACGTGGACTATGACTACGTGGCCAACCGTCTTGGAAAGGTGATGGATCCTCAGCTGTACTTCCAGCTTCGTGACCACATCTATGCCGACTTCAACTATATGCGGCTCAACGACCTGGGCTGCATCGAGTTCTCCGGCCGGTATCCCGACAACATCCTGGAGGAGATAAACAATTATTCGATCGTTGCCGGCGTGATAGCGCGCACGGTGCCTTGCGACGTGATACACTCGCACGACTGGCTGACATATCCGGCCGGCATCCACGCCAAGAACGTGACCGGCAAGCCGCTGGTGATCCACGTACACGCCACCGACTTCGACCGCAGCCGAGGCAACGTGAATCCTACCGTGTTCTCCATCGAGAAGGACGGAATGAACAACGCCGACCATATCATCACGGTGTCCGACCTGACGCGCCGCACGGTCATCGAGAAATACGGCATCAATCCCGACAAGGTGACGACAGTGCACAACGCCGTGATACCTTTGAGCGACGACCTGCTGAACCTGCCTCGCCACGAAAAGAAAGACAAGGTGATCACGTTCCTGGGCCGCATCACGATGCAGAAGGGTCCGGAATACTTCGTGGAGGCAGCAGCCAAGGTGCTGCAGAAAACCAAGAACGTACGCTTCGTGATGGCCGGCAGCGGCGACATGATGGACGCCATGATACGTCTGGCTGCCCAGCGCAACATAGCCGACAGGTTCCACTTCACGGGCTTCCTGCGCGGCAAGCAGGTGTACGAGATGCTGGCCGATTCCGACGTGTATGTGATGCCGTCGGTGTCCGAGCCTTTCGGTATCTCGCCGCTTGAGGCCATGGAAATGGGCGTTCCCTCCATCATATCCAAGCAGTCGGGATGCGCAGAAATCCTGACCAACGTAATCAAGACCGACTACTGGGACATCGACGCCATGGCCGACGCCATGCACGCACTGGTGTCCTATCCCGCCATGCACGACTATCTCCGCGTCAAAGGCATAGAGGAGATACACGGCATCACCTGGGAGAAGGCCGGCCAGAAGGTAATAGACATCTACAACCAGGTCATCAACAAGTAAAATACCGCACATCAAAGATATGAAATCAGTTTGTTTTTATTTCCACATACATCAGCCGTTCCGGCTGAAACGTTACCGTTTCTTCGACATAGGTAACGACCACTACTATTTCGATGATTTCTCGGACGACGACATCATCACCCGCCTGGCAGAGAATTCGTATATGCCGATGTGCGACACTCTGCTGGATATGATCAAGAGCACGAACGGAGCGTTCAAATGCGCGCTGAGCGTGAGCGGTACGGCCATAGAGCAGCTGCAGCTCTATGTGCCCGAGATGATAGACAAACTCAAGGCACTGGCCGACACAGGCTGCGTGGAGTTCCTGTCGGGCACGTACGCACACTCCCTCTCGAGTCTGGAGGACACAGAGGAATTCATGCGCGACGTGAAGCGTCACGACGCCATGATCAAGGATCTGTTCGGCAAGAAACCCACCACATTCGCCAACACAGAGCTGATCTACGACGACGACATCGCCGCCGAAGTGGGACGCATGGGCTTCAACACCTGCGTGACAGTAGGTGCGAAGCATATCTTAGGATGGAAGTCGCCCAACTACGTATATCAGGCCGAGACGGCACCCGATCTGAAGTTGCTGCTCAGCAACGACAAGCTGGCCGACGACGTGGCCCGCAATTTCGCCAACCCCGAATGGCCCGCTTATCCGTTGACCGCCGACAAGTACATGGACTGGATCGCCGCGCTGCCCGAGCCGGAGCAGGTGGTGAACCTGTGGTTCTCAATGGACGTGTTCGGATCGTTCCTGCCCGCCAACACCGGTATCTTCATGTTCATGAAGGCCCTGCCGCAGTTTGCCGCCGAGCGTGGCATCCGCTTCGCCACACCGAGCGAGGTGACGGCACAGCTCAAGCCCGTGGGCATGATGAGTGTGCCTTACCCCATCTCGGACATCGACGAGGCCCGCGATGTATCGGCATGGAAGGGTAACGACCTGCAGAACGAGGCCCTGAACAAGCTGTATGCCGTGGCCGAGCGCGTAAGCCTATGCTCCGACCGCCAGCTGAAGCAGGACTGGGAGTACCTGCAGAGCTCCGACCACTTCTACTACATGAGCACAAAGAACATGGCTGACGGCGCAAGCCACGCGGCATTCTCGCCGTACGATTCGCCGTTCTCGGCATTCACCAACTACATGAACGTGTTGGCCGACTTCCTGGTGCGCGTAGAGGAGCAGTATCCGGAAAGCATCGACAACGAGGAACTGAACTCGCTGCTGCTCACCATCCGCAACCAGGCGTCGGAGATCGCATCGCTCAATAAGGAAGTGAAGTCGTTGCGTGCCGCTCAGGACAGCGAAGACCTCCCCGTGGAGCAGGTGGTGCCGGTTGAGAAGGCCGATGTGGAGGCTCTCGCCAAGAAACCCGGCCGCAAGCCAGCAGCAAAGAAGGCAACTGAAAAGAAGCCTGCCGCAAAGAAGACTTCGGCCAAGAAGACTGCTAAGAAGGCCGAGAAATAAGCAAGCAGACCTAAAGGCCTGCGCCCGAACCAACCCACACGGCACGGGGTAGAGTAAGCATACTTTACACAACAAGAGGGCAGTCGGGGTAATTTAGAAATACAATCTCAGTAATAATTAAGGCGGGTGGAACCGGTGCTCCACCCGCCTGCTTTATGCGTATGGGTGAATATGGTTAAGAATGCACTGATGGATTGGCAATGTGCAATATAGACTGCACTTAGGGAGGAATAGTGTGCAATATGGGAATATTTTGGTGGCAAAATGTTGGAATGTTAAAATATTTTGTTGACATTTGCATTCTGTATTAAAAAGCTGTTGAAAAACAGTGTTGAGCAGCTATGAAAAAACGTGGCTGGTTATACCAGAGACGTGGCTGCATTATGAGGCTGCATTATGCCTGAGGCGTGGCTGCATTATGAAGATGATAATTACACTAAACTGTTTGCATTATGTTAGAACGGTATTTGGAAAAGACGGAGTTCGATTCGCTGGAGGATTTCCAGCGTAATTTCAAGATAAAAGTGCCGGAGCACTTCAATTTCGCATACGATGTCGTTGACCGGTGGGCCGAGGAACAGCCCGACAAACCGGCATTGCTGTGGACCAACGAAGCGGGTGAGGAACGACAGTTCACGTTCCGTGAGATGAAGGAATACTCCGACCGCACGGCGTCATTCTTCCAGAGCCTCGGAATAGGGCGCGGGGACATGGTGATGCTGATATTGAAGCGCAGATACCAGTTCTGGTTCTCCATCCTTGCCCTGCACAAATTGGGTGCCGTAGCGATACCGGCCACACACCTGCTGATGCCCAAGGATATAGTGTATCGCTGCAATGCCGCGAAAATCAAGGCGATAGTGGCTGTGGGTGACGAGGTCGTGACCGGGAACATAGAGAAGGCGCTGCCCCAGTGCCCTACGGTACGTCGGGTAATCTCTACCGGACCTATCGTGCCCGAAGGTTGGGAGGACTTCAACAAGGGGATAGCAGAGGCTCCGGAATTCAGACGCCCGGCATTGAAGAACCACAACGAAGACCTGTCATTGCTCTATTTCACATCAGGTACAACAGGCGAACCGAAGATGGTGGCGCACGATTTCATCTATCCGTTGGGCCATATCATAACCGGCAAATACTGGCACAACCTTGACGAGAACTCGCTGCACCTCACCCTCGCCGATACGGGATGGGGCAAAGCCGTATGGGGAAAATTGTACGGACAATGGTTCTCGGGGGCCAACGTGTTCGTATATGATTTCGACAAATTCAAGCCGAAGGAACTGCTTAATATGTTCCAGAAATACCACATCACCTCGTTCTGCGCGCCGCCGACCGTCTACCGCTTTCTGATACTGGAGGATGTCGGGAGCTATGACCTGAGTGCGTTGCGGTACTGCACCACTGCCGGCGAGGCCATGAATCCGAGCGTGTTCGAGAGGTGGGAGGAACTTACGGGCCTATCCATTCATGAAGCCTTCGGGCAGACCGAGACGACGCTGACCATCGGCACCTTCCCGTGGATGACGCCGAAGCCAGGCTCGATGGGCATCCCGAGTCCCGGTTATCACATCGACCTGCTGAACGATGCAGGCGAGAGCTGCAAGCCCGGGGAGCAGGGCCAGATAGTGATATACACCGAGCCTGACCGCCCGTTGGGATTGTTCCGCGAGTATCTGTACGACCCTGAGCTGACCAAGGCCGCGCACCGCAACGGCGTGTATTACACCGGCGATATGGCCACGCGCGACGAGGACGGTTATTTCTGGTTCGTAGGCCGCGCCGACGACGTAATCAAATCGTCAGGCTACCGCATCGGACCGTTCGAGGTGGAGAATGCCCTGATGAGTCACGAGGCTGTGGTGGAATGCGCCATCACCGGCGTTCCCGACCCGATACGCGGACAGTTGGTAAAGGCCACGATAGTGCTGAGCGAGGCATACAAGGAAAAAGCCGGCGACGAGCTGGTGAAAGAGCTTCAGAACTATGTGAAGCATCAGACCGCTCCGTACAAGTATCCTCGTGTCATAGAGTTTGTGGACGAACTTCCCAAGACCATCAGCGGCAAGATACGTCGTGTGGATATCCGCAAAAAGGTGTCGTGACGTTATTTGTCAAGGGTGATGCTTATGGGACCTGAACCTTTGACGATGAACTGAGCGTGGCCGTTGAAGGCGGGTAGGGTGAACGAGTCGGGATGCTCGCCGGGCGCGGGACGCTCCTTGATGCGGAATGCCGGGTCGCCGTTGCCGCAGCCTAACAGGGTCTGACCCTCCGACAACCGGATGGTCAGCGGATTGCAGGCTGTGGGGGCGAAACGCCCCTTCCTGTCGCGTAGAGTGACGTTGATGACGCGAATGCCGTCCTGTTCGTGAGCCGTCTCTATGTCCAGCTTCTCGGCAGGGCCGGAAGTCTCTACGACCGAGGTCTTGACGAGCTTTCCGTTCTTATAGCCCTTGGCCGTTACCTTGCCCGGTTTGTAGACAGCCGGGAACGATACGTGCTGACCGGGCGTCACTTTCTTGCGACCTAAGTTCTTGCCGTTCACGTTCAGTTCCACCTCGTCCATGTTGGAATAAACCCAGATGTCGATGGTCTCGCCCTCGTGACCTTCAAGATTCCAGTGCGGCAGGATGTGGAGCACAGGCTGATCGGTCCACTGCGACTTCAGATAGAACGCCTCGTCCTTGGGGAATCCGGCATAGTCCAGGATTCCGGACTCGCTGCCTGTGGCCGGGAATACAAGGGGATTCGGTTCACCGCGATAGTCGAAGCCTGTCCAGTAGCAGAGGCCGAGCAGCCAGGGGCGGTCGCGGTAGAAAGTCCAGCCGCGTGCAATGCGGTTCAGCGTGCCGTCCTTGTCGGGCGTACGGTTCAGCGATGCCATGTGACCGTTGGCTCTGTCGTCGAAATAAACGCCTCGCGTACCTCTGCCCGTGGTCTCCTCCGAGCCGAATGCGATGCGGTCGGGATAGTTTCGGCGGTGTTCCTCAACGGGATTCTGCATGATGTAGTTGTATCCGGCCACGTCAGGGCTGATTACGACTGTCGGGCCGCTGGACGTGGCCACGGTCATAAGGCGCGTGGAATCGAGGCTGTGCGATATGTCGCGCAGGTCCTTCACGATGCGGTCGCCGCGCTTGTCCCATTCCACGCCCCATTCCTCGTTGCCGACACTCCACAGTATCACCGACGGATGATTGAAGTCGCGGTCTATCATCTTCTCAAGCTGACCGGTGTGGTAGTCGTTGATGCCCAGCAGGCGGTTCTCCTCAACCAACATGATGCCGAGTGAGTCGGCAGCCGCGATGGCTTCGGGGGTGAAGGGATTGTGCGAGGTGCGGACGGTGTTGATGCCGTATTTTTTAAGCTCCTTCAGACGGTAGACATTGACGGCATCGGGGATACCGGCGCCTACGCCCGCATGGTCCTGATGCTGGTCCACGCCATGTATCTTGTAATGCCGGCCGTTGACGAACAGTCCTTTGTCCGGGTCGAACGTCAGGGTGCGGAATCCTGTGCGGATACGTTCGGATTCGATGTCGCGGCCCTTGTCCTGCAGTGTGACGGTCACGTCGTAACGTTCGGGGGTGTCGGGACTCCACAGCTTAAGGTCCTGAGGCTTAAGGTCGATATGCCATTTGGCGTTGCCGCGTGGCTTTATGACCGCTGGAACTGAGATTGAGGACGATCCACCCGGCACCGACTGACCCGATAACGATGTGATATTGACGATAACTTTCAGATTCCTGATATCGGCATGTGACAGGTTTTCAATGATGCCGCTTACTGTCACTTTGCCGTTGTCCGAGGTGCTGTACTGCACACGTGTCTTGTCGGGCTTAAGGCGCACCAACGGCGACTTTTCAATCCAGGCATGGCGGTAGATGCCGCCGCCCTCGTAGAACCAGCCTTCCTCGAAAGTGGCGTCGGAGCGGACGGCGATGACATTCTCGGAATCGGGGCCGTAATTCAGATAGGGGGTGATGTCGTAGCGTTGGCGAGTATATCCCGAAGGCTCGCCACCGAGGTAGAAGCCGTTGACCCATACCTGCGAGTCGCGGAATATGCCGTCAAACATCAGGTCGTAGTGAGAGGCCGAGTCCTCGGGCTGCAGCGTGAATGTCCTGCGATACCATCCTACGGATGTCTCGGGGTATTTATAGCCCACGGTTTTGTAACCGTGGCTGTGTGATGCCAGCGAATCGTAGGGGAGGTCTACCACGAAGTCGAACGGCAGGTTGACGCGATGCCAGAGCGAATCGTTGAATTTAGGGGAATACGGACCTGTGTTGTGAATGGAATTGGCCTTGGTGAGATAGTTGAAATATTCGGTGCCACGTCCGAAGTCCTTTGCGGGGTCGGTATGTCCGAAAGCGAATGCCCAATCCGGGTCGATGTTGATGCGCGTACGCGACGACACTGATGCCGAATAAGTCAGGACTCCGGCTCCTATTATAGCGAGGGGGACAAGAATACTTTTCATAGTCTGAATAATTTCGATAAAGGTAGTTAAAAAAGAGGATATCGCCAAGGAAGTTGTGAAAATGAGGAAAAAATGATAATTTTGTACCGAAAATAGAGGAAACCACACAGAGGCGTGGTCTGTCGCTCCGGCCTGCGGGGCCGTAGAGGAAAGTCCGGGCAACACAGGACGCCGCATTTTCTAACGGAAAGCTGGCAGCAATGTCAGGGATAAGTGACAGAGAACGACCGCCCGGAGGCGCAAGTCGCCGGGTAAGGGTGAAAAGGCGAGTGTAAGAGACCACCGGGCCGCATGGCGACATACGGCGCCGCACATCCTGCGGGTTGCAAGGCCAAATACACCGGCAGTCAAGGATGGTCCGTCCATTGCCGGGGGGTAGGCTGCTATAGCCGGCAGGCAACTGCCGACAAAGATAAATGACAGACGCGGAAAGAAAATTGTTCCGTACATAACCCGGCTTACAGCGCCTCTGTGCATAATAATGGGTCTTTGGCCAAGGCTGAAGACCCGTTTTTTTTGTTATTATAGCAGAGCGGCCGGCATCCGGCCTATGTTTACCGATTATGCAGATATATGAAGAAGAAAAAGGATAATTTCATCACAAGACTGGTGGTCAGGATAATGCGATGGTGGGAATATTGTTCCACCGGGGTGTGGAGCGACGGGCGCAACACTGTGGGCGTCAGGTTCGTGAAGACTGTCAATCTGTCGGTGAAATCCTTTTTTGACCGCGGTCTTCAGATCAAGTCGATGGCGCTGACCTACAACACTGTGCTGTCGATAGTGCCGGCGTTCGCGCTGATGGTGGCCATCGGCCGGGGATTCGGTCTACAGGATTCGGTGCAGAACGAACTGTACATGCTGTTCCCGGCCCAGCATAAGGCCATAACGACATTTATGAAATTCGTTGACTCGTATCTGTCAAGCACCACGCATGGTCTGTTTGTGGGAGTGGGCATCATAGTGTTGTTTTGGACGGTGATAATGCTGCTGTCGGGCATCGACGACGCCTTCAATTCCATCTGGGACGTGCGGAGCGAGCGCACCCTGTTCCGTAAGTTTACCGACTATATCACGATATGCCTTATGGTACCGATATTGCTGATATGTTCGTCGGGAGTGTCGATATTCATGTCGGACACGGTGCAGGGGATGGTTTATTTCTCGTTTCTGACGCCGGTGGTGAACCTGATGCTCGAACTGGCGCCTCTGGCGTTGTCGTGGCTGGCGTTCACCATCTCCTACTGGCTGATTCCCAATACGAAAGTTAACTTCAAGTTTGCCGCCATTTCGGGACTGATGGCCGCGATCGGCTTCTATGTGGTGCAATGGCTTTTCATCAACGGCCAGATATATGTGTCGCGCTATAACGCCATCTACGGGTCGTTTGCCTTCCTGCCGTTGCTGTTGGTATGGCTGCAGATTTCATGGTTGATATTGCTGAGCGGATGCGTGCTGACATATTCGCTACAGAATGTGTTTACGTTCAACTTCCTGGGCAGCGAGGAGACCCTGTCGTACCAATCGCGGGCCGCAGTCGCCGTGATAGTTATGGCTGTGGTGGCACGCCGTTTCGAAAAAGGAGAGACTCCGCTGACCCGCACTCAGTTTGCGGCGGAATATAACCTGCCCGTTCGGGTGTTGGGCCGCATATTGGAGCGGCTTAAGGAAGGAGGGTTGATATATCCTGTGTCAATCAAGGAGGATGAACTGGGCATCGGACCGAGCCGAGATGTGCACGACATGACGGTCGGAGAGGTGCTCGAGACATTCACCAATGCCGGTGACAGCGAGGTGTCGCCTGATTTCAGCAAGATATATGAGCCGGTGCTCGAGATGTTGTCAGGCCCGGAGAGGAAAAGCTACGATGCATTTTCGCGCATCAGGCTCGTAGACGTGCCGGTGCCGTTGCCCGAGCAGGTGCATGCCATGGTGACCGGAGAGGCAACGGTCAGCGATTCAGAGACAACGCCTTGATGTGTGCCCTGCATATATCCACAATCTCTTCGGGAGAGAAGCGGGAAGTGTCGAGACATATATGGTATGTTTCGGCATGGCCCCATTTGTGATTGGTGTAATAGCTGTAGTACGATTCGCGGGCATTGTCCATCTTTCGGGCCAGCGAGCGGGCGGCCGATTCCGTGTCGGTATCGTGGCGTTCCATGATCTTGCGTATGCGGTATTCTGCCGGAGCGTGCAGAAAGATGCTGATAAGGCCCTGCCGGTCGCGTAGGATATAGTCGGCGGTGCGACCCACTATCACGCACGGACCCTTGTCTGCCAGCTGGTTTATGACTCGGGACTGTATGCTGTACAGCCCCTCGTTATCTATGTCGGAAAATTCAGCCATGGCGTTCTCCACGCCATAATTGAACTGCAGCATGCTTCGGATCCAGGAGGGACGTTTTTCGTCAACGCCGTCAAACAGTCGCTTGTCGAATCCCAGGGCTTCGGCCGCACGGCTCAGAAGCGTTTTGTCGTAATAGTCGGCACCAAGGCTTTGTGCTATCATTTTACCTATTTCACGTCCGCCGCATCCGAACTGGCGACCTATGGCTATGATAAACTGTGTGTTCGACGTGTCTTTTACGACTGGTTCTTGCTGAGGCATAACGCTCTGATAATTAATTTAATATTGTGTATAATCCGGATCGATCGATGGATGCGCGGATAAAAATATTTCAGAAATTGGCTCAAAATTATAAATAATTAGGTATTTTTGCAATTCCAAACGTCTGTTTTTGAAACAGATTTTTTAAGACAACAAGAACATTATGAGCGAACAGAACGAAAGCAAAGGTATGGAGCTGTATGAATATATAGTTGACCATGTGGACGAACTGGGGAGCGATCCTAAAGAAATAGTTGATAAATTAAGGGGGGCGGACCAGACGGGACAGTTTCTGGCGAGCACGGCCCGTTATCTTGCGGCGATAGACCGCGAGCGGTTTGAATGCTGGCTGAGTCCGCTGGTGGAGGGGGCCATCGAAAAGGATCGGGAACGCCGTTACATCGGTTCGTTGCTCGAGGCCCTGTGGGGCAGCGACTACGAAGAGCATGTGGCGGAACTGAAAGAAACGGATAATAATTTCCGCCGGATATACCGGCGCATACACCCTGAAGAAGATGCGATGTAACATATTGGGCGTGCTCCTGCTGACTGTCGGAATGATAGCCAACGGCGAGGCTGCCGTAAACAAAAGCGGGACACAGGTGCGCACCACCCAAAAGGCACGGACCTCACAGAAGACCGCAACCACATGTGCCGCTAAGAAAAAAACAACCGGTACGGCAAAAGGAACCGCGAGCGCACGGACGGGTCAGTCGAAGGCCGCACAGAACGTTCGTCCCGGAACCGAATTGCTGAAAGTAAAAACGAAAGTGCAGGAACAGGAGAAACCGATAGTGGAAAAGAATATAATGGTGGACTTCGCGACCACGATGGGTCCGATACGTATCAAGCTTTATGACGATACTCCCGAGCATCGCGATAATTTCGAGAAGCTGGTTAAGGAGGGTTATTATGATGGGATGCTGTTCCATCGCGTTATAGACGAATTCATGGTACAGACCGGCGATCCGAATTCCAAGAACGCGGGGGCAGGCGAGGCTCTTGGCGCAGGAGATCCGAGCTATACGCTGCCGGCCGAGATAAAGTATCCTGAGCACTACCACAAATATGGGGCGCTGGCGGCAGCCCGCACGGGCGACCAGTTCAATCCGCAGCGTCGCAGCAGCGGCAGTCAGTTCTACATAGTGACGGGTCAGAAATACAGCCGCGAACAGCTCGAGAAGATGAACCGCGCCATACTGATGCGGAAGCGTCAGACCATGTACAGGGCGCTGGAAAATATGAACGCCGAGAGCATAAGGAAGCTTAAGGAGATTGACAACGATGAGGCACGAGCCTTGATGGACACCATTTATGCCCACATGGAAAGAGACGTGCTTAAATGGCATCCCGAGACTCCCCTGCCAGAAAATCTTGTGAACGATTACACTACCGTCGGAGGTACGCCTCATCTGGACGGACAGTATACTGTGTTCGGCGAGGTGGTGTCGGGCATGGAAACGGTGGAGAAGATTCAGAAAGCTGAAACCGACCCCCGCGACCGTCCTAAGGATGACATACGCATAATAAGCGCAAAAATCGTGGAGAAATAAACTTACAGATAAAATAATGAGCTGTAAATTTTGCCAAAACGGATAAAACCATTAAATTTACAGCGAAATATGAAATTCGGTCCGAATTCCAATCAACAAAGAGTCGGAGGGATCGAGAACAAACAGACAATGGACGAACTTGAAAAGAAGGTACCTGAAGTGGAAGTGACGGATGTAGAGGCTACGGAAGTCGAGACTCCGGAAGTCGAGGCAGCGGCCGGCGAGCCCACTGAAGGCGCATGTGTAGCAGAGACAGAGGAGGCTCCGGCCCGCAACGTACACGCGATGAGCAAGGAAGAACTCGTGGCCGCGATGAAGGAGATTCTGGAGAATGACAAGATGGAAAGCCATCGGGAAGTGACGGCGATGAAGCAGGCCTTTTTCAGTCTGCGCAGCCGCGAGCGACTGGAGGAGCTGAACGCGTTTGTAGAGGCCGGCAACGAACCGGCGGCGTTTGCAGCCAAGCCCGATGAGCTGGAGAATGAATTCAACACGCTCTACGCTACATTCAAGGAGAAACGTCAGGAATACATAGCCGCCGACGAGGCGCGCCGCCAGGCCAATCTGGAGCAGAAGCTCGAGTTGCTGGAGAAGATGAACGCCATAGCGTCGGACATCGACACTGTAAACGTTAAATTTCAGGAATTTCAGCAGCTTCAGGCCGATTTCCGCGCCATCAAGGATGTGCCGCCGGCTGCCGAAAGCGAGATATGGAAGAATTTCCAGACCGTAGGAGAGCAGTTTTACGATCATCTTAAGATGAACAAGGAGCTCCGCGACCTTGATTTCCGCAAGAACCTTGAGGCCAAGCGGGCATTGGTGGACGAGGCCCGCAAGCTCAGCGAGGTGAACGATCCGGTGCAGGCGTTCCGCAAGCTGCAGGAACTGCACGAGGAATGGCGCAACATAGGCCCGGTGGCCAAGGAGCTGCGCGAGAGTCTGTGGGAGGAATTCCGCGAGGCATCGACGGTGGTGAACAAGCGTCATCAGGAATATTTCGAGCAGCGCAAGGCTTCCGAGCAGATCAACGAGGCCGCCAAGGAGGAACTCTGCAAGCAGATAGAGGAGCTGAATCCCAGCGAGAACACCACATTCGCGCAGTGGAACACGATGACCGACCAGATCATCAACCTGCAGAAGAAGTGGAAGGAATACGGCTATGCGTCGAAGAAAGCCAACACCGCGCTCTACACCCGCTTCCGCCGCGCCTGCGACAACTTCTTCGAGGCCAAGACCGAATACTTCCGCCGCACACGCGAGGGATTCAACGAGAACCTGGCTAAGAAGATAGCCCTGTGCGAGAAGGCCGAGAAGCTGAAGGAGAATGCGGATGTGAAGAATCCGACGGACGAGATAGTACGCCTGCAGGCCGAATGGAAGACCATCGGCGCCGTTCCGCGCAAGCAGAGCGACGAGGTATGGAAGCGATTTACGGACGCATGCAATTACTTCTTCGACGAGCGCAAGCGTCAGACCCGCGAGCGCCGCAAGGAGGAGAACGAGAACCTGGACGCCAAGAAAGCCATCATAGCCAAGCTGAAGGAACTGCCGCTGGACGGCGACCGCCGCGAGGTGATCGGTCAGGTGAAAGACCTGCAGGCCGAATGGAACAAAATCGGCTTCGTTCCCTTCAAGGTGAAGGACACCATCTTCAAGGAATACCGCGAGATATGCGACACGCTGTACAACACATACACAGAGCGTGAGAACAGCCGCCGCATGAACAACTGGCAGGAGAAGATGGACCGTATGCGTGGCGACGGCAGCAAGGTAAGCAGCGAGCGCGAGAAACTGGTACGTGCCCTGGAGGCCCGCAAGAGCGACCTGCTGACATACGAGAACAATCTCGGATTCTTCAACGTCAAGTCGTCGGCCGGCAACTCGATGCTGAAGGAGATGGAACGCAAGATAGCCCGTCTCAAGGAGGAGATAGAGGAGATCAAGCAGAAAATCCGCATGGTGGACAATCCCGAGGCCGCTAAACCCGCAGCAGCCGAGGAACCCAAGGCTGAAGCGAAAGAAGAACTCAAGGCTGAAGAAAAGGCAGAAGATTAATCATTAACCGAGACATACATGGATACGGCACTCAATTCTGGGCGCCGTATTCTTTACAAATATATATGAAAGTAAAAGGAAGCATGATAGCGGCCGCCATGGCAGGTATGGCGGCTTTTGGATTACAGGCACAATACGTAGACATAACCAATGCGTTGTACCCCGAGCGGTATGAGCAGAACGACACGACGCACAATCCGGGCGACGACATCGTCATCAAGAGTCCGACGGTGCTGAAATATGTGGAGCGGCGCGACAGTCTGGCCGAAGCGGCCGAACAGACAGTAAAGGTGGAAGTTCCCGCAACCTCCGTAGCCAAGGCCAAAACGAGCGTTCCCGCATCGGGTGCTACTGTAGCCAAAGGTGCGAAACCCCGGAAATCCTATCGCCCGGACGATGAAGCTGAGTCGGCAGGCAAGGATCCCGTATACGCCATATCCGAATCTGACAAAAGCAGTGTCAAGGCCGGCGATTACACGGCCAATATGGCACAGGCCCGTCAGGGGGATGCCTCGGCGCAATATGTGATAGGTATGTGCTACCTTGCCGGCGCGGGCGTGGAGCAAAACGTCAGCGAGGCCTGGAAATGGCTGGCGCGTTCGGCCGAACAGGGCAATGAGAATGCTCAGTTCCAGATCGGCAAGATGTACGACGCCGGTATCGGCGTGAGCCGCAGCGACAAGGAGGCGGCATACTGGTATCGCCGCGCCGCGCGCAACGGCCATGTGGAGGCGCTGCTGGCTACGGCCAAGGAATTCGAGCTGGGCCGCGGCGTGCTCCAGGACAAGCGTGTGGCAGCCGAAAACTACTGGCGTGCGGCCGAACGCGGCAGCGCGCAGGGAGCATACAATTTCGCCATCATGCTGCGTGACGGTGTCGGAGTGCAGCAGGATCTGCCCCGAGCCCTGAAATATTTTATGCAGGCGGCCGAAAGCTCATATTCCGACGCTGCCGGACAGGTAAGCATGCTTCAGTCCAACGGAGTGAAGCTGCGCCCGACCAAAACGGGCGCGACCAGAAAGAAAACGGGTGTGGCGGCATCGTCCAGGAGCTGTAACCACAAGGCTGCTGCTAAATCCGGACACAAGTCGAAAAGAAGATAACGGACCCCGTACCGATACACACTATAAACTGAAAACACCGTGAGTAAAAACGAAAAGGAAGCTCACCGCGAGCTGATACTGATAAAGATATCCGGCCCGGACCGGGCCGGCATCACGGCCCAGCTGACCGGCATACTGGCCGACCATGACGCCACGATACTGGACATAGGCCAAGCCGACATTCACCACACCCTTGCGATGGGCATGCTGGTGATGACCGACAGCACCCGCAGCGGCGACATACTGAAGGAACTGCTGTTCGCCACCAACGAGATGCACGTGCAGGTGCAGTTCAGCATCGTGCCCGAGGAGGAATACCGGTCGTGGGTAGCCGCCCAGGGCAAGAACCGCTACATCCTGACGCTGCTGGGACGGCACATCACGGCGCGGCACATATCGGAGATATCGAAGATAATAGCCAACCAGGGCCTGAACATCGACACGATAACACGTCTGACCGGCCGTATGCCACTGGACACCAACACGGAGATGGCCACCAAGGCTTGCATCGAATTCTCGGTGCGTGGCAATCCCAAGGACAAGACCCGGATGCAGAGCGACATACTGCGGCTTACGTCGGAACTGAATTTTGACGTGTCGATGCAGGAGGACACCATGTACCGCCGCTGCCGCCGGCTGATATGTTTCGACATGGATTCCACCCTGATACGCACCGAGGTGATAGACGAGCTGGCCGACCGTGCCGGAGTGGGGCCTCAGGTGCGGGCCATAACAGAGAGCGCGATGCGCGGCGAGATAGACTTCTGCGAAGGTTTTACGCGAAGGGTGGCTCTGCTCAAGGGTCTGGACGTGTCGGTGATGAAGGAAATAGCCGACAACCTGCCCATCACCGAGGGTGTGGATAAACTGATGTCGGTATTGAAACGCTCCGGCTATAAGACAGCCATATTGTCGGGCGGTTTTACCTATTTCGGACAGAGTCTTAAGAACCGATTCGGCTTCGATTACGTTTATGCTAATGAACTGGAGATTGGTCCTGACGGAAAGTTGACAGGCCGCTATGTGGGCGACATAGTCGACGGCAAGCGGAAGCGCGAGTTGCTGAAGCTGCTGGCGCAGGTGGAGAACATCGACATCGCGCAGACCATAGCCGTAGGCGACGGTGCCAACGACCTGCCGATGCTGTCCGAAGCCGGCCTGGGCATAGCGTTCCACGCCAAGCCCAAGGTAAAGGCCGAAGCCTCGCAGAGCATTTCGACCATAGGTCTTGACGGCGTGCTCTACTTCCTGGGATTCAAGGACTCCTACATGAAGCTATAAACGCGCGGCTTCGGCCGCATATCTTATTCGGCTTTGAGCCGCAGACATGATGAGCGGGACAAGGAATATTGCGAAAAGGTTATGCTTGGCGGTGTGTGTCATATCCGCTGCCTTCGGTGTGAACGCCACAGGCTCGTCGGCCATGCCTGATTCAGTGATACGCACGCCGCACAATGACAGTATAGCCAGACCGGACCGGCAGACGGTAGGACTGGTGCTGAGCGGCGGCGGTGCCAAGGGGATAGCCCACGTGGGCGTGATCAAGGCCCTGGAGGAAAACAATATTCCGATAGATTATGTGACGGGAACATCGATGGGCGCCATCGTCGGCTCGCTGTATTCATGCGGATGGAGCCCGGAGCGTATGCTGAAATTCTTCACCAGCTCGGATTTCGGGTACTGGAGCACCGGTACGATTCCGCCTGAACGGATTTACTACTACATCCAGCCGGCCCCCACGCCGAAATGGCTTGAAGTGAACATCAACTTCAAGTCCGGCGGCAAGAAGATGCTGAACGAGGTGCTGCCCACATCGCTGATCAGCCCGTTGCCCATGAACATAGAGTTCCTGAACCTGTACGGGCCGTACAGCGAGCAATGCGGGGAGAATTTCAACAATCTGTTCGTGCCGTTCAGATGCGTCACATCCGATGTCTACCACAAGCATAAGATAGTGCTGTCGCACGGCTCGCTCGGCGACGCCGTGCGCGCGTCGATGAGTTTCCCGCTCGTGTTCCGTCCCATCAAGCTGGACGGTGTGCTGGTATATGACGGCGGCATATACGACAACTTCCCGGTGAACGTGATGGAGAAGGACTTCCATCCCGATTTCATGATAGGAGTGCAGGTGGCCGGAGCCGACAAGGCCCCGATGCGCGGCAACCTCTACTCGCAGCTTGAGGACATGATAATCCAGAACAACGACTACTCCATGCCGAGCGCCGATGGAATCAAGATAAAGGTCCCGGTGTCGAATTTTGCCGTGCTGCAGTTCGACAAGGCCAAGGAAATATACGAGATAGGCTATAAATCGGGACTGGCCATGATAGACAGCATCAAGAAGCGCGTCACGGCCCGGCGCACGCCGGAAGATCTTAATGCAAGCCGCGCCGGATTCGCGGCAACGACGCCTGCCCTGGAGTTCGACTCGATAGCCGTGACGGGTGCCACGCCCGATCAGGCGCGATACCTGCGTTTCCTCTTTTTCGGTGGACGTTCCCATACCATCGGAATGCCCGGCGTGATCAATTCCTATTACCGAGCCGTAACCGACGGTACGCTCAACAATCTGGTGCCACGGGCCGAGTTCGGCAAGGACGGACGCAACACCCTGTTGCTGGAAGCCAGCCAGAAACGACCGTGGAACATCGGGGTGGGGGGATGGATATCATCGTCCACCAACTCAATGCTGTATCTGAAGTTCGGATACCACTCCATGAGCTTCAACTCGCTGGACGTGTCGGTCAGCGGCTGGGTAGGACAGAGTTACTATGCCGGACTGCTGTCGGCAAGGTTCACATTCCCGAGCGCGCGCCCCTCGCTGGTGCAGCTGGACGGACTGATGAGCCGACAGAAATATTACGATTCGGAGGTGCTGTTCTATCAGACCGGTTCGCCGGCGTTCATCACCGAGGATGAGAATTATCTGCGGGCAAGCTATATATGGGCCGCGAGCCGCAAGGTCAAGGGATGGGTGTCGGCCGCATGGGGATATATGAACGACCGGTACTTCCCCGACAGCGAGGGGTCGTATCACGACCGTTCGCGCGACCGCACCAAATACTGGCTCGGAGTGCTGAGAGTGGGATTTGAAAAGAACACTCTGAACAAAAAGCTGTATCCCAGCGAGGGCGTGCATTGGAATTTTGAATTCCGGGGAGCTTACGAAAAGAGTTCGTTCTATCCGGAAAACGTGATGAAAACCACCCAGCGCGACAACTGGAACGCCGCTTTGTGGGCATACTACAAGCAGTTCTTCCCTCTGCACCGCAACATGAAGCTCGGCGTCATGGGCAACGCGATGGGCAATTACAAGAGGCTGAAGCAGAACTACACTTCGACATTGGTGCATTCGGCGGAGTTCGCGCCCACGCCATCGACCCAGAACTATTTCAACGAGGCGTTCCGTTCCGACAATTATGTCGCGGCCGGACTGATACCCGTGTGGACGCCGTCGCGCGGATTCCAGATCAGGGGTGATTTCTACGGATACTCAAAGGTGCGCGGGCTCAAGAACTTGGGACCCAGTGTGACCGAGTATGGCAAATGGTTCCCTAAGGTGGAGTTCATCGGAGAGGTGGCGGCTGTCTATAATTTCCCGTTCGCCAGCCTCAGCCTGTATGTCAACTATCTCAGCTCGCCCAAGAATAACTGGAATTTTGGTATAAACTTCGGCTTGTTCTTCCAAGCCCCAAAACTGATTCATTGATGCATAGGACTATAATCGGAATATTAGCCGCTGCCGCAGGCGTCATATCCATTCTTTCAGGAGGATGCGGGCGCTCCGGTAACGGAGATTCGCGTGAATATCAGAACGCTGAGGGAATGATATGGAACACCACATATCATGTCACTTATAACGGAGGTTCCGAGCTGAAAGACTCGATAATGCAGGTGCTGAACAAGGTGGGAGCATCACTTAATGTGTTTGACGAGAACTCTCTTGTGAGCCGGGTCAACGTCAGCGACAGCACTGCCGTAGACACCGATTTCATCAGGGTATACGTTGAGTCGGTGAAAGTGAACCGGCTCACGGATGGAGCCTTTGATCCGACATTGGGGCCGCTGATCGAGGCCTGGGGCTTCGGCAAGGGGCATAAGGCCACGGGAGACACGGCCCGCATCGATTCGCTGATGAAATTCGTGGGCATAGACAAGACCCGGCTCAGTATGGATACGCTCGTGAAGGACGGCAGCCGCATACGGTTCAATTTCTCGGCCATTGCCAAGGGCTATGGCTGCGACTGCGTGGGCGAGATGCTGCAACGCAACGGTGTGGAGGACTGGCTTGTGGAGATAGGTGGAGAGATTTCGTGTCGCGGAAAGAGCCCGGAGGGAGGCAAATGGCGTGTATCGATCGACCGCCCTGTGATGCAGAAAGACCGCATACTTCACGACTCTCAATGCGTGGTGGAGGTGACGGATGCCGGAATCGCCACGTCGGGCAATTACCGTAACCTGCAGAGCGACGAGAAGGAACAATATTACGGACATACCATTTCGGCACGGACGGGACGCCCGGCGCGTACGGACGTGATCAGCGCCACGGTGATAGGACGCACTGCCATGGAGTCGGATGCACTGGCCACGGCGTTCATGGCTATGGGCGCCGATGATGTGAAACGACTCAACAAGTCCACGAGGCTCTCGGTCATGCTCGTTCTGGCCGACTCTACGGTATGGTACTCCGGTCAATTTGAAAAATTAATGGTTCGTTAACGCACTTTTTAGTCCTTGATTTGTTTATTCCAGAAATATTGATTAAGTTTGCATAATAACAATACACAGAGATACAATAACATTAACGTTCTTAAAACAGCTTTACAAACAAACAAAGAAAGAACCTAAAACTTATATAACCATGAAAGAGGCATACGTATTTTTAGCAGAGGGGTTTGAAGAAGTAGAAGCATTAACACCGGTAGATTTATTGCGTCGCGCAGGACTGCCGGTCAAGACTGTGTCGATCACTGACGATCACGAGGTGAAAGGCGCGCACGGCATTCCGGTCCGCGCAGACGTGTTGCTTCGTGACACTGATTTCAAAGGAGCCGCATGGCTGATACTGCCCGGCGGACTTCCCGGAGCTACGAATCTGTACGACTGTAGGGAGTTGCGCGAGTTGCTGAAGGCTCAGTACGAGAGCGCCGACGGACGCATCGCCGCCATCTGCGCGTCGCCGGGCGTGGTGTTAGGTCAGCTGGGACTGCTGAAGGGCCGCAAAGCTACGTGCTATCCCGGCTTCCAGAAATATATGGAAGGAGCGGACTATCAGGACCGCCGCGTGACCGTGGACGGGAAGTTCGTTCTTGGCAACGGTCCCAGCAGTGCTTTGGTATGGGCTCTGGCCATCGTGACGGCATGGGCAGGCGAGGAGAAGATGAATTCCACCGCCAACGCCATGCTGCTCTATCCCAACGGTCAGGAGACGCTGGATAATTTCTTCGGATAATTCCGGAACATAAATAATCTGAATGGACAAATACTATACGATACAGGGAACCGGCTCGTCTCAATACAAGGAGAAGATGAGCCGGTTCCTTTCGTTTGCATTGCCGGCGTATACGGCCGAGGAATGCAAGGAACTGATCAAGAAATATCAGAACAGATACCACGACGCGCGGCATGTGTGCTGGGCGTATATGTTGGGACCGGAGCGCAGGGAATGGCAGCTGTCGGACAACGGAGAGCCGTCGGGTACGGCGGGCAAGCCGATATTAGGTCAGATCAACAGCATGGAGCTTACGGACGTGCTGGTGATAGTGGTGCGATATTTCGGCGGAATCAAGCTGGGAACGTCCGGACTTATACAGGCATACAGGGAAGCGGCACGCGAGGCGCTGGAGAATGCCGGAGTAAAGGAGATGCGGCAGATGGTGAGGCTGCGGCTGGAGGTGCCTTACGCCAAGGCCGAGGGGGTGATGAGAATAGTGAAACAGCCCGATGTCAGAATAGTGGACCAGACATTCGATAATCAGTGCGGACTGGAGATAGAATTCCCGCTGGATATGGAAGCCGAACTGCGCGGACGGCTGGGAAGCGCGGACGAGTGCAGGATTGTGGAATAGGGCGTTAAATAGGGAAAAAGCGTAAAAATCTAAGAAAAAACGCTTTAAATGATTGCCGAATGAAAAAAAATTACGATATTTGCAGTGCGAAAAAACAAGGACCCCTTGAAAGACGTCTGAAACGACGTTCAAAGCGGTGGATCTCAGATAATTGAGTGTCCTGAGTGCACTTTCGCGCGTAAATTAAGGAGAATAGAAATTTCATAACGAAATATAATAACTCATACACAATGACAAAAGCAGATATAGTAACAGAGATCTCGCGCAAGACCGGACTGGAGAAGGCAGCAGTGCTGACCGTTGTTGAAGAGTTCATGACCACGGTAAAGGAGAGCATGGGCGCCGGCAATAACGTATACCTGAGAGGCTTCGGCAGCTTCGTGGTAAAGACCCGCAAGGAGAAGACCGCACGCAACATCTCGAAGAACACGGCAATCAAGATCCCGGAGCACAAGGTTCCGACCTTCAAGCCCTCGAAGGTGTTCCTGGAGGAGATCCACTAATCGGACAAGTCAGGAGAGAAACGGATTCCGACAGGAATCCTGAAAATATTAGTAATACAAAAATCAAACAACGATGCCAAGCGGAAAGAAGAGAAAAGGCCACAAGATGGCCACTCACAAGCGCAAGAAGAGACTGAGAAAGAATCGTCATAAGAAGAAGTAATCAGGTCCTGCGGGACTTGAGACCCTGCAAGGGGGGTCTTCGCATTCGATAATCTTGCGAAATAAAGGACAAACGGGACCCCGCCCCTCGGGATGGGGCTTCGTTTTGTTCTTTTTTATTTAAGCGCGTACCATATTGCGCAATTTAATGTAGAAATGAAAAGCGAATTAGTAGTAGATGTAAGCCGCGAGGAAGTGTCGATAGCGCTTCTGGAGGATTCCCGGCTGGTATCGCTTCAGAAGGAGAGCCGCAACATAGCGTATGCCGTGGGCGATCTCTATCTGGCCAAGGTCAAGAAGCTGATGCCGGGACTGAACGCCGCATTTGTAGATGTCGGCTACGAAAAGGATGCTTTTCTTCATTATCTTGATTTGGGACCTCAGTTCAATACCTATATACGCTATGTGCGTGAGGCTTTGGACGATAAGCGAAAGGTCCCCAGTGTGTCGAAACTGAAATTCGACCAGGACATTCCGAAACAGGGCACCATACAGGACGTGCTGAAGCCCGGCGACCAACTGTTGGTGCAGGTGGCCAAGGAGCCGATATCGACCAAAGGACCCAGACTCACCACCGAAATATCGTTCACGGGACGGTTTATGGTGCTGATGCCGTTCGGCGACAAGATCTCGATATCACAGAAAATCAAAAGCACGGAGGAGAAGATACGGTTGCGTCAGCTGATAGGGAGCATCAAGCCGAAGGGATTCAGCGTTATAGTGCGCACGTCAGCCGAGAACAAGCGAGTGGCAGAGCTGAACAACGAGATGCGCACGCTGTTCAAGAGCTGGGAGGACTCCATAGCCAAGATGCAGAGGGCCAAGGCCCCCGCTCTCGTATATCAGGAGGACTCGCGGACGCTGAGCATGATCCGCGACCTTTTCGCACCTACTTTCGAAAATATCCATGTCAACGACAAGGAGTCGTACGAGCAGATACGCAAATACGTGTCGTTGATTGCACCGGAAAAGGATAGTATCGTACAGCTGTACGACAGCGAAGTGCCTATCTTTGACCATTACAACATCACCCGACAGATCAAGAGCAGCTTCGGCAAGACCGTGTCGTTCCGGAGCGGGGCCTATTTGATCATAGAGCATACCGAGGCACTGCACGTCATAGACGTGAACTCAGGCAACCGCAGCAAGGCGACGCCCGACCAGGAATCGAACGCCCTGGATGTGAACCTCAAGGCCGCCGACGAGATAGCGCGCCAGCTGCGTCTGCGCGACATGGGCGGCATCATAGTGGTGGATTTCATCGACATGGCCAAGCAGGAACACCGCCAGGAACTGTACGACCACATGCGCGAGATCATGGCCAACGACCGCGCGCGCCACAACATCCTGCCGCTCTCCAAGTTCGGCCTTATGCAGATCACCCGCCAGCGCGTGCGTCCGGCTCTGGATATCGCCACGGCCGAAACCTGCCCCTCGTGCTTCGGAAAGGGCTATGTACAGAGCTCGCTGCTGTTCACCGACAAACTCGAGGAGAAGATTGAATACCTCACCGAGCACCTTAAGGTGAAGAAATTCATAATGTATGTTCATCCATACGTTGAATCGTACATCAAGAAGGGACTGTTCTCGCTCTATTCCAGGTGGCGTCGCCGCTACGGACGCGGAGTGAAAGTGGTGGCCGACGAATCATTGGCTTTCCTGCAGTACAAGGTTCTGGACCAGAACAAGGCAGAGATAGACCTGCAGGAAGAAAGCGATATGAACTCGAGCCAGACCAAGAACGGCCAGAAAGTGAACACGCGTAACGACGTGAACACCGCAGAGGAGACCCCGGAAGCCCAGGCCGCCAAGAACAAGGCCAAGAAGAACAAGCAGAAGCAAGCTCAGCAACAGACTCAGCAACAGACTCAGCCCAAGCAGGAACCCAAGCCGAAGGAGGCACCGAAGCCGAAACCCGAGCCGAAACCGAAGCCAAAGCAGGAGACGGACGTTCAGCAAGAGGCAAAGCCTGAGATTAACGACGAGCCGAAACCTCAGCAGGAACAGAAACCCAAGCCGGCGCCCAAGCAGCGCAGGAAACCACAACCCAAAAAAGATAATGAAGAAAAGGAGGCTGTGAAGGAAACGGGACTTATGGTTTTAGAACCATCGACCCCCACACAGCAACCGGAGTAAGACAAAGGGCGAGCAGATTCAGTCTGTCCGCCCTTTTTTCTAACGGTTGGCTTAGCTATTATAGCTATTATAGCTATTATAGCTAGCTTAGCTAACTTAGCTATTACAAGATTCAAGGAAGTCTGCCACGATGAAGGTGGAACCACCGATGAACAGGATGTCGTCGGGAGCGGAATTGGCGAGGGCCGCTTCGTACGCCTCGCGGACCGTTGGCCATTCGGTGGCGCTGTAGCCAAGTTCCGTAACGCGCTTGTGCAGTTCCCGGTAATTGAGGGCACGTGGTATCTGCGCCTGTGTCAGATAATAGGTTGCGTCGCCGGGGAACAGCGGCAGGATGTGGTCAAGGTCCTTGTCGGCCACGAATCCCATGACGATGCGCAGGCGGGGAGTGCTGTCGCCTTTCCGTGCACGCTCTGACAACAGGCGTTCCAGCTGAGCTACATTGCTGCGGATACCGGCCTCGTTGTGGCCGGTGTCGCAGATGGTGAGAGGCGTTTCGGAAATGATTTCCCAGCGTCCCCGCAGTCCGGTTTGAGACATGACACGGGCAAAACCATCAAGGATGCTCGTGTCCGCAATCTTTATGCCACAATTACGCAATTGTTGCAATGCTACCCGTGCAGTGTTGATGTTCTTGTGCTGATAGTCGCCATGTAGCGGACACACACTCTCTAACTCGGCGTTGGCTTCCTCATCTATCTTATTGTAGGCTTCCACGATGGGGGAGCCTGTTTCAGCAGCGTGTGTGCGGAACACGTGCTGCACGTCGCCCTCGGCCTCGCCGATGACGACAGGGACGCCCGGCTTCATGATGCCGGCTTTCTCTCCCGCGATTTTCGGAAGCGTGTCGCCTAAGAACTGCGCGTGGTCCCACGATATGTTGGTGATGACGCTCATAAGGGGCGTGATGATGTTGGTGGAGTCCAGACGGCCGCCCATGCCGGTCTCGATTACCGCATAGTCCACCTGCTCGTCGGCAAACCATGTGAATGCCATCATCATGGTCAGTTCAAAGAACGAGGGTTTGTCGGGATATTCGTCGGCTATGGCGCGCCATTGGTCTATGAAGCGTTCCACCGCATCCTTGGGAATCATGGTGCCGTTGACGCGCATACGTTCGCGGAAATCGACTAAATGCGGGGAGGTGTAGAGCCCGACCTTATAGCCCTGACTCTGGAGCGTGGATGCGATAAGATGCGACACCGAACCTTTGCCGTTGGTGCCGGCTATGTGTATCGACGGCCATTTGTCCTGCGGATTGCCGAAATGACGGGCCAGCGCCCAGGAGCGTTCCAGCCCGGGCTTGTAGGCGGCCTGTCCTACACGCGAAAACATGGGCAACTGCCGGAACAGCCAGTCAAGTTTTTCTTCGTAACTCATATCTTATTGATGTGGCCGGGAGGATTAATAGTAAAGAATTAACCCTAAGATTCCGGCCAGAATTATGATAAGTATCGGATGTATTTTGATTCTCATTCCTTTCCAGGGGATAGGGAACCAGGCGAGGCAGAAAGCCCCGGCACAGATGGCTATGTTTACCCAAAGCTGCCAGTCGATGCCGTTGGGGTTGAAGTTCGGGGCATTCATCAGCATGATTGCCGCCGAGGCAATCAGCCCGACCACGACAGGACGCAGGCCGGAGAACACGGCCTTGACGGCACCCGATTCCTGATGCCTGCGGATGAAGTGCTCGGCATACAGCACGAGGAAATAGGATGGAAGCGTCACGGCCAATGTACACAGCACCGACCCGAGTATGCCCCACATGAAGCCGGTGAGCTCAGGATTGACCGTGCCGGGCGCGATATAACCTATGTATGTGGCGGAATTGATGCCGATGGGCCCGGGCGTCATCTGCGAGATTGCTACTATGTCGGTGAACATCTGCTCTGAAATCCATCCCGGATTAACCACGGACTGTTCCACTAATGACAGCATGGCGTAACCGCCCCCGAAACCGAAGATGCCTATCTTGATGTAGGCCCATATAAGTTTCCAGTATATGCTCATGACTTCTTAAGCTGTTTGCGGTGGGGATACCACCAGATGAGGAACCCGAACAGCCCTCCGAGCACGATGTATAGAATAGGGGAGGAGACTGCACCGAGGTCAAGTGAAATCATCAGCGCCACGACGCAGGGAATCCACACCGTCTTCCATTTCAGTTTCGCTGCTTTGGCCGACGACAGCACCGGCGCGATGATCAGGGCCACCACACACGGACGTATGCCCATGAATATTGCCGAGATTACACGGTTGTTCTTGATGGTTTCCGGCGTCAGGAATATGGCGAAGCACAGAATGATGATGAACGACGGCAGGATCGTACCTAATGCCGCCACCACCGAGCCGCGGGTGCGCAGTATCTTGTCACCTACCGCCACGGCGATGTTGACGGCAAGAATTCCCGGAAGCGACTGGGCCACGGCCAGGAGATCCAGGAATTCGTCACGTTCTATCCAATGGTGTCGGTCCACGATCTCGCGCTCTATGATGGAGATCATGGCCCAGCCTCCCCCGAAGGTGAAGGCTCCGATCTTAAAGAAGGTTATAAAGAGTGTCCAGTACATATATAAAAACGAGGGCCCCGCGAAGGGACCCTCATAAATGATTGTCATTTGTCCATCTTTCGCCAGACGTAGGCTATGTAAGCCAATACGAAGGGAATTACGATGGAAACGTAGCTCATGGCCTTCAGTGTATATTCAGAAGACGAAGCGTTGCGGATGGTCAGCGAGCTTGCCGGATCGACCAGCGAGGGGAGGAACGGGGTGTTGTTGAATCCGGCGCACCAGAACAGGGCCACCACAGCCAAGAACGTGCCGATGCCCGTGAACCATACCGCGCCACGGAATTTCTTGTCGAAACATCCGCGGAACCATCCGTAGATAACCAGCACCGCTCCCACAACGAGCATCAGACCGATCCACCAGTCCTGGATGAAATTGTGGAAATACTTGTAAGGCACTTCCTGTATGTCGGTGGTGCGGCCGTCAACCTCGGTGATGGTGTAACCTGTGGCGAGGCAGACTAATGTGACGAACAGCACGAAGAACACAAGGAAGATACCGCCGTTGATGAAAGCGGCCCTGCGCAGCTGTGCGTCGTAACGGGTGTCGTCCTTCAGACGGTTTATCATATAGAAAGAAGCCTGCATGCGTGCCAGGAAGAACACTGCCACTCCGAGCACGAGGTTGCGTGCGTTGCATATCGCCTCGAATCCGTGAGCGTCGCCCCACTGCGAGATTACAGGAGCGCCGGTGGTCAGCAGGTTGCCCCGGCGTACCGTGAAGTCCGCGCCGAAGAAGAACATCGAGACAGCCACGCCTAACAGCACGCAGCCGACCAGGCCATTGACGAACAGGAAGGCGTCGTAGGTGTTGTGGCCGTAGACGTTGCCTTTCTTCTTGCGGTATTCATAGCTGACGGCCTGGAGCACGAAGCTGAACAGGATGAGGATCCAGAGCCAGTACGCACCGCCGAAGCATGTGGAGTAGAACAGGGGGAAGCTGGCGAAGAACGCGCCGCCGAACACTACAAGCGTAGTATATGTAAGTTCCCACTTCGACCCCATGCCCTGCAGCATGACGTCGCGCTGCTCGGGCTTGCGTCCGAAGGTATATATCATGGACTGTCCGCCCTGTACGAACAGGAGGAACACGAGGATGCCGCCGAGCACGGAGATAAGCACCCACCAATAATTCTGAAGATATTCCAGTGTCATAATTGTAGATGTATTAGAGGGTGATTATTTCTGTTTGTCGGAAAGAATGTTGGATGCTGATTTTTTCTCGACATATTTCACCATGATGCTGACTTCAGCCACGAGCAGCAGGGTAAAGACGGCTGCGAATGCCCAGAATGTGACGACAACCGATGAGGTCGGGATGTCGGAGATGGCCGCTACAGTAGGCAGCAGGTCCTGGATGGTCCAGGGCTGGCGTCCCACCTCGGCCACGCACCATCCGGCCTCCGAGCACAGCCACATGAACGGGGTGGAGATCATGGCCACCCACCAGAACCACTTGGCGCGGTCCATCAGGTTCTTGCGGTAGACCAGGAACAGAGCCACCACGTAGAACAGCAGGAAGAACGAGCCGAGATAGACCATGACGCGGAACATGGTGAACGTAAGTCCTACGGGCGGAATGGCCTCGTCCACGCTCTTGAAGTATGAATAACCGAAGAACTCATAGTTCTTGTCAAGCTCGGCTTTGGCCAGCGCCATGGCCTGCTTGTCGTTGGCCTTGCGGGCGGCGTCGTAGTCGGCAAGGGCCTGACGGGCGGCCAAGCCACGCGCTATGCGTTCCTTATAGGAAACGGTGTTGACGGTGTCGCCGTTTTCATTGATGGTGTATCCGTTTATGATGTCGGAGATACCGGGTACGAAAGCGTTCCATGTGTGGGTGGCCAGCACGGAGAGGGCGTGAGGCATGGCGATGTGGCCTAAGTATTCCGGCTCGTCGTTTTCCCATGTCTTGTCGGGGTTCACTATGCCGATAAGGGTGAGCCCCTGGCCTTCGGAACCGTGATACAGACCCTCCATCGCAGCGAGCTTCATGGGCTGATGCCTGGCAACCTGTACTGCGGAGCCGTCGCCCGTGTACATGGTGAGCAACAGACCGGCCAATCCGACCCAGCCGCCGACCTTGATCGAGAGGATGGCGAACTCGCGGTTGTGTTTCTTAAGCAGGAGGAAGCAGCTTACGGCGATTACGAACACACCGGCCAGTGCCCAGCCGCTGAATACGGCATGGAAGAACTTGTTGACCGCTATGCCCGAGAACAGCGCCCAGAAATCGGTCATTACGTTGCGCATCTGGTCGGGGTCGAACTCCATACCCACGGGATACTGCATCCAGGCGTTGGCTACGAGTATCCAGAGTGCGGAAATGGAGGCGCCGATGGCCGTAAGCCAGGTGGAAGCGAGGTGAAACTTGGGGCTGACCTTGTTCCAGCCGAAGAACATTACGGCGCCGAACGTGGCCTCAAGGAAGAACGCCAGCAGACCCTCGATGGCGAGGGGAGCGCCGAATATGTCGCCCACGAACCATGAGTAGTTGCTCCAGTTGGTGCCGAATTCAAATTCCAGAATCAGGCCGGTGGCTACGCCGATGGCGAAGTTGATGCCGAACAGGGTCATCCAGAACTTAGTGATCGGCAGCCACTTTTCGTTCTTGGTTTTCAGATAGGCCGATTCCATGATGGCCACGATGACCGACAGACCGAGTGTCAGCGGCACGAACAGCCAGTGATAGATGGCTGTCAGTGCGAACTGCAGTCGCGACCAGTCAACAAGAGTGCTAAGGTCTTCCATAGTGGTGTATGGTGTTTAGAGGTTATAGTTTCCGGTTTGGGGTTTATAGTCTATTAAACAGAGCAAAGTTAACAATTATTTAGAAAAATACCCAACATTAACAGGATTGTTTTTTGAATAATGGTTTGTGAAGTGGAAATAAATGATTAATTTTGCAATGCGAGGGCGTATTGCGGTGCGGGGACAACATCCGCAAGCCGCATGAAACCCGAATTTTTAAGGTATAAACTTAAGGAAAGGATAATAATACAATGGCATTGTGGTTTGAATGCAAGGTAAGATATGACAAGATGACGGAAAACGGTCAGGTGAAGAAGGTGAACGAGCCGTATCTTGTAGACGCATTGACATTTACGGAGGCCGAGGCCCGCATCATCGAGGAGATGACCCCCTTCATCAGCGGCGAATACTCGCTGGCGTCGGAGAAGAAGACCAAGATTTCGGAAGTATTTTTCAAGGAGGGTGGCGACCGCTGGTATCTGGTGAAAGTGAATTTCATCACGCTTGACGAGAAGACCGGCGTGGAAAAGAAGACCACGAGCCAGATATTGGTGCAGGCATCGGATTTCGACAATGCCGTAAGCAATTTCAAGGAGGGAATGCAGGGCACGATGGCCGATTACGAGATCGGGTCGGTGGCCGAGACCCTTATCATGGACGTATATCCCGCCAACTTAGGCGCCAAGACTGCTGAATAATCACGTAGCAATGGTTGATGTCCGAGCCAACATAGAGCGAGTGCTGAGTGAAATGCCGGATGGCGTCAGGCTTGTGGCCGTATCGAAGTTTCATCCGGTCGAGAAGCTGACGGCGGCTTACGAAGCCGGTCAGCGTCGTTTCGGCGAGAGCCGCGTGCAGGAACTCCTGGCCAAGGAGCCTCAGATGCCCGCTGACGTTGAGTGGCACTTCATCGGACACCTGCAGACCAACAAGGTGAAGCAGCTGGTAGGCAAGGCGTCGCTGATAGAAAGCATAGATTCCGAGCGACTGCTGGACATAGTGGACGGGGAATCGCGCAAGGCAGGAGTGACGACGCGCGTGCTGATGCAGGTGCATGTGGCCCGCGAGGAAACCAAGTTCGGATTCTGGCCCGAGGAACTGCTCGACTATTTCCGCGCCCGCAAGTTCGAGAACCTGACCAACACGCATATTTGCGGCGTGATGGGGATGGCTTCCAACACCGACGACGAGCAGAGGGTCAGCGAGGATTTCGCGGCTATAGCGAAGGTTTACGGTGACATTCTTGAGTTGTGTCCGGACCTGCGCGGATTCGACACCTTGTCGATGGGCATGAGCGGCGACTGGCCGCTGGCCGTGGAGCAGGGCAGCAATATGGTCAGAATCGGAACGGCCATATTCGGCGAAAGAGAGTACTGACCCGATATTCCGGCAATGTATGTTAACCTGAAATTTAATAAACAACAATAACAATTAACATGAGCTCAACAAAAGCAGCAGCGGCCGCACCGAAATCGAATGGCCGCACCGTGGCGATCATCACGATGTTCTTCATGTTCGCGATGATCTCTTTCGTGACCAATATGGCGGCTCCGTTCGGAAACATCTGGAGTTTCAAGTACGAATGGGCCGGAATGGCAGGTAATCTTATGAACTTCACCGCCTACCTGTTTATGGGTATCCCGGCGGGTAACATGCTGATCAAGTACGGCTACAAGAAGACCGCGCTGATCGCGCTGGCAGTCGGAGCCATCGGTCTCGGCATCCAGCTTCTCTCGAGTGTGGTGGGCGGCAATGTCGTTGTGATCGGCGGCGAGAACCCCACTTACCTTAACCTGTTCATCTATCTGCTCGGCGCCCTGGTCTGCGGTTTCTGCGTATGTATGCTGAACACCGTGGTAAACCCGATGCTTAACCTGTTGGGCGGTGGCGGCAACAAGGGTAACCAGCTGATTCAGACCGGCGGTACGCTGAACTCGCTGTCCGGTACGCTGACCCCGATGCTGGTAGGTATGCTGGTAGGTACGCTCACAAAACAGACCACCATGGCGTCTGTAGCTCCGCTGGTAATCACCGGTATCGTTATCTTCGCGCTTTCGTTCGTAGTAATCTCATTCGTCAAGATTCCCGAGCCTCAGCAGAATCTGAGCAAGGTGAAGTATGAGCACAGCCCTCTGGCTTTCCGTCACTGCACCCTCGGCATCATCGCAATCTTCTTCTATGTAGGTATCGAGATCGGTATCCCGGGCGAGATGAACGCATGGATCAGCCGCGAGAACTTCGAAGGCGCTGCCGCAGTGGCCGGCTCGCTGGCTGCCCTCTACTGGCTGATGATGCTTATCGGACGTTTCCTCAGCTCAATCATCAGCGGCAAGGTGTCGACACGTACCCAGATGGTGACCGTGTCCACCGTGGCTATCATCCTGATCCTGCTGGCTATCTTCATCCCCGAGTCGGTTACTTTCAAATCGCCTGAGATCAAGGCCCTGAACATCACCAGCGGCGAAGTGCCCATCAAGTGCCTGTTCCTTTTCCTGTGCGGTCTCTGTACGTCGGTGATGTGGGGCGGTATCTTCAACCTCGCCACCGAGGGCCTGGGCAAGTACACCGCGAAGGCTTCCGGACTGTTCATGATGATGGTTGTCGGCGGTGGCGTCATGCCTTATATCCAGGATATGATTGCCCGTAGCGGAATGGGTTATGTGAACAGCTACTGGCTGGTAATAGCCATGCTGGCTTACATCCTGTTCTACTCGCTGATCGGTTCCAAGAACGTGAATAAGGACATACCCGTAAGCGAGGAACCCTTCGATGCACGTAACCTCTAATAACGCGACATAACAAAAAATCCGGGAACCCTATGGGGATTTGCCCGGATTTTTTCGTAATTATAGATAGAAATAATAAAATAGAGAAATAAAGATATGGATGAGAAAGTGATGCGGTCGGCCGGCAACAACCTGCGCGTGCTGATTGCAGAAATGGTAGAGAAATCGAAGTCGGGCCATCCCGGAGGTGCTCTGGGCGCGGCCGATTTCGTGAACGTGCTTTATTCGTCGTTCCTGGTATACGATCCCGAGGATCCGTCATGGTTCGCCCGCGACCGGTTCTTCCTGGATCCGGGCCACATGTCGCCGATGCTGTACAGCATCCTGGCCCTGACCGGCAAGTATTCGATGGAAGACCTGCAGCAGTTCCGTCAGTGGGGCAGCGAGACTCCCGGCCATCCCGAGGTGGATGTGGCCCGTGGCGTCGAGAACACGTCGGGTCCGTTGGGTCAGGGTCATGTCATGGCCGTCGGCAGCGCCATCGCCGAGCAGTTCCTCGAGGCCCGTTTCGGCAAGGTGGTGGCCCACAAGACGTACGCCTTCATTTCCGACGGCGGCGTTCAGGAGGAGATTTCTCAGGGAGCCGGCCGCATCGCCGGCACGTTGGGACTGCACAACCTCATCATGTTCTACGATTCGAACAAGGTTCAGCTGTCCACTCTGGTGAAGGATGTGGATCAGGAGGATGTGGCCGCCAAATATCGCGCGTGGAACTGGAATGTTCTCGAGGTAGACGGCAGTGATCCCTTGGCGATGGCCGATGTTCTGGCCAAGGCTCAGGAGGAGAAGGAACGTCCCACCATCATCATCGGTCATACCACGATGGCCAAGGGCGTTGTCAAGGGTGACGGCGAATCGCTGGAAGGCGCCATCAACACTCACGGACAGCCCATCTCGGCTGCCGGCGCTGACGTGGCCGCAACTGTAAGGAACTACGGCGGCGATCCCGAGAATCCATGGGTGATCCGCAAGGAAGTAAAGGAACTGTACGCAAAGCGAGCCGAAGAACTGAAGAAGATCGTGGCAGCACGTCGTGCTGAATATGACGAGTGGGCCAAGGCCAATCCCGAACTGGCCAAGACTCTGGAAGACTACAAGGCTCTGGAACTGCCCGAACTGAATTGGGATTCCATCGAATTCAAGCCCAACATGGCGTCGCGTGCTGCTTCGGCCACGGTTCTCAGCTTCCTGGCAGAACATGTAGGCAACATGATAGTGTCGAGCGCCGACCTGGCCAACAGCGACAAGACCGACGGCTTCCTGAAGAAGACGCACGCCTTCGCCAAGGGTGATTTCAGCGGCGCGTTCCTGCAGAGCGGTGTGTCGGAGCTGACCATGGCCTGCATCATGAACGGTATAGCCCTGCACGGCGGCATTTTCGCAGCCTGCGGCACCTTCTTCGTGTTCAGCGACTATATGAAGCCGGCCATCCGTATGGCAGCGCTGATGAAGCTCCCCGTCAAGTTCATCTATACTCATGACTCGTTCCGTGTAGGCGAGGATGGCCCGACGCACGAGCCCATCGAGCAGGAGGCGCAGATCCGTCTGATGGAGCTGGTTCACAACTTTGCCGGCAAGCGTTCGGTACTGGTGCTCCGTCCCTGCGACTCGGCCGAGACCGTAGAGAGCTACAAGTTAGCTATGGAGACCAAGGACCGTCCGTCGGTCCTGATCTTCTCGCGTCAGAATCTGGAAGACCTGCCCGGCGAGAACCGCCGCGACGAGGCCAGGAAGGCGGCTCACGGAGGATATGTAGTGAAGGGAACGGACGGCAAGCCCGACGTTACGCTGGTTGCCAACGGCAGCGACGTGGCCCTGCTGGTACACGCAGCCGAAGAACTGGCCAATGACGGCGTGAAGGCACAGGTGGTATCCGTACCTTCCATCGGTCTGTTCCTGGATCAGGACAAGTCGTACCGCGACAGCGTGATTCCCGAGGGCGTGCCTCAGTTCGGACTCACCAGCGGACTGCCCATTACATTGTGGCCCGTGCTGCACGGCAAGTTCGACGTAGTCGGCATGGAGCGTTTCGGCGCCTCCGCCCCCGCCAAGGTGCTGGAGGAGAAGTTCGGCTACACCGTTCCCGCCGTCCTCGCCAAGATTCGCGCCTTCCTCGGCAAGTAAACAGAACTTATCTCACTGAATTATACAGGGTGTGCCCGTCTCAGCCGGACACACCCTGTATAGATTATTATATAGAGTGCTGATTTTTTTTGCAGTCTTACTTTATGAATTTTCTGTCGGGGATTTCGTTTTCCAATACGCTCATCTGGTGGATGGCAATCTGATTTAGTTTCAGCAACCGTTCAGGCTGTGATATTCCTTGTTCAATGAATACGGCATTCAGATTCTCCATATTCGATAGGCAAATAAGCTCGTTTATTGTGGCATAGTCACGTATATTCCCTTTGAGAGAGGGATTTGCATCGCGCCATTGTTTGGCTGTCATGCCGAACATCGCCACATTCAGCACGTCAGCCTCATTTGCATAGATGATGTTTGCCTGTGCCTTGGTAACTTCGGCGGGAATCAGGTTATGTTTGATGGCATCCGTGTGGATTCGATAGTTTATTTTCGAAAGCTCGCGTTTGGCCGACCAACCGAGTTGCCGTTGTTCCACTTCCTTAAGTCGTTGGAACTCTTTGACAAGATATAGCTCAAACTCTACAGAGACCCAACTTGCGAACTTAAAAGCTATGTCCCGTTGGGCATAGGTGCCTCCATCTCTGCCTAACTTATTCATTATGCCGATTGCTCCTGTAAGTTCAACCCAACGGCTTGGACTCATTGTAAAGGCATTAGATCCGGCTTCCCTCAAAATGGGGTCGAATTCGACCCCTTTAAAGTCAGGATTATTCAGGGACTCCCACAAACCAAGATATTCAAGCGTGTTTTTTGCTCTCATCCAATTTTTAACAACATCTTTTGGTTCTTCCGGATTCTTTTGGCGGGCGATATCAGTGATACAGATATAATCTATACCATCTTTTGCAAATGTTCTGATTGTGGAGTCTTTTACAACTAATTTAGCCATAGGTTTGATGACGAAATGATTAATTACGTAGCCAATTCAACTTCTTGGCAAAGATAATTGTTTTCGTCGGATTGAACAAAACAAAGATTATAAGTATGGACTTTTTTACCTATGTATAACTTTTTTACCTATATATATTGGAAATATGCTGATTATTGATTGGTGACGAGGACGCCGCCACTCTAGTTGTCTATTGAGGTGACTTGAATTTACGTACAGAAATATGCTAAAGAGGATGTACCAAACCTTCATTTTGATACATCCTCTTTTTAACAATACTTCGGTTATTTTTTGAGAATTTGTTAACGGCTCCTCGGAGCCGTTAACAAATTCTCAAAAAATAACCGAAGTATTGTATTATAGATCAAGTAAAAAATAGTGGAAAAACCGGAGCAGACTGGGACAGTGCGCCGGAGCAGACTGGGACACTTTTGATGCTGCAAAGTTAATGATTTTTTCTGAGACT
>CADBNR010000004.1 GCA_902796035.1 uncultured Bacteroidales bacterium | reverse complement strand
CCCTTGCTTTCGGCTATGCGCTTCCCGCTATCGGGGTGCGCTCGGGACTTCCACCCGTTAGATTATGCCCATGTCGGGCGAACAAAATAGTGCCGCGCGGTCCGAAGTCCGCGCGGCACTTATTTGTTAGTTCGGCATCCGGCAAAGCCGGATACTTGATAATAATTCTTAGAGCGTATTCACGTAGTTCTTCACTGCCTCGTCATTCGGACGGAGCTGCAGATACTTGTTGAACATGGTCTTGGCATTTGCATTGTCACCGCCCTTGATGTAGTAGTTGCCCATGTACATATACATGTCGCATGCATCCTTGATAGCGGCGTTGCTGGGCTGCTCGAGGCTCTCGAACTCGGCGATAGCCTTTGTGTACATCGGCACGGCTGCTGAGGGCGCATCAGCCTCGGATGCCGTCTGCTTGTCGATGTCTCCACGCATCTTGTTGGGCTTGTAGAAGCCGGGATATGCCTCGGCAGCTTTGTCCAGAATCTCTCTTTCCTCGTTGAAGTACTTGTCGGCCTCCGCGAGGTTGTCCTTGCTCTGAACGCCTGCGTAGAACAGGAATGTAGCCTGCTGGATGTAGTCGTTGTAGGTAGGCTCCTCTGTCTTGGCCAGATACTGCTTGTAAGCATTGGCTGCGCTTACCAGGTCGCTCTTGTCTACGTAAACCATTGCAAGCCGCTTGTCCAGGCTGGAGTTGTCGGGATTTGCGGCGATACCGTTCTTCAGAACGTCCACAGCCTCGTCTATGCGTTTTGCCTTGTCCAGCTCGTCGGCTATCAGGGTGTAGTCGATGATGGCCATCTTGTTCTTCTCCGGGTTTGCCTTGTGTGCAGCATACAGCTTCTCGGCCAGTTCCAGGGTCTGCTCCTTCATGTCGGGCAGCTGGGCTGCGTTCATGAACTGATAACGCTGTGCGGTGAAGTCGTTGGGATCCTCATTCAGACGCTTGGTTGCGAAGTCGTAACCCTCCTTGAACTGACCGCCGTAGAACAGCAGGAACGCGTAGCGGTTCTCGTCGCTCTCAAAGTGGCTGGGGTTGTTTACGTATGCGCCATACTGCTTGACTGCGTTGGCATAGTCCTTCTTGTTATAGTAGGCGTTTGCCAGTTCACGCTGTCCGAGGGCGGACTGTGGGTTCACGGTAAGCAGCTCCTGAAGCATCTTGACGGCGTAGTCGGGATTTACGCGTGTGAACAGATTGGCGTATTTAACGTAAGCCTCCGTGGCGTTCTTATCGTAGTTCTTGGCCATCTCGTACTTGGCGGCGGCACCGCCCACATCCTTCTTGACGCGGAGCTGGTCGCCCTCGAACACGTATATGGCAGGGTTCTTCATATTGTACTTGCGGGCCTTCTCCACGCACTTGGCAATCTGCTTCTCGTACTTCACGGGATCGGCATCCTCGTATGCACGGGCTATGGCTATCTCCAGACGGGGATCTTTCTTCGAAAGCTTCTGAGCCTCCTTGAACGAGGCCTCGGCACCCTTCAGGTCACCGCCAGCGAGTTTCAGCATACCCTGACCCACATAGTTGAACGGGTATTCGGGGTTTGCCTGAACGCCGGCCTCGAAATACTTGGCGGCTGCCGCGTTGTCCTTCTCGTCGGCTGCGATCATGCCGAGGTAATAGTTGGCCACGGCTTTGTCGGTACCGCTGTTGGACAGCGCGCGTGTCAGCAATTCCTTGGCGTTATCAAGTTGGTCTGCCCGGTAGTACTCCTGACCCTCCACATGGGTCTGGGCATATACTCCCAAGGCGCTTGCTCCGGCTATGCAGAGCGTCATTAATCCTTTAAGTTTCATATATGCAGTAGGTTATTTGATTTCCTATTGTGTTTCTTTATTTCAGTTCCACGCGGCGTGCAGTCACGTTATACGGCAGGATGCCGGTCATGGATATGATCTTCTGTCCTGCGAATCCGGTGACAAACACGTAGAAACTATGCAATACGTTGCTGTTTCCGGCCGTGGATATCATGTACACCTTTCTAAATAACGGATATTCGCCCGAATTTATATAAACCTGGTAGGGCATATATGCCGTCGGGTCGAAATCATTCTCGGGCGTGGGATTGCTTATCTTCATCACGTTAACCTCGGTAGTGAGGTTTGTGGCTATCGTATCGTTCTGATTCTGATAGTCTTCGTAACGTTTGTCTACAGGCACGTCCTTTGCCA
The DNA here is from genome assembly GCA_902796035.1 of uncultured Bacteroidales bacterium. Taxonomy (GTDB): domain Bacteria; phylum Bacteroidota; class Bacteroidia; order Bacteroidales; family Muribaculaceae; genus Lepagella. Next base: position 65,618 of record CADBNR010000004.1, on the reverse strand, counting down.
GACTCAGGTCATCGCCCAGCCACGACACGCTGATGATGCCGAGTGCATTTTTATCTTTTTTCACAACATCGAACACCGCAGCGTTGTTTTTCTGGGCGAAGGCATGCGGATTGTCGGAGATCTTCGCACCCTTTGGCATGAACTTGTCGCGCATGTACGAGATGGTGGAGCTTCCTGCGTTGTCGAACACCAATTTGATGGCCGTGGTGTCGTTGCCCGCCAGTTCGCTCCATCTGGTCAGCTGGCCGTTCAGTATCTTGCCCACTTCCGTTACGGACATTGCCTTCACGTTGTTGTCCTTGTTCGTGATCAACGCCACCGCATCTACGGCTATGGGACGCTGACGGACCACACGCTTCCATTTGTCCTTCATGTACTTCACCTGATCCTTGGTCAGCTCGCGTGTCACCACGATGCACTGGGTGCCGTCGGCAAGCAGGGTGTCTATGGCCGACTGCTCGTCTACGTAGAACGGTATTATCGAGCTACCCGGGTAAGAATATTCGAAAACTTCGATTTCCTCATCGAGTATCTTCTTAAAGCCGTCGTCGCAGAACACTGTGGCTGTGCCCTTGGCGTATTCCCCACGCTTGATCTTGGTGCACGATGCCATGCCGAGTCCCAATATACCAAGAAGTCCGTATATGGCTATGTTCCGTATCTTCATGTCCGCTTCCTTCCTTTCTTTATATACAAGCCAACCGCCCATATATCGTATGTCTTTTTGACAGCCGACACATGGAACGGTTTACTTTATTACCATTCAAATCTTTTGTTCCTCAAGGTTCCTTTTTTACGGCGAACCCCGGGGCTATTCCTTCAACCTCAGTTTACGCCTTTATACAGTCTGTATCCGCGCCAGATGCCGTATACGAACAGCAACGCGCCTATGATGATGCTTACCGTCTGGTTCTCGATATTGAACACATTGAGTATAAACAGCAAACCGACTCCCAAATATACCAGAACCATTATGATTCCGAACACCACGCGTGCCGATTTCGGCGCCATGGGCCTGTTATCTTCCGTACCTCTCATAACTTTGTGTTTTTGATTGTTTCTATTTTATTAACAATTGCAGAGGGATTGTGTTCATCCGTATTCTTTGCGCTTGTAAAATTAACAAAAATTTGTTAACGGTCAAAATCCTGTCATTCAATCTCGCGCCTAAATGTTCGAATACGCGAATTATTTGGCCATTTTAAGATTTTTTTGTACTTTTGCAGTTGATGCGATTAAAGAAAAAAATCGCCAATTCGCGACTCCCAGCCGCGTTTGGCGTAATTATTTGTCTTTTAGCATATTGAAGCCACCATACACGTATGCGCGCATCCTGTAACACCATAATCGGACTTTGTAGTAATGTCAAAGGTTATCAAGATTAAGAAAGGGCTGGACATTCCATTGACGGGGGAAGCCTCCGCCCGGATTACACAAGACACCGTCACGAAGACATTCGGACTTGTGCCTGACGATTTCCCGGGCTATAAATGGAAATCGGCCGTCAAGGAGGGAGACACCGTCAAGGCAGGCGATCCCCTGTTCTATGCAAAAGAAGACGAGAATCTTCGCATCGTCAGCCCCGCAGCCGGATCCATAGCCGAAGTGCACCGAGGCGAACGACGCAAAATCGAGTATATCAAGGTCGATGCCACAGGCAATGAGACAGCCGGACTCAAGGCCGATGCCTCGTCGCGCGATGCCATCCTGATGTCGCTGAAGCAATCGGGTCTGTTCGCGATGTTGCGCCAGCGTCCTTTCGACATGGTGCCGTTCATGCCTCAGGCTCCCCGCGACATATTCGTCACGGCATTCGATTCCGCGCCTCTTGCATATTCCATGTTGGACAATATCGACCTGAATATGCTGGAGAAGGGTCTGGCCATTCTGTCTCAACTCACCGACGGCAAGGTTTACCTGTCCGTTCCATACGACGCCGACATCAACAGCAAATCCGCCGAAGTAGTGGAATTCAAGGGTCCGCATCCCGCCGGCAATGTCGGCACGCAGATAGCCGCCATCCGCCCGGTGGACAAGGGCGACGTGGTTTGGACTCTCGACGCTGTTACAGCAGCGCGCATCGGCAAATTCTTTGACAACAACGTGCTCGACTTCTCCACGGTCGTGGCTCTGACAGGCCCCGAAGTAAAGGATCCCCACTTGGTGCAGACTCTGATCGGAGCTGCCTTAAAGGATATATTGAAAGGCCAGCTTGTGGACGACGGCGAAAACAAACGTATCATATCGGGCAACGTCCTGACCGGATCTCAGGTCAAGGAAGATAATGGCTTCCTCCGCTATCCGTATCGCCAGATCACGGTGATAGAGGAAGGCGACACTGCCGACGAGTTTATGGGCTGGGCTTCGATGTCGCCCGTAAAATATTCCGTACACAACACCTTCCCCACTTTCCTGAAGGGTCTGGGCAAGGGATTCCATTTCGACGCCCGTATCCGGGGCGGTCACCGCGCCATGATCATGAACAATGAGTATGACCGTGTGTTCCCGATGGACATATATCCCGAATATCTGATCAAGGCCATCATGGCCAAGGATATAGACCGCATGGAGAAATTAGGAATCTACGAAGTCGCTCCCGAGGACTTCGCCCTGCCCGAATTCGTGGACACTTCCAAACTGGAACTCCAGAAGATGGTGCGCGAAGGTCTTGACTATCTCCGTCAGGAAACAATCTAACCTCCCCCGAAAACATTCTAACACCTTTATATTGTGAAAGGATTAAAAAAGAACATAGACAAGATCAAGCCGCAGTTTGAGAAGGGAGGCAAATACTCCAGTCTCCAGTCTGTATTCGACGGCTTCTACACCTTCTTGTTCACGCCCAACGAGACGGGCAAATCCGGTGTTCACATCCACGACAGCAACGACTCGAAGCGCGCCATGATCACAGTGGTCATCGCACTGCTGCCCTGCTGCCTGTTCGGTATGTGGAACATCGGTCTGCAGCACAACATGGCGATCGGTGACGCCGACCGCAATTTCTGGTCATTATTCTTCTACGGTTTCTGGGCCGTTCTGCCTCAGATTATTACGGCTTACGTGGTGGGTCTCGGCATCGAGTTCATCATCGCCCAGATACGTCACGAGGAGATTCAGGAGGGTTTCCTGGTTTCGGGTCTGCTGATTCCGATGATATGCCCTGTGGACACTCCCGTATGGATGCTTGCCGTTGCGGTAGCCTTCTCGGTTATCTTCGCCAAGGAAGTATTCGGAGGCACAGGATATAACTTCCTGAACGTGGCTCTGGTGACGCGCGCCTTCCTTTTCTTCAGCTATCCGTCTAAGATGAGCGGTGACAACGTGTTCGTACAGCTCGGCAGCCAGCCTGCCGTCCACGGATATTCCGGCGCAACACCTCTGGGTCAGCTTGCATCGCAAACCGAGCCTACCGGCATTGTCACCAACATATTGGGCGATCCCCTCTCGGCAACCGACATATTCATGGGATTCTACCCCGGATCCTGGGGCGAGACCTCGTGCCTCTGCATCTTCATCGGCATGGCCATCCTGCTTCTGTCGGGCGTAGGAAACTGGCGCATCATCCTGTCCGGCCTTGTCGGCGGCTTCCTGATGGCTGTGGTGGCCCACAACTGGGCGAGTCCTCTGTACCCCGTCACCTACCTCAAGCCTCTTGAGCAGCTCGGTCTCGGCGGTTTCCTGTTCGCCATCACGTTCATGGCCACAGACCCTGTGACGGCCTGCCGCACTCGCGTAGGACAATATATATACGGAGCGCTTATAGGCATCGTCGCCATCCTGATCCGCTGCTACAACACCGGTTATCCTGAGGGTGCGATGCTCGCGGTTCTGCTCATGAACTGCTTCGCTCCGCTTATCGACTACTGTGTGGTCAACTCCAACATTCGCAAACGTATGCGCCGCTTGACGGTCCGCAACCTTTAATTCTCAGATTATGAACCGTCAAAGTAATACATACACCATCATCTATTCCACAGTGCTTGTGGTGCTTGTGGGAGTCGTGCTGTCGGTGGTCTATCAGGCACTGCGGCCCAAACAGGTAGAGAATATACAGAACGACACGCGCCGCCAGATTCTGGCCGCCGCGCTGATTACCCCATCCGAGGGTCAGGACATAGCCACTCTGTGGCAGGAGCATATCACGGCCTCGTATATCGTGAACGACAAGGGCGAGAAGATCGACGCCTCGCAGGATCCTTTCGATGTGAAGGTTGATCAGGAGGTAAAGAAAGCTCCGGACCAGCGTCTGCTCCCCGTGTTCGAATGCAATACGGACAAGGGGATGAAATACATCCTGCCCGTTTACGGTGCCGGACTCTGGGGACCCATCTGGGGTTATATAGCGTTCGACAATAACGGCGACACCATCTACGGAGCCTACTTCGCACATCAGGGCGAGACTCCCGGACTTGGCGCCGAAATCGAAAAGCCCGCATTCCAGAAGCAGTTCGAGGGCAAGGACGTGTTCTCGACCGACGGTCAGTTCCAGAGCGTCAAGGTCGTGAAGAACGGCCAGGAACCCGCCACAGGAGCCTGGGTACATGCCATCTCGGGAGGTACCATCACATCGCAGGGCGTTCAGAAAATGCTTCTTAACTCGTTGGAACCTTACTCGGCTTTCCTCGCCGCTCTAAAATCTGATAACAAATGAACTGGAAAAAATCATTCATACCTTTGGTAAACCCGTTGTCCAAGGACAACCCGGTCATAGTCCAGATTCTCGGTATATGTTCGGCACTGGCCGTGACGGCCAAAATGGAGCCGGCCGTCGTTATGACCATCTCGGTGACAGCCGTGCTTGCATTCGCCAACGTCATTATCTCGCTGATGCGCAAGACCATCCCTTCCTCCATCCGCATCATCGTGCAGCTGGTGGTTGTGGCAGCTCTGGTTGTAATAGTCGATCAGGTGCTGAAAGCATACAATTATGAGGTCTCCAAGGCACTGTCGGTGTTCATAGGCCTTATCATAACTAACTGTATCATCATGGGCCGTCTGGAGGCTTTCGCCCTCAACAATCGTCCCTGGCCGGCGTTCCTCGACGGTATCGGCAACGGACTTGGCTACGGAATTATACTGATTATAGTCAGCTTCTTCCGCGAGCTGTTAGGCAGCGGCACCATCTTCGGATTCCAGATATTTCCCGACTTCTGGTACAAGGCCGGATACATGAACAATGGTCTGATGATTCTGCCTCCCATGGCGCTGATCGTGGTGGCCTGCATCATCTGGGTGCATCGTGCCATCAACAAGGACCTGCAGGAAAAATAATCACATTCGCTTGAAATAATGGAAAATTTAAATTTGTTCATACGGTCGATTTTCATCGACAACATGATATTCGCCTATTTCTTGGGAATGTGTTCGTTCCTGGCGGTATCCAAAAACGTTAAGACGGCTTTCGGATTGGGCGTAGCGGTTACGTTCGTACTGCTGATCGCACTTCCGGTATCGTGGTGCATCAACGAATATCTGCTGAAACCCGGTGCGCTGAGCTGGCTGGACAAGGAATATGCCGAAACCGACATATCGTTCCTGGGCCTGATCATGTTTATCGCGGTGATTGCAGCTTTAGTGCAGATTCTGGAAATGGTGATAGAAAAATACACGCCGGCACTGTATAACTCCTTAGGTATATTCCTGCCGCTTATCGCAGTGAACTGCGCCATCCTCGGTGCGGTGCTGTTCATGCAGCAGCGCGAGTTCAGCAACGCCTGGACGGCCACAGTTTACGGCGCCGGTTCCGGTATCGGCTGGCTTCTGGCCATCACCTGTCTGGCTGCGATACGCGAACGTCTTGACAATTCCAAAGTGCCCGCTCCGCTGCGCGGCGTCGGAATCACTTTCATCATCACCGGCCTCATGGGCATCGCCTTCATGAGCTTCCTCGGTATTAAACTTTGATTCTATCGGCTATGTATATCTGCGATATAATTTGGAACAACGTTCTGGTGGCAGGCCTGATATTCCTTGTGATTGTCCTGGCCCTGACCATTATCCTGTTAGTGTGCAAGCATTGGCTTGTGAATTCGGGCGAGGTAGCCATAGACATCAACGACGGCTCCAAGCTGCTTCATGCCCAGGCGGGCAAGTCGCTGCTGGCCACATTGGGCGAGAACGGCGTGCATCTGTCGTCGGCCTGCGGCGGCAAAGGCAGTTGCGGTCAGTGCAAGGTTCAGGTTCTGTCGGGTGGCGGTGACATACTCCCCACCGAGGCAGTCCACTTCAGCCGTAAGGAAATCAAGGACCACTGGCGACTCGGATGTCAGGTAAAGGTAAAGAACGACCTGGACATCAAGGTGTCGGAATCCGCTCTCGACGTCAAGGAATGGGAATGCGAGGTGATTTCTAACAAGAACGTGGCTACGTTCATCAAGGAGTTCATCGTCAAGCTGCCTGAGGGCGAGCACATGAACTTCATCCCCGGCAGCTATGCCCAGATCCGCATACCCAAATATGAAATGACCTACGACGGCGACATCGACAAATCGCTGATCGGCGACGAATACCTGCCCGCTTGGCAGAAGTTCGGTCTGTTCGGCCTTAAGGCCAAGAACGACGAGGAGACCGTTCGTGCCTACTCCATGGCCAACTATCCCGAAGAGGGCGACCGCATCATGCTGACTGTCCGCATCGCTACGCCTCCCTTCAAGCCGAAGCCTCAGGTCGGATTCCAGGATGTGCCTTGCGGTATAGCGTCCAGCTACATCTTCTCACTGAAACCGGGCGACAAGGTGATGATGTCCGGTCCTTACGGAGACTTCCATCCCATCGTCGACTCCAAGGCCGAAATGATCTGGGTAGGCGGTGGTGCCGGTATGGCACCCCTCCGCGCACAGATTATGTGGATGACCAAGACACTGCACACCACCGACCGCAAGATGAGCTACTTCTACGGTGCCCGCGCGCTAAACGAGGTGTTCTATCTCCAGGACTTCCTGCAGCTTGAGAAGGAATTTCCCAACTTCAAGTTCCATCTTGCCCTGGACCGTCCCGACCCGGCGGCCGACGCGGCTGGCGTGGCTTACACTCCCGGCTTCGTCCACGACGTGATGTTCAAGACATACCTCAAGGATCATCCCGCTCCCGAGGATATCGAGTATTACATGTGCGGCCCCGGCCCCATGAGCAACGCAGTGAACAATATGCTCTATAACCTCGGCGTCGAGCCGTCGTCCATCCATTACGATAACTTCGGAGGCTGAATTATCCGGCAGCATCATACTGTGGTGGCACCCTGCGGGTGCCACTTCCGGTACTCGCCGCTCCAGCCCCCGAATACAAGCCATACATCATTATAAACTACATACCTTAATACGAACACAACCATGCAGAGAGACAATCAGATTTTCGACATCATCGACCGCGAGCACTTGCGTCAGCGTCGCGGCATAGAGTTGATCGCCAGCGAGAACTTTGTCAGCGACGAAGTGATGCGCGCCATGGGATCATGTCTGACCAACAAATATGCCGAAGGTTATCCCGGCAAGCGTTACTACGGCGGATGCCAGGTAGTGGACGAGGCCGAGAATCTGGCCATTGAGCGTGCCAAGAAACTGTTTGGCGCCGAGTGGGCCAACGTTCAGCCTCACAGTGGCGCACAGGCCAACATGGCTGTGTTCATGGCTTGCCTCAACGCTGGAGACACATTCATGGGCATGGATCTGTCGCACGGCGGCCATCTGTCGCACGGCAGCCCGGTAAACTTCTCCGGATTGATGTTCCGTCCCATCAGCTATACTGTTGACAAGGAGACTGGCCGCGTCAACTACGACGAGATGGAGACCAAAGCCCGTGCCGAGCGTCCGAAGCTGATAATAGCCGGAGCCAGCGCATACAGCCGCGACTGGGACTACAAGCGTATCCGTGCCCTCGCTGATGAAATAGGCGCTATCTTCATGGTTGATATGGCACATCCCGCAGGTCTCATAGCTGCCGGTCTGCTCGACAACCCTGTGAAGTACGCGCACATCGTCACCACCACAACCCACAAGACTCTCCGCGGCCCTCGCGGCGGCATGATACTCATGGGCAAGGATTTCGACAATCCCTGGGGCAAGACCACTCCTAAGGGCGAGATTAAGAAGATGTCGCAGCTGCTCGATTCTGCCGTATTCCCCGGCGTACAGGGTGGCCCGCTGGAGCATGTCATCGCGGCGAAGGCTGTGGCATTCGGCGAGGCTCTGCAACCTGAGTGGAAGTCTTACGCCGAGCAGGTGCTGAAGAATGCCAAGGCTCTGGCCAACGCTCTGATTGCACGCGGCTATAAGCTGATTTCCGACGGCACCGACAACCACTGCATGTTGGTGGATCTGCGCACCAAGTTCCCCGAAATGAGCGGCAAGAAGGCCGAGCGCGTACTTGTCGAGGCCGACATCACAGCCAACAAGAACATGGTGCCTTACGATACCCGCAGCCCGTTCCTGACCAGCGGACTCCGCTTCGGTACGGCTGCAATCACCACACGTGGCGCCAAGGAGGATATGATGGAGGTGATAGCCGATTTCATAGACCGTGTGCTTACCGATCCCGACAACGAACAGAACATCGCACAGGTTCGCTCGGAGGTGAACGAACTGATGAACGCTTATCCCATGTTCGCATGGTGATGCAGTGGCCCGAACGACTTTTCATTACCGGCATCGACACCGATGCCGGTAAATCATACGTCACCGGTCGGCTGGCAGTGATGATGATGCAGGATGGGCTCAAACCCATCACGCAGAAATTCGTACAGACCGGCAACCGTGGCGTTTCAGAGGACATCGAGGTGCACCGCCGCATCATGGGCACAGGTATGCTTCCGGTAGACAGGCAGCGCCTCACGGCTCCGCTTATCTACTCCTACCCTGCATCACCGGAACTTGCCGCCGCCATCGACGGCACTGAGGTGGATACCGACAGGATTGCCGAATGCACGGATCTGCTTCTGCGCGAATACGACCATGTGCTGATTGAAGGTGCCGGTGGTCTGATGGTGCCTCTGAAAGGCGATTACCTCACCATCGACTATATCCGCGACCACCATCTACCTGTCGTGCTCGTCATAAACGCCACACTCGGATCAATCAACCATACACTGTTGGCACTCAACGCCATAAGCACATACGGACTGAAGCTGTTCGCCGTGGTGTTCAACCACCATTTCGACAACGATAAGCCTATAGCCGAAGACACTCACCGATACGTTAAATCGTGGGTCGAGAGGCATAATCCCGACACCCTGTTTATCGATGTGGAGTCATTGACATGATTTCCGTTACAATTTATGCGCGGAAATTTCGTTAACCACAATAAGAGATAGTATGAATGTCAATACACAAACGCGACAACCTTTGAAAGACGCACAATCAGATATACAGAATACAGAAGCGACAGAAACCAAATTAAATCCCGCCCCTACAGATGTGGAACGAGTAGTAAGCATCTCCAAGCAGGAGCTTGCCGGGCTGCCCGTGGCCGCATTTCCCGGCAAGATTGTAATGGTTGACCGTCCCGAGAAAGTATCTGAAGCCGTCAGCGCATTGTGTACCGAAACTGTTATCGGGTTCGATACCGAGACCAAACCCAGTTTCCGCAGGGGACATTCCAACAATGTGGCGCTCCTTCAGCTGTCCACACATACCACATGCTACCTGTTCCGCCTCAATATGATAGGGATGTTCCCCGAGGTGCGCGAGCTGCTTGAGAATCCCGACATCCTCAAAATCGGAGTCTCCATACACGACGACTTCCACAATCTGCACAAACTTTATGACATGAAGCCACAGGGCTTCATCGACCTGCAAAGTTACGTCAAGGACTACGATATTCTTGACAACAGCTTGTCGCGCATCTACGCCATTCTATTCGGCAAGCGCATAAGCAAGGGACAGCGCCTCACCAACTGGGAGGCTCCTGAGCTCACCTCCCACCAGCAGGAATACGCCAGCCTCGACGCATACGCCTGCATCCAGATCTACGACCATCTGAACCAGAACGGCTTCGATCCCGCCGTCTCCCCCTACTACCATACCCTCGAAGAACTCCATCCCGCCCCTGTAACCCAGGACCAGCATACCGCCTGATTTATCACACAGAATCTGCGCACTGCCCGATTTATCATGAATAGAATCCCGGATTCTCGTAAACGCATACCGCGTTCAGTATGGCTGCCAACGCTATTGCTATGCTATCTGGCAGCCATGAGCATCTATTTCGGCGGCGACCTGATCCGTAACGGCGAGACGACCCGACTCATAGTCGTGTCCGCCATCGAACTGACCCTTATCGCCGCCCTCTACTTCTTCCTCAAAAAGAAGGAAGCCCGCAAGAAATAGTCTTATACATGAATTGAAGACAGTTCGAATCGGGTTCCGTCCCAGTGGCCGTAGCTGAAATGTGTGATCCAATCGCCCAACACTATCATCTCGGCGTGGGATGCCTGCAATGCTTCTGGCGGCAGCACCAGCGGCTCCTGCAGCATTATGTGCAGGTGGCCGTATATGAAATAATTGATGTCGGGGTGAGTCTTAAGATAGTCCAGACTGTACTGCCGCAGGTTTTCGACCATCGCGCCCGTGGATTCGTACCCGGAACTGCCGCCGGTCTTGCGGCTGTGACTCGACCAGTTGTAGGCAAATGGCACAGTCCATCGCGGATGAATGCCGGAGAATAGTTTCTGACAGAACTTGTTGCGGAACAGACTGCGCATTAACTTGAACGACGACTTCAGTTCCCCTACGCCGTCACCGTGCGTCATATAGAACTTGCGCCCATCAATTACTTCGGTAAGGTCGCCGTCCACTACCTCTATGCCCAATTCGGTAGGGATATAATCATAAATCCAGATGTCATGGTTGCCGATCAGCCACACAATGCGTATGCCGCTGTCGCTGAGTTCGGCCAGTTTCCCGAAGAATCTCACGAATCCACGGGGCACCACATATCGGTATTCGTACCAATAATCCAGAATATCGCCCAACAGATACAGCACATCGGCCTTTCTCTTGATGGAATCAAGAAAACTGACTACCCGACGCTCCGCCTCTATCCTGTCTTTGAAATAAGGCGCTCCTAAATGTAAGTCGCTCAGGAAATATGCCTGCATTTACGGGGTTCTGTCTTGATTAGAATTATTGGGTATGAATACGTTGGTTTATGTTATGTGTATTACAGGAAGCCAAGTTCCAGTTTTGCCTCCTCGCTCATCATGTCCTGGTTCCACTCAGGCTGGAACACCAGACGAAGGTCAACCTTAGCGGGACCTTCGATGCTAACCAGCTTCTGTCGCACGTCCTCCAGGAGGAAATCCGCCGCCGGACACGACGGGGCGGTCAGCGTCATGTCAACATGCAGCGTTTTCTCGGCCTCGTCATATTCCACTCGATAAATCAGCCCCAGATTATATATGTCAACAGGAATTTCAGGATCATATACAGTCTTCAGCAAATCCACTGCCGCGGACTCGATGCGAAATGCCTCGCCTTCCTTCCTCTCCTCTTTTTTTTCTTCCATATCTACATTAGAATAAGAATAATATGACCACATTTGCAGGCGTCAGAACAATACCGCCAGATTAACGAACCAGCTATTGGTCTGTGCCGAGAAGTTATCAAGCTGAATGGTGCGCATATCGTAGGTAAGGCCCCACAGATATCCGGCCGTGATCTGATAGCGCTTGTACAGTTCCACGCCGAGACCGCATTGAATTCCGACCGAGCCTGCCGGATTCTCTATGACCGGACACTTGGAATGGTCGAGGTTGAAATTGAACAGCGGGCCTGCGAATACGATAGGCGCGAGATAATTCTCGAATCCGTTCATACGCGTCCATTTGAAACGCAAGTTCACGGGAATCTGAAGGGTATGGAAATAGAGGTTTTCGTTACCCATGCCCTGCGATGCCCATACCTTCTGATCGCCGAAATGCACGCGCGCTCCGCGCATGGTATATTTAACCGCCATGTCGATACCGAAACCGATACCGGGTATCATCAACTCGCCCATCACGCCGGCGCTGAATCCGCACAACTGATCGGTCTGAACTAACTTCTGCTTCCACTGAAAATCGTTGACGGTGAGACCGACAGTCGGGCCCCAGCGAAACTTCGCCGAGGCTCCGAATGCGACCGTGGCCATCAGTAAGATTGCCAATACTTTTTTCATCTATTATATTTGGATTAGAACAGCCATGCGGCCGTCACTGTCCAGTAATTGGTTTTTGCTTTCAGCTTCCCTGCGTTTGTCGGTACTCCCAATATTTCCTTATCCTTCATGATATTGTTGATACCGAATCCATAGCCCGCTCCGATCTGAAGGTGATTGATGAATTCCAGTCCCACACCTACATTCCATGTCCACTGAGCAGTCTTGGTGCGCAGATTCAGATCGTTGTTATCCTTATCAAGCTTCAAGGCCACAGCAGGCCCCGTGAAGATATATGGAGAGAAGATCTTTTTCAATACCGGAATCCCTATCTTATACTTTATATTCAATGGAATCTCAAGGAAATTCTTTCCGAACTTGGGATGCATGTTCTGATTTGTACCGGTAACATCTTCTTCTACCTGATAGTCCATATATGTGTACTGATAGTCCATATATGTGTACATCAGCGATAAATCCAGGCCGAGGCTCAGAGGCGTCATGTACTCTGCCTGAACGCCAAGTGTAAAACCGCAGTTATTCGACCCATTGAAAAACTGTCCCACTCCTCCTGACGTACTCAGTTTGTTCACGTTCAGACCGATACGCGGTCCGATCTTGAAACCGGCCTGGGCCTGGGCCGCATAGCCGAGACCCATCGTCACTACCAGCAGTAATGCAAGTGTCTTTTTCATATTCATTATTATTTGCTTATTCTCTTAGTTTTTACCCCACAAAGTTAACAAAAAATTTTGTATATTTGCATTATGTTTGCCGAAGTAATACTCCCGTTGCCTCTATATTCGAGCTTTACGTACCTGATTCCGCCCGAAATGGAGGAAAATATCAGCATAGGTAGTCGTGTGCTGGTACAGTTCGGCCGTAAGAAGTTCTATACCGGCATCGTGTCGCTTATCCATAACGAAAAGCGCGACTACGAGATCAAGCCCATCACCGAGATTCTTGATCCGACGCCGGTGCTGCGTTATCCGCAGCTAAACCTTTGGCGATGGATTTCGGAGTATTACTTATGCAGCGAGGGTGAGGTGATGAAAGCGGCCATTCCCACCGGGCTTAAGCCTGAAAGCGAGACATTCGTAGCCCTGAACGACGATTTCGACATGCCCGAGGGCTTTTCCATATCTGACAAGGAGGCACTCGTGATGTCGGCATTGCAGCATAATGGCCGAATGCGTATCTCCGACCTTGAAAACGAGCTGAAAATAAAGAACACGGCCCGCATCGTCAGCCATCTGCTCGATGCCGAGATAATTCAGATTGACGAACGTGTGGTGGAGCGTTACCGCCCGCACACCGAGTATTTTGTCTCACTCGCTCTGGAGCGTGGCGACGAGGCCGGCATCCACGCCCTGTTCGATGCGGTGAAACGCTCGCCCAAACAGGAGAAAATGCTTCTCACCTATCTGGATATGAGCGGCTGGCTGCAGACCAATAAGCCGCTTAAGGATGTGAAACGCAGCGACCTGCTCGAATCAACCGGACTGAATCCCGGCATACTGCGCGCTCTGATTGACAAGAACATACTCGTCAACGAAAAGCGGGTCATAAACCGCTTCAATCCGCAGACATCCAGCCACGAGCCGGTGCTGTCGGCTCTTTCCGACATACAGCGCACGGCTTACGACCGGGTGCTTGGCGGATTCAAGGATGGCAAGCCTATACTGCTGCACGGCGTCACCGGCAGCGGCAAGACCGAGATATACGCCCATCTGATAGCGGCAGCTTTGCGCGACGGCAACCAGGTTCTCTACCTCGTGCCCGAGATTTCGCTGACCACACAGCTCGCCGACCGCCTCCGAGCCATGTTCGGCGATGCGCTATTGGTGTATCACTCCAAATTCTCGGACAACGAGCGCGTGGATATATGGAAACGCCTGCTGCATTCCAACGACCCCGTTGTTGTGTTGGGTGTACGGTCGTCGGTGTTCCTACCCTTCTCGCGTCTCGGCCTTGTGGTGGTGGACGAGGAGCATGAAAGCAGCTTCAAGCAATATGACCCGGCCCCGCGTTACAACGCACGCGACACCGCGATGGTGCTGGCTCAGATGCACGGTGCCAAAGTACTGCTCGGCTCCGCTACGCCATCCATCGAAACTTATTACAAGGCCGTCAACGACAAATTCCGGCTCGTAGAACTCACCGAACGTTTCGAAGGCTCGGTCCTCCCCGATGTGCGCATCGTCGATATGCGCCGCCAGCGCAAGGAGAAGACTGTGAAGGGAATCCTCTCATTACCACTGCGTCAGGATATTACAGAGGCCATAAAAAGCGGCAAGCAGGCCATCATATTCCAGAATCGCCGGGGTTTCGCGCCCATGGTGATATGCCGTCAGTGCGGATGGGTGCCCAAATGCGACAACTGCGACGTCTCGCTGGTTTACCACAAATCCTCGGGCCTGCTGAAGTGCCATTACTGCGGCTTTACAAAGATTTTGCCTACCCTCTGCCCGGCCTGCGAGGAGAATTCCATAGTTTCGTACGGCTACGGCACCGAGCGTATCGCCGAAGAAATTCACGAGGAATTTCCCGACCGGCGCATCGCCCGCATGGATCTGGACACCACCCGCAACAAGGATGCCTATCAGGAGATTATCGAGACATTCTCACGCCATGACACCGACATCCTTGTAGGTACGCAGATGATTTCCAAGGGCCTTGATTTCGACCATGTCAGCATGGTGGGTGTGGCCAACGCCGACACTCTGCTGAATTTCCCCGACTTCCGCAGCAACGAGCGGGCCTTCAACATGCTGGAGCAAGTGGCGGGACGCGCAGGTCGCCGCAAGGAGAAGGGATTGGTGTGCATACAGACCACCAAACCCGACGAGCATGTCCTTGAGTTTGTCAAGGCGCACGATTACAAGGGGTTCTACGACACCGAGATACAGGAACGCGAGAAGTTCGGCTATCCTCCATTTACGCGCATAGTGAACATATACGTCAAGCACAAGGACTGGCGAATGGCCGACAAGATTGCGGTGCGTCTGGCCCTTGAGCTACGCAAGATATTCGGTCCCAGGGTGTTTGGACCTGAAAAACCTTTTGTCAGCCGCGTGGCGCTGTGGTATCTGCAGTGCATCATGCTGAAAATCGAGGCCAACGCGTCGATGAAGAAAGTGAAGGCATTGCTGCGTCAGGTTTACGAACTGATGGCGCAGCTACCCGAAATGCGGGGCGCGCAGATTTATTATGACGTCGACCCCGCCTGAACAACATTACGATAGAAACACGACAATGGAGAATTTTGACGAATTCGACCGGGAACATTTATGGCATCCATACACAGGCACGCGCAATCCGTTGCCTACATACAAGGTGCGCGAGGCTCACGGCGCGGTCATCACTCTCGAGGACGGCACCGAACTGATAGACGGCATGTCGTCGTGGTGGTGCGTGATACATGGCTATAATCATCCCGTCATCAACCGGGCCGTCACGGACCAGTTAGGCAAGATGAGCCATGTAATGTTCGGAGGATTCACGCACCAGCCGGCCATAGACTTAGGCAAGCTGCTGCTATCGATTCTTCCTCCCTCCATGAACCATATCTTCTATGCCGATTCCGGTTCGGTGGCTACGGAGGTGGCCATGAAAATGGCCGTACAGGCCCACGATGACCCGAAACGCACGGATTTCGCAACCATCCGCAGCGGTTATCACGGCGATACATGGAACGCCATGTCCGTCTGCGACCCCGTCACCGGAATGCACGGGGCGTTCGGACCAGCCCTCCCGATACGTTACTTCGCACCGGCGCCTCAGTGCCGTTTCGGTGAGGAATGGAATCCTGAGGACTTCGAGCCGATGCGGCGGCTGTTGGAGGAGCATAAGGACACACTCGCGGCCGTTATTCTTGAGCCGATAGTGCAAGGTGCGGGCGGAATGCGATTCTACCATCCCCAGTACCTTCGCGAGCTTCGCAAGGAATGTGACAGGCTCGGCATACTTCTGATTTTCGACGAGATAGCCACGGGATTCGGTCGCACCGGCAAACTTTTCGCATGGGAACACGCAGGCGTCGAACCTGACATCATGCTGATAGGCAAATGTATCACCGGAGGGTACATGACGTTCAGTGCCGTGGCCACTTCGGCCAAGGTAGCGGATATGATCGATGCGTCGCAGTCGGGCGTGATGATGCACGGCCCTACATTCATGGGCAACCCGTTGGCATGCGCCGTGGCATTGGCCAGCATAAAGTTGCTTCTCGACTCCCCCTGGCAACAGCGCATACGCGAAATCGAAGCCATCATGCATGAGGAAATGGACGATGCCATTTCGCTTCCTTTCGTGGAGGATGTGCGAATACTCGGCGGCATCGGTGTGATTCAGACCGTGCGCCCCGTGGACCTCGGAACGTTCCAGAAGCATTGCGTGGAACGTGGCGTATGGATCCGCCCCTTCGGCAAGAACGCATACATCATGCCACCATATCTCGCTGTTTCCGACGACCAGGTGCGCAAGCTGGCCCGTGAACTCATCAATATCCTTAAGCTGGAATTCGCCGAGCAATGAACCGCACTCTGAATTACGAAAAGATACTGCAGGGATTCCGTGACGAATCGCGTCTGCGCACCATACCGGCAGACCGTTCCGGGTCTGAGGTGCTCGACCTGTGCAGCAATGATTACATGGGGTTGCGACACCTCATGCCGGAAATGCGCAAGGAATTTGACGCACGTTTTCCGGACGTATCTTTTTCGGCGTCAGCCTCGCGCCTGTTATCCGTAGACCAGAACATTCACAAGCAGTTGGAAGACAGGCTTGCAGAGTTGTACGGCCGCCCGGCATTGCTGTTCAATTCCGGCTACCACGCCAACACGGGCATCGTATCGTCACTCAATATTCCCGGCACACTTTTCGTGGCCGACAAATTGGTGCACGCCTCCATGATAGACGGCCTGACGCAAGGCCGCTGTAACTTCAAGCGTTTCAAACACAACGACATCCATGCCCTATCCGTCATCCTTGAACGGGAGGCGGCTAATTACAGCCAGATTGTAGTAATGGTGGAGTCAATTTACAGCATGGACGGCGATGTGGCCCCGTTGCGGGAGATTGCCGCATTGCGCGACCGCTACGACAATGTGCTGCTGTATGTCGACGAGGCACACGCCTTCGGTGTCCGTGGCCGTCAGGGACTCGGACTCTGCGAAGAACTCGGCCTCATAGACAAGACCGACATAATTATGGGAACACTCGGCAAAGCGGCTTGTTCCTCCGGTGCTTTCTGCATCGTGTCGCCCGAGCTGAAGGAGTATTTCATCAACGCGGCCCGCAGCTTCATATTCTCCACGGCTCTGCCTCCGACCAATATCGCATGGAGCCTTATCACCATAGACCGGCTGATCGGCATGGAGGCGGAGCGCCGGCATCTACGCGATATTTCGGGGCTTGTTCACGAAGCCCTCGGCATTTCCGGGTGCGACACGCCTATCGTGCCTTTCTATACTTACGATGCGGCCAAAGCGATTGAGCAGTCAAAAGTCCTTGAGGCTAAAGGGATTCTGGCGCTTCCCATACGGCGCCCGACTGTCCCGGCAGGTACGGAAAGGCTACGCATATCGCTGAACGCATCGCTTTCCGATGCAGACATTAACAAACTACTGAACACTCTGGCAGAATGATACTTAGCTTTCTTAAGCATACCGACAGCAAACGCCTCATACTGATATTTACCGGCTGGGGAACCGGCCCGGAGCTATATACCGGTCTGGACATTCCCGGCTGGGATGTGGCCGTGGCATTCAAGATAAACAACGACCGTTTTGATTCGGCCCGGCTGAGCCAATACGACACCATCTATCTGTTCGCCTGGTCGTTGGGTGTGTATATGGCCGACAGACTGCTTGACCCGGAGCGTATCACGCGCGCTTTCGCCATCAACGGAACAGTCACCCCGGTGTCCGATACCACAGGCATTCCCGTGGCCATATTCGAAGGCACGGCGCGTAACCTCAATCCAGCCAACCTCACCAAGTTCCGTCGACGCACAATGCCCGATGCCGACACCTTCCGCGCCATTTTCCCCGAGGAGCCCTCTCCTGTCATGGCATCTTGCCTGGCACGTGAACTGGAGAACGTCATCGGTTGGACGTCTGGGACTGATTCCGGACATAAACCGCGTATAAAGTGGAACCGCGCATATATCTCGCAAAGCGACCGCATCTTCCCTCCGCAAAACATGGAGCGTGCATGGTGCGGATGCGGTACGGAAACAATATCTTTGGAGGGCGCCCATTTCATTGACATTCCTGCCCTGATTCGCTCCGTCATTGCCGATACCTCCGTGGTATCGTCACGCTTCGCCAAAGCTGCCGACACTTACGATTCTCACGCGTTGCCGCAACAGATGATCGCGCTGCGCCTGGCTTCCTTGCTGCGTCAGCATCTGCCCGCATCACCTTGCCGCGTACTGGAAATCGGTCCCGGCACAGGCTTCCTTACACGCGAATGGAGCCGTTTCATTCATCCGGAACATGCTGATTTCGTTGACCTCACTGATGTAGGACCATTTCATACCGCACCCTCCGAATCATACGCCGTCACTGACGCCGAGGAATGGATAGCTACAAAAGCCGCCGATACCACATCGCTCAAGTATGATGTAATCCTCTCCTCGTCCGTGATACAATGGTTTGCCGACATTCCGGTGTTCATACAGAATGCCGCACGGTTGCTGGATTCTGACGGCATCATGGCCGTGTCCACTTTCCTGCCCGGCAATCTCAGCGAACTTGACGTGATGCGTCCCGCGCCACTGCTCTATCCTGATGTCGAATCGCTGACAATGGCTTTACATAAAGCCGGTCTGAAGCCTTTGGTCATTGAGCAAAACGAGATACGCATGGAATTCGCGTCACGACGCCACCTGCTGATGCACCTGAAACACACCGGCGTGGCGGGGTCACAGACAAACGGCACCCGACTGTCGCCGAGTGCCGATTTCTCAAAATTAACTTATCTTCCGGTCTATATCATAGCCTCAAAGGGGTCTCTGTGACTGAACTACAATCATAGCGTGATTGAGCCTCCGGCCGGGATATTCACTTTCTGTTTCTTGCCGTTGACCGTCACGGTGGTCTTGGCTCCTTTCTCGCTGCTCAGGGTGGCGGTCTTGACCTTGCCTTCGTGCCAGGTCATGCTGACCTCTACTCCACCGCGGGCGCGCAGTCCGCTGACACTGCCGTCTTTCCATGCCTCGGGCAGTGCGGGAAGCAACGTGATGCTTTCGGGCGTAGACTGCACCAACATCTCGGCCACACCGGCCGTGCCTCCGAAGTTACCGTCAATCTGGAACGGTGCGTGGGCGTCGAGCAGGTTGGGATATGTGCCGCCTCCGCGACGTGCGTCCTTGCCCTTGTAGTTATCCGGGCTTACATATTTCAGCAGAGTCCGGTACGTATCGTATGCCTTGGGGGCATCCTTAAGCCGGGCATACAGGTTCACGCGCCATCCCGTGGACCATCCGGTAGTCTCGTTGCCCTTAAGCTCCAGCGTACGCTCGGCAGCCTTTGCAAGTTCCGGATTCTCCTCAGGCGTGATATGACGGCCTGGATAAATGCCGTACAGGTGCGACTGATGGCGGTGCCAGGGTTCCTCGTTAAACCAGTCGTGATACCATTCCTGGATGTTGCCTCGTTCTCCGATCTTATACTCGCGCAGTTTGGTGAGCACCTTATCTATACGCTTCACCAACTGCTTGTCTGTGCCGAGTTCCTTCGCTGCATCGCGCGTATCCATCAGACACTGACGGATCATAGCCAGGTCGGCTGTCGTTCCATATGAAGTGGCGCCGTGATAACCCTTGTCAGTCACGTATCGTGCTTCGGGCGACGTGCCGAGCGGCGTGATCAGCTCTCCGTCTTTCTCGGTAAGCCAGTCCAGACAGTAAAGGGCCGCACCCTTCAGCGCGGGATAGTCGCGACGCAGGTCTTCCTTATTCCTGGTGAAAAGGTAGTGGTCCCAGATATGTGACGACACCCACGCTCCGGCCATGTTCCAGTTGGCCCATACCGGGTCTCCTCCATGCAGTCCCACAGGGTTGGTCAGTGCCCAGATGTCGGAGTTGTGACCTGCGGCCCAGCCGCCGTTGTCGATGCCGTAATAATCCTTGGCGGTCTTCTGACCGGTTATCTCGCCGGACAGTGCCTTGATGAATCCGAACAGAGGCTGATGGAACTCGCTGAGGTTGGTGGTCTCGGCCGGCCAGTAGTTCTCCTCAAGGTTTATGTTCATAGTGTAGTTGGCGCTCCACGGCGGCAACAGGTATTCGTTCCAAAGTCCCTGCAGGTTGGCGGGTACTCCTTCGGTGCGCGAACAGGATATCATCAGATAGCGTCCGTACTGGAAATAAAGCTCCTCCAGGTCGGGATTCTTCTGATTTTTATCGGTATATTGCAGCAGCTGAACGTCTGTCGGCAGCGCGGCGATGTCCGCGGCTGTCTGTCCGAAGTCTACCTTGACGCGATCGAAATACTTGGTATAATCGGCCTCGTGACGCTCCACTATCTGCGGATAAGTGTGTGTCAGGACCTGGTCCAGACGGTTGCGGGCTATCTTCCTGTAATCCTTGCCTTCGGTAGCGGGGTTCTTGTCAAAGCCGTTGAAGCTGGTGGCGTTGGTCAGGTAGACGGTCAGTGTCTTCACTTCCTTGGCCTCAAGTCTGTTGCCTAAAGTGTTGGTCAGGCTTCCACCCTCGTTCACGGCGCGCAGCAACGTGTTGAAACGCATACCGCGCTCAGGATCGTAGTAACTCTTTGTCTCGTATCGTGTGTAGCTGGGAAGTCCGAGATAAGGAGCGTAACCGGCCGACGACAGCTCGTTGGCAGTAGCCGTCACAGTGTGGGGCAGCTGCGAGTCGAGTCCTATCACGGCATCGAAGCCGGCGGGATCGGCCGTTGTAATCCTTACCACTATCACCGAGTCGGGAGCGGACGCGAAATATTCCGTCTCCACCGGATAACCGTTCACGCTGTATCCGGCTGAAGCCCTGGCCTTCGCTATGTCCAGCTCGCGACGGTATCCTGTCACACCGGCACCTTGGTTGTTGAACTCGTCGAGGGCGTCTATTGCCGCGGGATGACGGTTCAGATAGTCGATGGTAAGCGAACCCAACGGCAGGTAGTTGTTGACATAGTATCCCTGCACCTTCCGCTGCAGCGAGTCGGCGGCGCGGTAATCTTCACGAGCCAACGCGGCCTTGATTTCGGGAATGGTCTTGTATGCTTCAGGATCGAACGACTCAGGGCGCGGTTCACCGCTCCAGAGGGTTATGTCGTTGAGCGACAGACGTTCACCGAGCTCATCGCCATAAACTATGGCTCCTAACGTTCCGTTGCCTATCACCAATGCCTCCTCGAAGTATTTGGCCGGTCTGTCATATTTCAGCTTCAGTTCGCCCGCTTGCAGTCCTGATGCCGCGAGCAACACTGCTCCTGTCAAGACTATAGTCTTTCTCATTATAAATATAATGTTGTTTATATTTCTCTCTTTATTTCACGAACCTGAAACTCTCCAGTTCGCAGATGGACTTTCCTTTCGTCTCGGAATCGAATGCGAAGTAAAGACCGTGCTTGCCGTTGTAATACTGCAGGTTGGGCACGTCTACCTTAGCGGTGCGCATGCCTCCTGTCTCAGCCGGAATCTGCAGTGTGCCTATCTTGACAGCGCCACGGCATTTGCAGGGCGCGTCAAGATATATGTCCATCGTGCCGGCCACACCCTCCGGCACATATTTTACCTCCAACTTCGTCTCCGGCTTTCCGTAGGTGTCCGAGAAGTTAAAGTATTTATACCCCACCTTTGATCCGGCAGTATTGTTCACCAGCGGACAACGGTCTATGTCTGGAGCATAGGGATCGCCCTTGCCGTCGTATTCGGCCCTTATCACTTTGGAATGCGAACCGGAATACACCACGTTTGGATATTCCTGATATGCGGGCGTAGGGCCTGTGAAATAGCAGGCTATTCCGGCCGGCGTCCACTTAAACGGGTTCAGGCCCTCGGTCTCGAAGCCCTCGCAGGTGAACTCTCCCTGGCTGATTTTGACGAATCCGTCCGGGCCTTCGAACACCTCTACATCTATCGGCGCCACCATGGCCTGACGGCTATACTCGTTCGTATCGGCCTGACGGTGATAGAACACCCACCACTTGCCGTTTATCTCACAGATGCTGCCGTGAGTGTTGCCGTTCGGCACTGCTGTCGGCACGTTTTTGCCATGTATCCTCTCGATGCCTCGGCCGTCTATGATGGTGCCTCCGTAGGTCCACGGTCCCAATGGATTGTTGCTCCATGCATACGCAAGAGTGTAATTGGAACCGGGCAGTCCGTCCTCGCCGTCGTTTGTCCACCGGCTATACACTAATACGTATTTATCCTTGATTTTACGCATTGACGATGCCTCATAAAATCTGAATTGGTTCACCGAGTCCTTGCCTGGAAGGGTCTTTACTATTTGAGTACCGGGCTTTACCGTAGCCATTGTTGCAGTATCCAGTTCGCAGGCATATCCCTCATTGAAACCCCAGTAGCCGTATGCGCGGCCATCGTCGTCCACGAATGCGGCCGGGTCGAAGGCAAAGGGTCCGACAGTCTTCTTGGGATCTTTCGGATCCCAGTTGCATACCGTGAACGGGCCGTCGGGTCTCGATGACTTGGCCACCAGATTGTTGCGCTCTCCCTGTACGTTGGGATAAAGATAATATGTCTTGTTGCCGTCGGCATTTGTCTTCACAGCCACATCGGGCGCATACAGCACGTCGCCGCGTCCGTCCGAAAACAGTTTCCGGCCCTTGGCGTCCAGTTTGCTCTCGAATATCACCCCGTCGCAACGCCACCTGTCGAGACTGTCAACCGGAGCGGACCATACCACCTGGTCAAGCCCGCAGTACATCTTGCCAGTCTGGTCGTGCGAACCGTATATATACACTCTGTAAGATCCCGGCTTGTCCGGGTCTTCAAACACGTATGGCTCGCCGTCCGGAATACATTCCCACAGTGGCAGATATGGATTGCGTGCATAGGTCATACCGATGGCCGACGCGAACAGCGACAGCACTAACGCGCTTTTACGTAATGATATCATATCGTTCTGATTGTTGTGGGTGTTCTATAATAAGGCAATGATATTCCCGGGAGTGGATTAACTTATGGCCTGCAGCGAGCATCTGATGATTCTGCGCGCCATATACAACTGGTTGTTGACAGTGCGAAGCCCGAGGCTCATTTCTTCGGCAACATCGCCGGCGGTTTGATCTTCCAACTCGACCTTGCGGTAGATTATCTTGCGCTGAGGGGAAAGTTTCGAAATCTCACGCATGAAGTTTTTCTCCAGCTCTCTGTAATGCACTTCGTCCTCCACCAGATTTGCAGACAAAGGCATCCCCTCTTTTACAGCTGTCTCTAAATTCTCCCTTCTGTAATATTTCCGGATGGAATCGACTACAAGATTACGCGCTATGGCATACAGCAGACAGCAGGAATGGCTGTTGATCTCGATCCTGTTTTCCAGCATCTTCATAAAAGCTTCCTGCGCCATATCCTCGGCACATTCACCGGTGGGAATTCGGCTGCGGAAATATAGGCACAGGCGGTCGAAGTTATTGTCATAAAACTTCTCGAAGCTGATTTCATCTTTTGACATTTCTGTCTGCATGGTGTTAGTGTTTAAGGAATCCATGTTTGTAGTATGGATTCCGGAGTTCTTCAAGTTTCCGTTCCACCGAAACGGCTCCGGAGACTGCTGTTGCCTCCGGCTGGTTCGGACATTGCAAAATTACCTAATTAATCTGTATTATTTAGTATAATTTGTTTACTAAATCATAAAATATGTTTCATCATAGCCCATTATGTTGCGCATTTGTTTCTTTTTGTCTCATTTCTTCTTTTTAGCACGTCTCTTTGTGCGCTATTGAAAAATAATTTAGTACTTTTGTCTTGCTATATCCAGAATATAGTTTAACCTAAAAATACATGAAGCCGAAACTTATCATTCTATGCCTGCTCACAACGGCCATGGCCGGTAACGCAGCAGTCAAGCTACCTGCCGTATTGAGCGATGGCGTGATACTCCAGCGCGAACAGCCCGTCAGGATCTGGGGTACCGCATCGCCCGGTGAGACGGTAAACGTAAAAATCGGAAAGCAGAAAGGTTCGGCCACGGCCGATGCTTCCGGCAACTGGACCGTCACCCTGAAGCCTTTCAAGGCCGGCGGTCCTTATACTCTTACGGCAAACGACGTCACGGTCTCCGATGTCCTGTTCGGCGACCTATATCTCGGTTCGGGACAGAGCAACATGGAACTCCCCGTGAGCCGCACACTCGATTTCTATGCCGACGAGGTGGCTAACTATAATAATGCCAACATCCGCGAATTCAAGACCCCTAAGGAATATGCTTTCCATGGTCCACAGACAGACGTAAAGGCTACACCATGGAAGAAAGCCATTCCCGCGGATGCAAAACAGTTCGGTGCCTTGGTATATTTCATGGCCAGGGATCTGTACGAGCACAACGGCCACGTGCCGGTGGGCATCGTAAATTCCAGCTGGGGCGGTTCCAAGATACAGACATGGCTCAGCGAGGAGGCGCTGCAGGATTATCCAGTGCTCCTGAACAGTCTGCGCATGGTGGAGGATGATGACTACCGCGCGGCTCTGTCCAAAGCACAGCAGCGCGGTCAGTCGTTATGGTATGGCGTGGCCAACAACCGTGAATCAGGCAACACAGGCGCTCTCCGCTGGAACGTACCGGCACTTGACGACAGCGACTGGCAGGAATACGACCTGCTCAGCACCGAATGGGGCAAACGCCCCGACGGTTCGGCCATAAACGGAATACACTGGTTACGCCGTCATTTCGATCTCCCCGCTTCACAGACCGGCAAACCGGCCGAACTGCGCCTCGGATGCATTGTGGATGCCGACTCCGTTTTCATCAACGGCAAGTTCGTGGGCTGGACTGCCTACCAGTATCCGCCCCGTATATATAAGGTACCGGAAGAACTTCTAAAAGAGAAGGACAATGTAATAGCGATACGTGTGCAGAGCAATTACGGAGCTCCACACGTGGTCACCGACAAGCCTCACAAGCTTATTTTCGATGACAAATCTGAATATTCGCTCGAGGGTACATGGAAGCATCGCACAGGCATCGAAATGCCTTCCACTCCGGGTTCCAACGATTGGTTTCAGACGCCCTCGGTTCTTTACAACGGCATGATAGCTCCCATGCTCAGCATTCCTTTTCGGGGAGTGATATGGTATCAGGGTGAGTCGGACGTAGACATACGTCACGAATACGAGGGCCTGATGAAATCACTTGTCAAGGACTGGCGCAAGCAATTCAACGACCCGGATATGCCTTTCTACATCGTTGAGCTCGCCGACTTCCTGCACGAATCGGACGTAAACGGCCGCAAGGCATGGCAGGAAATGCGCGACGCGCAGCGTCTCGCCGCCGACGAGACACCGCGCGTATACCTGATTCGGAACGGAGACATCGGTGAATGGAACGACATCCATCCCCGCGACAAGAAAACGCCGGGAACCCGCGTCTCCGCCGCGATTACTTCAACACCTTCCTTACCTTGACCGAGCCGTCGCTCAGCTTGTTACAGCACATCACAACGCCTTTCACGGTGTCGGGATTCTGTACTTTAAGTCCGTCAACGGTATAGTAGCTGCTCTCCGTCACCGTGGCATCGGCCGAGATCGAACCCAACTACGCATTATTTTAGGCAATTCTCCATTGTTGTTACTCAATCCAACTGGAGTACCATCATTATCATATATCGACGCATTTGGAAGAGGAACATGAGTCGCGGAATCCACAACAATGACATCATAAGCCCAGGACTCCATTAAAATATTGGAGAATAACAGCGATATTACAGTCGTTATATATCGTATCACCATTTATTATTTGCCGGTGCCAAAACGTGAAGTGTTGATGATGTTGTTCTCTTTTGGTTTGAATCCGTTGAAGCGCCAGATGAATGTCAGTTTGATGTTGCGGGCCATGTCGTGAACTTTCATTCGGTAATCCTGACCGGCATGGCTGATTGTCATTGTGGGAGACCATTTATTGAATATATCGTCCGCTTTCAAATCAAGCTCACAGCAGCATTTCTTTCCAAACTGCCATTTTACGCCGGCGTCGATTTTCCATATAGCCGACAGGTCGGCAATACCTTGCAATGAAGGAGATATGTAGCTGAAATCAACCGACAAGGATACCGGACAATTCCGGCTGAACTTGAATGAATTGATGAGAGAACCATAAAATATCCACTTGCTGTTGTCAAAGCTGATGTCATGGAAATTGTCTGCTTTCTCCCGCTGATTGAACACATTGGCTGTGGCCGTGGCGTTCCAGATATATCCAGCTCCGAAAGGCGCGTGAAGATTAAGCCCGACAACTCGTTTGTAATTCATGTTGATGGTCTGATATATCAGATTCTGGGCATCGGGCGACTGGTAAGGTAACTGCACCGTCGCTTTGTCACCATATTGAAAATACAATGTGGCTACATATTTCTGTCTCAGAATATAGTTGAACTGTGCGTCATATTGGATATACGGTTGCAGCTTTGGATTACCGATGATTGTCGAGTAGTCGTTGATGTGGCTCGTACCGCCATGCAGTTCCCAATATGATGGATAAATGCGCTGGGCGTCGAAATTGAGTTGGAATATGCTTTTAGGCGTTTTGTAATATGTGGCTCCAAGCTGAGGGATAAAATTCCAGTTGTGCTGATATTTGTTGTGATAATATTCGCCCTTTGCCGAGGCATTGAATGACAGTCCCCAGTCGAATGACCGTTGGGTGCCGACGTAAAAACTCGCCACATCTTCGATGAGAATATCATCGAAATCAGGATTATCGGCCATACCGACAATGCCATAGTGTTGCGAACTGTGGTCTTTAGAGTGCTGATACTCCGCTCCATAGTTAAGCTGCCATTTGCCGAACTGATGCTCTTGGTCGACATACACATGCCATCGGTTTATGTCCTGACGGTTTTCCGAGCCAAGCAGATAATCGGCATCCTTAAACAATGACTGTGAACGGTTCTCGGAATAGCAGGTATAGTCACCGCCGACAGTCAAGCCGAACGGTGCCGTGTAACGCAGGGCTATATTATGATAACCGACCGGCGACAGCATCTTGTAGGCATTTGTATAGTTGCCCAAGGTACCTGATGAGAGCACCCGGCTCTTTGAGTCGGAGATTATCTGACCGTTATAAGTAAGTATTGTAAAGGTTATGGTGCATAGAATCTTTTGATTTGGGTTTGGTTCGGGCTTTATATATGCCCGACTAAACCTAAACCAATATATAGAAGAGGCTGGGCAAAAGAAAAAGTTTGCTTGGGTGCATAGTTGGGTGCAATGAGAGCCGCGACGCCGCCGCGCCGCGTTAAGCCGCGTTAATAATATATAAAAACACCCAATTTCGCACTTTTGGGTGTAAAATTGGGTGTAGATGTTGTAATTCGCTGATTATCAGCATTGTTTGGCGGAGAGAGAGGGATTCGAACCCCCGGAGGTGTGACCCTCAACGGTTTTCAAGACCGTCGCAATCGACCACTCTGCCATCTCTCCTTAAATTGTCTCCAATACTTTCGTATCGGACCCCTCTTTCCTTAAGCGACTGCAAAGTTAGTCTTTTTTTGTCACTTTGCCAAATTTCATCTTCATTTCATGCACGCGGGAACTTATTTTACGATTTTACGCATTATTTTTACATTTATTTTTGGTGTTTTATAAACTTTAAGCTACTTTTGTCTTCTCAAAGACATAGTTGATCTTTATAGACTTCAATAATAAGGTTAATTACAATGACAAAAACTACGACAACAATGAATAAGACCCTAAGACTGTTTGCAGTGGTCTGCGCTCTGTCCGCAGGCATCTTCAGCATGAGCGCCCAGCTCCCGTCCGTACAGCTTAAAGACTTGAGCGGCAAACCTGTTGACAGCTCCACACTGAACAACGACGGCAAGCCCTTCATCATCGATTTCTGGGCCACATGGTGCAAGCCTTGCGTACGCGAGCTGAACGCCATCCACGAATCGTATCCCGACTGGGTGGACGAGACCGGCGTCAAAGTCTATGCCATCGCCACCGACGACGCCCAGAATTCGTTCAAGGTAAAGGCCTTCGCTGAGAAAAAGGGTTGGGAATATGTGGTTCTGCTGGACCCCAACAGCGACTTCCTGCGCGCCATGGGTGGCAGCAACGTGCCCCATACCGTATTGCTCGACGGCAACGGCAACATCGTGGAGTCGCATTCAGGCTACACCGATGGATCGGAGGAACACCTGATAGAGCAGGTGCGCAAACTCATAGCTAAATAATTACGGCAAAACATTCGCGACATGAACTTACGTCACGCACTGATATGCGCCGCATGCGCGGGCATCGGCCTCTGGGCCGCCCCCACGCACGCACAGAACAAAGTGGCTGTCCACGGTTCCGTGCAGGCAGACATACTCTTTCCGGAGAAAGACCATTCCATCGGCGCCATAGAGGATTACGACTCCCCTATCCTGTTCAACACATACGCCGACGTGACTCTGGCCAGCAAATATGTGGACGCCGGTCTCCGCTTCGAGTTCATGAAGTGGCCGCTGCCGGGCTATGATCCCGACTTCGCCGGCTGGGGCTTTCCCAACATATACGTCAAGGGGAAGTTCAAAGGCGTGGAACTTACCGCCGGTAATTTCTACGAGCAGTTCGGCGCCGGCTTCATCCTGCGCACCTACGAGGATCGATCGCTCGGTATAGACAATTCCATACTCGGCGGACGCATCAAGATAAACGCAATCAAGGGCTTGAGCATTACGGCCCTTGGGGGCATCCAGCGCGTGTTCTGGGACTGGAACCGCCACAACCAGGTGTATGGAGCCAATGTGGAGGGATATTTCCAAGACTGGTTTCAAGGACTGCGCGACCGCGACGTATCGCTGACGGCAGGCTTGAGCTGGGTCATGAAACACGAGCAAGAGGAAAACGTCACCCTCGCCGGCACCGACTACCGTCTGCACCTTCCAACGGAAGTGAACGCAGTAGACGCCCGCATCGGATTCAACAAAGGTGGCTGGAACCTGCAGGCCGAATATGCGTGGAAGGGTCAGGACCCGTCGTTTGACAATGACTACACCTACAACCACGGCCAGGCCATAATGCTGACAGGCTCATATTCGCGCAAGGGACTCAGCGCCACGCTGCAGGCCAAGCGCAGCCAGAACTTGTCGTACCGCACTCAACGCATGCGCGACGGTCTGCCCGCATTCATCAACTACATGCCGGCATTCACCTACCAGCACACCTACGCATTGCCGGCCATCTACCCATACGCCACTCAATACGGTCCCGGCGAATGGGCCTTCAACGGTTCGTTCGGTTACACCTTCCCACGCAAGTCGCCTCTCGGAGGCAAGTACGGCACGAGCCTGACCCTCAACCTGAGCTACATCAGTGGCCTGGTGCATAAAGGCGACCCTAAGAACCCCATAAACGGCTCCGTCATGGGAACGGACGGCTACAAGTCGCCCTTCTGGAAGATGGGTCACGGCAATTACTGGGATTTCAACCTCATGCTGGAGAAGAGGCTGTCGCGACCCGTCACCATGCAGTTCATGTATATGAACCAGATGTATAACCGCAAAGCCATTGAAAACGAAGGTGGAAAGCTGTATAACAACATCTTCGTGTTGGACACGAAATGGAAAATCAACCGCAGTTTCGTGCTTCGTGGCGAATTACAGTATATGTTCTCGAACCAGGATACGGCTGAAAAGGACTTTATCGCACAGGAGCGAACCAACGGCAAGAATCCCGACCGGAAGGACTGGTTCTACGGTCTGGTGGAATTCTCCTGGACGCCCTATCTGATGTTTTCGGCCTCGGACATGATCAATGTGGGAGGCACCGGCAACAACTACTATATGTTCGGACTTACGGGCACTTACCGCAGCAACCGCCTGATGCTTAGCTACGGCCGTACGCGCGAGGGTTTCGACTGCTCGGGCGGAATGTGCCGATACGTGCCTGCCACCAAGGGTTTCAAAATCTCATATTCCTACAATTTCTAAGAAGAATACATCAATGACTGTCATAAAGAGATTGATATACTCCGTCACCATGCTAACAGGCTTAGCCGTGTCGCTGACCTCGTGTGACATCGCGTCCGACGACCGGTTCATACTCGAGGACAAGGTGGTGCCGCAGCGCAACGTCCTGCTTATGGACTTCACCGGTCAGGGGTGCCTCAACTGTCCCAACGCCCACGACGCCATGTCCGAGCTGTCCGCGCAGTACAACACCGACGGCGACACACACCTCATAACCGTCAGCATCCATGCAGGGGCCCAGGCCGTGCCCGTGGACCGCACCGACTTCTCCAAAAACCGCATCGGCCTCATGATAGCCGAGGGTCAGGAAATGAACGACGCATTCAGCATCAACGCCTGGCCGACAGGAACCGTAGACCATATCAACGGCAAGGACAACACATTGTTATACTCCGAATGGCCCGGTGCGGTGCGCTCCGCCTTCGAGAAGCCGGCGGACATCCGCATTGACGCCGAAGCCACGCTTGTAGACGACCACATCGAAGTCGCTACACAGGTGCATTCCACCGCCGACCAGGACGTGGCGCTGCAAGTATGGGTGATAGAGAACGGCATCAAGGCTTCGCAGCGTATGCCCGACGGCAACTACGACACGGAGTACATACACAACCACGTATTGCGGTTCGTTCAGTATCCCGTCAAGAGCGGCAAGCCCATGCAGCTGAAGGCCGGCGTGATCGGTACTGACGAATGCTCCATTCCGCTGAAATGGACCGACAAGGAACGCTGGAATCGCGACAACCTTCAGGTTGTGGTATTTGCCTTCCGCGGCTCCGATATCCTGAACTGCACCATCACAAATCCGAAATAACCAAAACACTTAGATATGAAGAAACAACTACTATTGACATTTGCCCTTCTGTCCGGCGCCCTCACGGCCAACGCAGACATCGACATGTACATGGGCGAGCAGAAACTCGCCGACAACGGTACCTACACCTTCAACACCATCACGGAAGATCCCATCAATGGAGGCTTCATTATCGACCCGCATCTGTCGCTGCTCAGCACCGAAGACGCAATGGTGAACATAACGGCCCGTTGCACCTCCGGTCAGAAAATCCAGATGTGCGCCGGCGGTCAGTGTGAAAATGCACCGACCGTTCGTAAGGAAGACATCACACTTCAGGCCAACGTAAAGCTTGACCTGCGGTTCGAGTATATCGACAATCAAGTTGACGACCAGAGCCAGCTTCCCAAGAATATCACCACCGTCTTCACCATCGAGGGTGACGAAGAACTGTCGTATACACTTGTGATGAACTCCGACGGCAGCGGCATCCAGACCATCGTGGACCGCGATCGCAACGTGGCCTATGCCAACGGCGAACTGATCTACAACCTTAGCAAAGCCACGACCCTGACCCTTTGTGACACCAACGGTCGCGTGGTGCTCAACACTTCCGTCAGCGGTAACGGCTCGGTATCTCTCCCTAATCTGGCCAAGGGAATCTATATCTATCGCATCGGCCACAATGCCGGCAAGATTGTAGTGCGCTAAGCAACATAAAATCATCAGTATTCATCAATACCCTTATAATTATGAAAAAATTGTCCACAATATTCATGACGCTCGGCATGGCCTTGACAATGACACTGTCCGCCACGGCCGCCGATTTTAAGCTGGGCTACTGTCACAGCGACAACGAAGGAGCCGAAGCCGTTACATTAGACGTCACCAACCAAGAATTAAGCGCCGCCATCTACATCGCCCCGGACCTGGCCAAGACCATGAGCGGAGATGTGCTCAACGCCGTGACCTTCTATGTCCGCAGTCGTGTTAACATGACATCGTGCAAGGCTTGGGTGCGCGAGACTCTCGACGGTCCGAACCTGTCCGAAAGCGCTTCGCTGAGCACTACGAGCATCAGCAATAACAAATGGAACAATGTAGCTCTTACAACTCCTTATACCATCGGTGAAAAAGGATTCTATATCGGCGTCACATGGGAGCAGAAGAAGGCCTGTAAACTTATATCCTACCTGCCCTATCCATGTCCCGAGGCTGCGTGGCTGCAGACTCCCGGCAAGGAATGGAACAACACCGACCTGAAGGGCACCCTCTGCATCGAAGGCCGCGTCAGCGGAGACAAGCGTTGCGGTTACGACGCGCATCTGGTCAATGTGCATCTTGCCAAATATTTCATGCTGAATCAGGGCTATGTCTCCTCCAACATAACAGTATTCAACCAAGGCACGAAGCAGATAGACGGCGTTACGTTTGAAGTAGGCATAGAGGGTCTCAGCCCCATCACCATTACTTCCGACGCCATTATTCCCGCAGACAGCAAAGTGGTGATACCCGTTCGGATCAACGCACCCATCCACAGCGTGAATCTCGGCGAATATACCGTGAACTATGTTAAGATCACAAAACTCGGAAACAGCACCGATGAATACGAAGGAAACAACGAGATCAAGAACGTGGGTACGTTCCTGGTCATAGACAAGGGCTACAACAAGCGCGTGCTGCTTGAGGAGTTCACCGGCGAGAATTGCCCCAACTGTCCTCCGGCTGCCGACCTGCTTCACCAGCTCCTCGAACTTCCTGAATACAAGGATTGCGTTGATGCCGTTTGCCATCATGTCGGATATGGTTCAGACTCGTTCACTCTGCCTTCTGACAAGGGATTGACATACCTGTACAATCTTCCAGACTATGGTTATACATTCGCTCCGGCATTCGCTATTGACCGTGTGCCGGTAGAAAGCACGAACGATGAGACTGGTGGCAAATATATGGCGCCCGCCTTCTTCCCCTCACCTACATCACTGGTAACCGATCTGCTCGACTCGCAGAAAGAGAATATCGCATTGGCATTCGTGGGTATTGACTTCGAGACTCCGAAGGAAAATGACACCAAACTGAATGTTACCTTTACAGCCGAGCGCGCTACTGAAATACTGAACGATAACGGACGTCTGACCGTATATCTGGTCGAGGACAATGTCAAGGCTAAGAATCAGGCCGGTGCTGGCACAGGATTCATACACCAGCATGTGACCCGTCAGGCAAACTCCACATGGGGCGAGCCTATTGTATGGGGAGATGACAACAAATTCACATACAATTTCGAGTTCTCGCTACAGGACAACAAGGGCGTGAAGTATAAGCTGGAGGATCTACGCGTTTTGGCCATCGTGAACGAATATAATACCATGAAATATGGCACGCAGACCATTCCGAACTGCAACGAGGCTTTGGTCCACAACTCCAACTATCGCATGGTCGCTACAGGCTACACTCCCGATCCCGGTGAATCAGGCATCCATGACAATCTGATCGACAAGACTGCTACCATCAAGGCTATATACGACCTGAACGGCGTGCAGCACAATGACTTCGTCGACGGAATCAACATCGTGGTGATGTCCGACGGCACGACACACAAGATCGTGAAATGATTATAAATCAGTAATCTGCAATCTGTAATAATACAGACTATATGAAAACCGCCGGGCGTTTGCCCGACGGTTTTTCATTTGCAGCGACAAAAGGGGCGATGTCCCCACAGCCCCGTGTTGACGACGTGGACGTCACTCCAGTCACGAAATGTTTAATAAAATAAATCTTTATTTATATTTTGTTGTTATTATTAATATTTATTACTATATTTGCACCCGTATTGCATATTAATGCATTTCAACATCGCCTAAAATACCGACTTTAAGGTCCTTAAAGTCCTTAAGGTCTTTAAGGTCATTAACACTATAAACACTATGGAAAAGAAGAAACGCTACATCCTTGACGAAGACCGGATTCCCCGCCAGTGGTACAACATACAGGCGGAGATGCCCAACAAGCCTATGCCGCCGTTGAACCCCAAGACACACGAGCCTCTCAAACCCGAAGACCTCTACCCCATCTTCGCCGAAGAACTCTGCCGCCAGGAACTGAACCAGCAGGACGCCTGGATTGACATTCCCGAGGAAGTGCGCGAGAAATACAAGTTCTACCGTTCAACGCCGTTGGTACGCGCATACGAACTCGAGAAGGCCTTAGGAACCCCGGCACACATATACTTCAAGAACGAGAGCGTGAGCCCAATGGGCTCGCACAAACTGAATTCGGCCATCCCACAGGCGTACTATTGCAAGAAGGAGGGCGTACAGAACGTCACCACCGAGACTGGAGCCGGCCAGTGGGGCGCATCGTTGGCATACGCCGCAAGCATGTTCGGACTGGAATCGGCCGTATATCAGGTCAAGATCAGCTATGAACAGAAGCCTTACCGCAAGAGCGTGATGCGCGTGTTCGGCTCACAGGTCACACCCTCCCCTTCAATGTCTACACGAGCGGGCAAGGACATACTGACCAAGACACCTAACCATCAGGGATCACTCGGCACTGCTATTTCCGAGGCCATAGAGCTGGCGCAGACCACACCGAACTGCAAATACACCTTAGGCTCCGTACTGAGTCACGTCACGCTTCACCAGACCGTGATCGGCCTTGAGGCCGAGAAGCAGATGGAGATGGCGGGAGAATATCCCGACATCGTGATAGGATGCTTTGGCGGCGGTTCCAACTTCGGCGGCATCTCCTTCCCCTTCATGCGCCACAACTTCAGCGGCGAGCGCCACACCCGCTTCATCGCCGCCGAACCGGACTCCTGCCCCAAACTGACGCGTGGCGTGTTCCGCTATGATTTCGGTGACGAGGCCGGATATACGCCGTTGCTCCCCATGTTCACGTTGGGCCACAACTTCAAGCCGGCTAACATCCATGCAGGAGGCCTGCGGTATCATGGTGCAGGCGTCATCGTGTCGCAACTGCTGAAGGACGGTCTTATGGAAGCCGTAGACATCCCGCAACTCGAATCGTTCGAGGCCGGAACGCTTTTCGCACGCACCGAGGGCATAGTACCCGCACCCGAATCATGCCACGCCATAGCGGCTACAATCCGCGAGGCAAAGAAATGCAAGGAAACAGGAGAAGAGAAAGTGATCCTCTTCAACCTCTCCGGCCACGGCCTCATGGACATGATGAGCTATGACAAATACTTCCAGGGCGACCTCCAGAACTACGCCCTCACTGACGAGGAAATAGAAAAAAACCTGGCGGAATCCTAATCCGCCAGGCCCATTATTAACACGAGAAAGCCGCGGGCTTTCTCATTGCAGGCTGCCTTTTGCCAGGCCGCCTTCGCCGGTTTCCTTGTAAAGTGAGGGTAGGTCGTGGCCTGTCTCTTTCATCACGGTCACGAGCTTGTCGAAGCTGACTCGGTGCTCGCCGTCGGAGAAGGAGGCATATATGTTGGCGTCCAGAGCGCGTGCCGCGGCGTATGCGTTGCGTTCTATGCAGGGTATCTGCACGAGACCGCACACCGGGTCGCACGTCATGCCGAGGTGATGTTCCAAACCCATCTCGGCTGCATACTCTATCTGCGACGGACTGCCGCCGAACAGCTGACAGGCGGCGGCAGCGGCCATTGCACATGCCACGCCTACCTCGCCCTGACATCCTACCTCGGCACCGGATATCGAGGCGTTCTGCTTCACGATGTTGCCAATCAGACCGGCGGTGGCCAGCGCGCGAAGCACCTTCATTTCTGGCAGATTGCGGCTTTTCCATAAATGATACAGCACGCCGGGCACCACGCCCGAGCTGCCGCACGTCGGAGCCGTCACAATCATACCGCCCGAGGCATTCTGCTCGCTGACAGCCAGGGCGTATGCGAATGTCAGTCCACGGCTGCGCAGGTTGTCGCGATAACCCTCGGCTTTTACCTGATACTGCGCGGCCTTGCGACGAAGGTTAAGCGGGCCCGGGAGGCGTCCCTCCTGTGCAAGTCCGTCCTCGACGCTCTTGCGCATCACGGCCCACACCTTGCTCAGATAGGGCCATATATCAGGTCCTTCGCATTCCTCTACATATTCCCAATAGCACTTACCCGTGCGCTGACAATAGTCCACTATCTCCGACATCTTGTTGATGCCGTAAATTTCGGACGATTCCGCCGATTCCGGTTCTCCTTCTATCTTGATGGCACCGCCGCCGACACTGTAAACTGTCAGCTCCGACACCTGGCTTCCTTCGCGGTCGAAGGCCTTGAACGTCATGGCGTTGGGATGATATGGCAGGAACGTCTCGGGACGCCACACTATATTTATGTCGTATCCGTGTTCCTTAAATACATTTATTATGGCCTCGTCGGTCATGTGTCCTTTGCCGGTAGCCGCAAGGCTGCCGTATAGAGTCACCTCGAAACGCACCGCAGATTCAGGCACACGCTTCAGAAATTCCTGAGCCGCCGACTGCGGTCCCATCGTGTGGGACGACGACGGCCCCTTGCCTATCTTGTACAGTTCCTTTATGGATTTCATGTTTAAATGAAGGTTTGATTATATACTTGGAGCGGAGCTCCTTACGGAAACAGCTCCGCGTCAATATTAATGACAGAGACTAATTAATGACTGTGACTACAATAAGCCGGCTATGAATACAATCAGAATGCCGACCGGGGCGATGTAGCGCATACAGAAGGTGATGCTGTCGAACATCCATTTCGACACGTTCGAATTGCCGCGCATCTGCTCTACGTAAGTGCTTTTCTTCATCTTCCAGCCCGTGAACACGCACACTCCCATTCCGCCCAACGGCATCAGCACGTTGCTCGATATGAAGTCAAACAGGTTGAACAGATTCAGGCTCTGCAGCGGGCCGAACGAGAGCGAGCAAAGTATGGCCAATACCAACGATAAGCCGGTCACGGCCATGGTACTCTTGAACCGGCTCATGCCGAATTCGTCGCACAGGAACGCCACCACAATCTCGCTTACGGATATGATTGACGTAAGCGAAGCCAACGCCAGCAGCACGAAGAAGAAGAAACTCCACACGCTGCCGCCCGGCATATTATGGAATATGTTGGGCAACACCTCGAACACCAGTGTCGGCCCCTCGGCGGGTGACATTCCGAAGCTGAACACCGCCGGGAAGATGATGACGCCGGCCATGATGGCCACCAATGTGTCAAGGGTCGCTATCTGGAGCGAAGTCTTCATCAACGGAGTGCTGTCGCTGAAATAGCTGGAGTAAGTCACCAGGCATCCCATGCCTAAGGATAGGGAGAAGAATGCCTGGCCCATCGCCCCGAGCACCACATCGGCTGTAAGCTTGCTGAAATCGGGCTTGAACAGGAATTTCAGACCATCGGCCGCGCCCGGCATCATCAGCGAGTTGACGCAGAAGGCTATCAATATGACGAACAACAGCGGCATAAGGATGTTGCTGACACGCTCTATGCCTTTTACCACGCCGCCAATCATCACAAATGCGTTGATTATCAGAAACACCACGGCCCACAGCACCGAACGCCATCCGCTGACGAACGACTGGAACTGAGCGTGACGCTCCGTGTTGGGCGTGTCCTTGAACAGCCCCGTAGCCGAGTCGACGATATATTCCAATGTCCATCCCGCCACCACGGCATAAAAGGCCAGGATCATGAAGGCGGCCAATATGGCGGCATAGCCTAAGAAATCCCAGCGCTTATTGCCTGTGATCCGGCGGAACGACCCCGGCATTCCCTTGCGGCTGCTGCGTCCCAGGCTCAACTCGGCGCAGATGGCCGGTACGCCCAACAGGAACACGAAGCCGATATACACTATCAGGAACGCGGCTCCACCTCCGGTGCCGCATTCGTAAGGAAATCTCCAAATATTGCCCAGTCCCACGGCCGATCCGACCGTGGCGGCGAGCACACCTAATTTCGTACCGAATTGCGCTCTTGCTTTCTCCATATATTCAATTTACGATCCGGCCCATCCCCTGGATGGTATGGATCACCAGTTATCGGTGCGGAACGGCACCAAAGGCAGGTAGTTGTCGCCCACTACGTTTCCAAGCTGGAAATCCTTCCAGCAGTAGCGCACGGCCACCGGCTCGGCCACTTCCGAACTCGAGACTATCAATGTATTCTTCTGGCCGTCCTGACGCACACGGTCAGCGGGATGGAAAACCTTGTCGGCGCCGGCCACCTCAAATCCCTTTATATCGCAATTGGGCGATATAATGTCGTTTTTAAGCTCTATGTCAACCCAGACTTCGTTACCCTTCACGGTGTGGTTCTTATACTTCGGGCTTACGCAAGGGAACATGGTCTGGCCGTAGGTCCTGTTCAGTATCAGGTCGGCCATGCGGTCGCCCACCACCTTCTTGTCTGAGGGATGCACGTTGAAACGTTCATGCTCCACTGCGGCGTCGTTGGTACAGATTATCCCGCTGTTGGAAATCAGCTCACAGGCATCCCACTGGGCCTTGCGCAGCTTCGGACCCTCGGCCGTCTTCATGCTCCAGTCGAATGCGTAGGGAGCAAGTTCCACCTGATAGAAGGGGATGTCACCCAGACCGATTTTCTCGCGCCAGTCCTTCACCATATTGGCCAGACGCTGAGCGTAGACGTCGTCGTGGCCCACGTTGCTGCAGCCCTGATACCACATTATACCCTTGTAGGTATAGTCTTTGATAGGCATGAACATGGCATTGTATGCCAACAGCGGACGCATATAATGCTCCATCGGTTCCACGTCTTTGGGATCGAGGCTCACATCGGGATAAGTTTCCAGAATCTCGCGGGGCGTCCAGCTCTCTACGCGTGCGCCGCCGTATGCCGCGCTCACGATGCCAATGGGCACCTGAAGCACATCGGTCATGCGCTTGGCTGCATGCCATGCCAGCGCGCTGTAATCGGGCGATGTCGCGGGCGACGGTACCGTCCATCTCGCGGCCACCGTGTCCATCGGCGTGTAGCTCTGGACCAGCGGCAGAGTCATGAAGCGTATCTTGTCCTTCCAGTTGCCCGAGTGGGCCACTTCCTCGTAACCCCCCTTGATGGGACAGCCCCAGTAGCCGCGCAAGGGCATCTGCATATTCGACTGCCCCGAAGCAAGCCATACCTCACCGACAAGAACGTTGTTCAGCGTCAGGGGCTCGCCGTCGCTCAGCACGATGCTGTAAGGTGTATAGCCACCCTTGGGAGTCTCGACCTCGACAATCCATTTGCCGTTTTTGTCTGCTTTCGTCTCGTAGGTCTTGTTGTTCCAGCTAGGCGTGGCCGTGACTTTGGCGCCGGCCTTAGCTTTGCCGAACAGACGCGCCTTCGTGTTCTGCTGAAGAACCATGTTGTCGCTTATGGGCGAGCCCGGCTGAACCTTGGCCACCATCGGCATTCCGCACAGCAGCGCGGCAAGTATCATCGAAATCTGTTTCATATCACTGTTTTTCTATTCAGATTAAGTGTTTGTGGTTGTTTTCTCAAACGAATTTACAAAGATACATAAAAAATTGCGATTTTTTATGTATCTTTGTACCCAATCCCACACGGCATCCCGCACGAGGATGTCATATTATCAACGACAATAACGAAATGAAAAGACTCAACTGCGGCCTGCTGATGGCCGGACTCGCGGTCACAGGCGCTACCGCACACGCCGAGCTGATCATCAACGAGCTGATGCAGAGCAACATCGACTGCATCATGGACGATCTCAAGGAATTTCCCGACTCATGGGTGGAACTATATAACGCAGGCTCCGAGAGCGTGAACCTTTCGGATTATGCTCTGTCGGTGTCGCCCAAAGAGAAAAAAGCCTATAAGCTGCCTTCGCGAACCGTCTCCCCGGGACAGTATGTAGTGGTATACTGCGACAAGGAGGAAAAGGACCTTCACGCATCATTCCGCCTCGAATCGGGCAAGGACGGCGAACTCTATCTGTGGAAGAACGGGACAATCATAGAACAATATACCGGCATGAAGAAGATGCCCGCCCCCAACGTGGCCTACGGTCGCGAGACCGACGGCGCCGACACGTGGGGATACCAGCTGACTCCAACGCCTGGACGGTCCAACTGCGGCAAGACTTCAAACGAGATACTCGGCGACCCGGTATTCTCAAAAGCAGGTCACGTGGCCAAGACTTCGTTCGCACTTGAGCTGACTCTGCCCGATGACGCTCCAGCCGGCACTCAGATCCGCTACACCCTCGACGGCACCGAGCCGACTGTCAATTCCACGCTTTACACTAAGACACTGGCCATAGACGATACCAAGACGGTGCGCGCCGCGCTGTTCAAGGACGGTGCCATCACGCCGCGTTCTGTCACCAACAGCTACATATTCCTTGGCCGCGACATGACACTGCCCGTCGTGTCGCTCGTTACGGACAGAAATTATTTCTATAGCGACAACCTCGGCATATACAACGAGAAGAACAACGGCGAGAACGCCCGCAACGACTGGCGACGTCCGGTCAATATGGAGGTATTCCGGCAACCGGAACAGGAAAGCGTAGTGAATCAGCTTTGCGAGACCCGCGTCAAAGGCGGAGCGTCGCGAGGTGCGGCGCTCAAATCACTGGTGATGTATGCCAA
Source organism: uncultured Bacteroidales bacterium (assembly GCA_902796035.1). GTDB lineage: Bacteria > Bacteroidota > Bacteroidia > Bacteroidales > Muribaculaceae > Lepagella. The sequence continues at coordinate 24,953 of CADBNR010000004.1, read as the reverse complement.
CAAGCGGTTCGGCACCAAACGCTTCGTACATGAATTCTTCAAGGACGACGCGCCGGAGCTGACCGAATGGAAGTCGATTGAGCTGCGCAACGCGGGCAACGACTTCGATTATCTATATCTTCGCGACGCACTGATACAGCGCAACATGGGACGCCGCGCCGATCTGGACTGGCAGCCCTGGCAGCCGGCTATCGTGATGATCAACGGCGAATACAAGGGCATACTCAACATTCGTCCCCGATCGAACGAAGATTATGTCTATACTTTCTACGACGGTCTGGAAGATGTGACCGTAGTTGAAAACTGGTGGGAACTCAAAGAAGGGGAGCAATCCCAACTCGACGCGTTCAAGGCATTTTACGAAGCACATGGACATACGTACGAGGAATTCGATGCCGTGATGGATGTCAGCGAGTTCTGCAATCTGATGATTGTGGAATCGTTCCATAACAACGTGGACTTCCCCGGCAACAACATCGAGATGTGGCGTCCCATAGCCGACGGAGGCCGTTGGCGATGGATTGTCAAGGACACCGACTTCGGCATGGGGCTTTATGACAGGCCATTCAACTACAAATATCTCGACTGGCTTTACGATCCCAATTTCGATCAGAACAACAACTGGGCCAACAAATACGAGCACACGCGCCTGTTCCGGCGCCTCATGGACATTGACAGGTTCAAGAATATGTTCATAGACCGTTGCGCCGTATACATGGGCGACTTCCTGAACGGCACGGTACTCGCATCGGACCTGGACGAGATGACGGCTGTGATAAGGTCCGAATACAAACACCATCGCAAGCTGTTCAACGAATGGTGGCCCAATTATGACGAGGAAGTGACCAAAGCCAAGAACTGGGCGCACAACCGCACCACATTCTTCTACAATCACCTTGCCGAACGTCTGAAGTTAGGCAAAGCGGTGCCCGTCACAATAGACCGGGAACGTTCGGACAACTTGAAGATAACTGTAAACGATGTTCCCCTGAGCGGCCGCAGCTTCGATGGCAGTTTCTTCGCCGGACGAAAACTGACGCTGAAAGGAGAAACCGACGAGCCGGATCGCGTCGTGACAAAATGGCGCATCCATGCTTCGGGCGCGGCTCAAACCGATGTGGAACTCTCAGGCGCGTCTGTAGAATATACCATACCCTCATCGGCCACGTCCGTCACAATATCTTCGGTAACGGGAGAAGGCAGCGGTATCAACGAGGTGCCGTCCGACGAATTCGACATGACGGCTCCATACGAGGTATATTCGATATCAGGGGCCCGTCTTAACGAATCCGGTGCCCTGCCGGCAGGAGTATATATCCTGAAGCAGGGCACCAAGTCCAAGAAAATAATCAGACGTTAGAATGGTCTTCCACCGGGAGGCGGGCCCATGGGGGCGCCTCCGCGTCCGCCGGGCCTCGGACCTGCCGGGGGGCCGGGATGCCCGTCGAAACCGGCGGGCATTTCCTGTGCCCGCTTCTTGTTCTTCATCGTATTGAACGTGTACGACACGCTGAACATCACGTAACGCGTCAGGTCGTTGTAGCGGGAGTCGACAATCTGGTTGGCACTGATGCTGCGGCTCACGTTTTTCTTCATACCCAGCAAGTCGTAGGCACGGACAGTGAAAGTCAGGCTCTTGTCTTTCAGTATGCTGTATGATGCCTGTGCGTTCCACAGCCAAGAATCGTTGTCGAATCCGGCCGTATAACCGGTGGAACGGTCGAAGCTCAGATCGGTGGACAGGGAAAGTCCGAACGGCAGCGTCAGCTGAGCGTCGGCGTTGAAGCCGTAAGTGTGCGTGTACTGGTTCTTCTGCTGCTTCAGGGTGTTGGTGGTCATTCCAAACGAATAGGTGGGATTCACCGACATCTGGAACACATCGCAGCTGTAGGTCACGCCAAGGCGCGGAGTCAGGTTGAGATTGCCGGTGCGGTTGAAATTCCCGTTGATATAGCCGGCGTTCGATGCATAACGCGCCATCATATTGACCGAATAGCGCCAGTGGCGGTTGGTGAACGGCTGGTTTATCATACATCCGGTGAACAGGTTCATGTTGCCGTTGGCGTTGGCATAACGGGTGGTTCGCGCGCCGGTGGCGGGATCAGTGGTGGTGTTGGCCACGATTACGTTGGTGGCGTACTGAGCATGAAGCATGCACATCAGCGTCCGCTGGGCATCCTGGTTATAGTTGTTGTAATGGAAATTGAGCGACTGGGTGAACGTAGGCTTCAGATCCGGATTACCGATGGTTATGTTCAGCGGGTTGGACACTTCCGCCACAGGTTGCAACTGCGACATGGAAGGTTGCGAGGTGCGCGCGTTGTAACGCAGCATCATCGACTCGGTCTTCGAGAACTTAAGGCGCAACCGCGCGTATGGCGCGAAGTTCCATACGGTGCGCTGCGGGATGTTCCGCTCCGAATTTATCAGGTCGGTGCTCTTGCTGCTTGAGGGACTTACGGCCAGACCGATCTCGAGATTCAGCTTCTTGTTCACCTTCTTGTACCCTAATTTCAACTGATGGTTGATGAACCGGTTGCGGAAACTGTTGGAGACTTCCGGATTGAACACGCCGTCGGCCGGAACTCCGCCCAATGCCTCGGGGATAAAACTATCCGGATCGTCGGGCAGTCCTATGTCGTATGTTGATTTGTCGGAATTGTTGAAACGCATCTGTATGCGGTATTCGGCCTGCAGGAAGTTGCCTTTGGCCACGTCACCGAGAGGTTCGGTCCAAGTGGCGGTCCCGGTCACGTTGTTGCTCCATTCATGGTCGCGGATAAACTGATACAGCGTCTCGGACTCCTCGTTTTCCATATAGTACAGTATGTCGTTCCACGATGTGGTGCGCTGGCGGGTATCCGAGAAATTATACTGGGCACGCAGGCTGAACGAGCGGCCCTGATGCGACTTGAACTTATGGTTATATATCAGGTCGCCCGAAGCGTTCCAGCTCGTTCCCTTGTTGAACTTGATGTTGTTGTTGCGGTTCACCAGGCTTTTCAGCACGTCGCCGGCCCTCAGTGTGGAGGTGTCGGTCAACTCGGCGTTACGGAAATTGAACGAGAAATTGGGCCTGAAGTCGATCGTGTTGTAATCGTCTATCTTCCACTCCATGCGAAAGTTGGCGTTGACGTTGTGGCCACGGTCGCGCGACTTCGAGCCTTGCGACTTGGTGCTGATGGAGTCTGGGAACAGATATTGCGTCTCGGTGCGGGAATCGACTTTGCTGTCGGAATGGCTGTAGAACACGTTGCCGCCGATGCGGAACTTCTCGGTCTTGCCTAAGTTGAAGTTGATTCCGAACCGCTGCGAATCGGTGATGCCTCCCTGCGGGCCGAAGCTACGGAAACGTCCACGCCCTCCGTCCATGAAACCGAGGTCGTTTATGTTGTTGGCGCCACCCACGATGGATATCTGGTTGTTGTCGGTGAATGTGGAGATATTGAAGCTGCCCATATATCTATGGTCGGTGCCATAGCCACCCTCCACTGTACCGAACCAGCCGTTTTTCATAGACTTCCTGACAGTAAGGTTTATAACGGTCTCCTCCTCGCCGTCGTCAACGCCGGTGAGTCGCGAGAAATCGCTTTTACGGTCCACGACCTGCACCTTGTCCACGAGTTCCGAGGGAAGGTTCTTGGTAGCCATTTTGGTGTCCTCGCCGAAAAACTCCTTGCCGTCCACCAGCACCTTGGTCACGCTCTTGCCGTTCGACGTGATCTTGCCGTCGCTCCCCACTTCCACTCCGGGAAGTTTCTTCAGCAGGTCCTCGACGGTGGCGTTCTGCATGGTTCGGTATGAGCCGGCGTTGAACTCCAGAGTGTCCTGCTTGGCAACAACCGCTGCCTTCGTAGCCGTTACGACCGCTTCCTTCAGCGTGACAGACGCCTCAGTCAGCTTGATTTCTCCGGCATCATATTGGCCGTCCGCATCTTCAAGTTTCAGTGTCCTGTACACCGGATCCATTCCCACCATCGACACTTTCAGGGAATAAAGTCCCGGTTTCACCGATTTGATTTGAAAATTACCGTCTACATCGGCTGTCGCACCTTCCATGGGAATACTGTCGTTGCCGACCGATAATGATATCGATGCACCGGCCAACGGCTCTCCTCCTTCATCTTTGACGGTTCCTGTTATCACCGCGCCGTACATGACAGTGGCGCAGAAACAACATAATGTAATTGATATTATTGACCTTTTCATAATCTTGCCTGAATCAATAATTCAGACGCCGATATTGAATAAAAGGTTTATAAACGGGCAATAATAAAAAATGTTAACATTTGAGATTGCAAACGTTTCTTAACTCTGGGTTGTTGTAATGTGAAAAGGAAATAAATTTCAATTACCAGAATATGAAAGCACATTACTTAATGCTGGGACTTGGACTGGTCGCGATAATGGCCTCCTGTTCCCACGACTCGAAAGACGAGCCTGTAAGCTCGGACAAAGCCATCACCTTCACGGCAGCAGTTCCGCAGTCGGCCTACCGTTCGCTGAATGACGCAGTAACGACTACGGGTTCCATCAACACATTCCGCGTATACGGTTTTGTCGAGGGGTATGACACTCCCTACATGAACGGTGTGGAAGTAGTGAAGAACGACGGTGTCTGGGGTTACAGCCCGATGCAGTTCTGGCCTGTCGGCAAGACCATGAACTTCTATTCCATCAGCCCGGCCATTGTAACGGATCCGGCTGCGGCCGACAATATCGGCATGGATTCCTCCAAGCCTGATATCCCCAACTTCAAGAACACATTCCAGACCGACCTGCTGTATGGCGTGAATATGGGCCTGACCGATGCAACCTCATCGCAGGTCAAGATCAACTTCCGTCACGCATTGGCACGTGTGGACTTCCTGTTCAAGAGCAAGGAGGGCCAGGCCATAGTGTTCAAGGCAGACAATATCGAGTTGGTCAACATCTGCAATACGGGTGACTTCAAATTCCCGCGTACCTCGACCACCGATTCCGATATCGAGGTATCCGTAGGTAAATGGTCGGCTAAAGACAAAGGAAACATGACCTTGAACTCCACACCCTCCGACTTCATCGGCAAGACTCCCGTTCAGCTCATGTCGGACAACAACCAGTTCGTGATTCCGCAGGACATATCCATGGCTTCGGAATCCAACACCAACGGCATGTACCTGCGTGTACACGGCACTATCTATGACGAGGCATCGAAACTGCAGACATGGCCTCTGACCGGAGCCGCCTCAGACATCTATGTGCCCATCAACACGAAGGACGGCAAATTCAAACCGGGCTACCGATACGTCTTTACAGTAAGCATCGGCCAGCCCAACAACCAAGGATGGATTCAGTTCGACCAGAACGTGACAGTGGATGAATACGGTAATTCCGATGAATCCGTAGGAAACAATTAACTGATTTCCAATTGCTGATTTACAATTACCAATTGATAATTGATAATTGATAATTGATAAAGAATCTGCCTTCCCGTGCAGTGATGCCGGGAAGGCAACCGATTGATAAAAAAAGAGGGGCGTCATGAAATTATGTCGAGCCATATTGCCATTATTGTCGGTCTTGCTTCCGGGATGCGGTTCCGGACAACAGGACTCCCCTGAGATACCTGACGGCGAGCCTGTCGCTTTCGACATAAATCCCGCGGCCGAGACATCGGGAAGCGACTCCACAGGCGTGATCACCACGCGCAACATATCCGAGTTCCGTGTCTGTGCATACGAGGCGACGGGAGGACGTCACATCGTGATGAACAATGTGCTTGTGACCCGTACCGGCCGAAATTCGTGGACTTATCCCCACCTGATCAAATGGCCTGGCGTGCCGTTGAACTTCGAGGCTGTCACTCCTACCGACGTGGATATAACGGTCAACGCCTGGGACTACCCTTCGTCGGTCAAACTTGTGATGTATAAAAACGAGAATGGTCGGGAAACCCCTGACGCGAGCCGGGACTACTGCATCTCCGTAAGACGGAACGCCATGAAGGGCGACGGCAAGCTGCGTCTCAACTTCGGCCACTGCATGGCCCGCGTGGCTGTGGACATTGCCGCCGACATCCCATATACTTCCGTAATAGTAAAGGAAATTACAATGTACCGGATGAGCCGGGGTGGCGATTTCCAATTCCCCAAGACCACTACGGCTCCGGAGGCCGGGCGCGGGGCATTGGACAATTGCTGGACCGACTGGGCACTTGAACAGAAAAGCATACAGATTCCCTATTTCCAGGCCGACGACGGAATGGAAGTGCCTCTGACATCAACTCCCGTTTCACTGCATAACAAAAACAATTTCTTCTATGTACCCATCATTTTTGACAAGATGGAGACTCACGACGGAAACATCACAGGCTCGGCGATCCGGGTGCTGTGCCAGTTCACGAACACGGCCGACGGAACATTGATATGGCCCAACAAAGACACGCCATATCAGCTTCTTCCATTCTCGGGATCGAAATATGCATATATCTTCTTTCCGTTGCAGAACAAAAATACGGGTCACCTGCGCTGGCAGAGCGGTATCAGCTACCATTATACCATCACCGTACGCTCGCAGGGCACATTGCCTTCATCAGAGGCCGATGCAAAAAAGAAGTCGTCGCCACAGTCTCTCCATCCGGGAGCGAACCGTAGCAACGACATCAGTGTGGTCGAAACAGGCTGGAACTGATTTATAGTCCGGCCTTTATACCGACAATAGCCGGCTGCAGACCGGGAGATGTGGCCTTGACGGAAATGCGACCGGGTTGGCCGTCATTCTGCACTATCAGCATCGCCTTGCCATAGAAGGCTTTACGTTTGTCACTCTTGAAGCGTTCCATCGAAGTCGGCGAACCATTGTCGACTCCTACGTTACGCCCGGCCCCGGTTACCTCGAACGTCACCTCGTTGTCGGCCCATGGACACAGGTTGCCATCCTTGTCAAGAATCTCTACAAGCACATAGCTAAGGTCGGATCCGTCGGCCTTGATAGCGCCACGATCCGGAGTAAGACGTACCTGATAAGGCTCGCCGGCTGTCTTGATTGTTCTGCACGCCACTTCATGGCCATCCTTGCGGCTGACCACGGTCACCTCGCCGGGCACATACTTGACACGCCACATCACATGGTACTTGCCGTCGGGCATTTTTCTCACTCCCTGTGACTGTCCGTTGACAAAGAGTTCCGCTTCATCCGCATTGTTGTAGTATGCCCACATATCCACATCCTGTCCCGCCTTCCAGTTCCAGTGCGGGAACAGGTGCAGCACCGTCTTGTCCGGGCGCCACTGGCTCTGGTACATATAGTACACATCCTTGGGAATGCCCGCTAAGTCAACGATACCGAAATAAGAGCTTCGAGCGGGGAATCCGTAGGGAGTGGGCTCGCCGATGTAATCGAAGCCGGACCATACGAACTGGCCCATGATGAAGTCATTGTTCTGAACGTCATACATCGACTTCTCGTGTGTCGAGCCCCAGGGCGCGTGATTGTTGTCATAGCTGGAACATTCCAACACCTCACGGCTGAAGGGCTTGTCCCAGCGCTCCGGCCAGATATACATGGAATCGGAAGGCATTATGTACGCTCCGCGAGTCATAAGACCCGAAACACTCTCGGTGACGATGAAGGGCTTGCCGGGGAAATTTTCCGGCACATCCTTGAAACAATAGTCATGATAGTTATAACCGATTATATCCAGTGCGTCGGAACGGAACAGATGATTGCCGGGATCGGGCTCGTTACATCCGGCCGTTATATATCGCGTTGAGTCCAACGATCGTGTAAGGTCAGCAAGTTTCTTGGTCAACAGCGAATTGACCGACATACCCGAATCGGCGTGAGCCAGCATGTCCTTGCTATGGCCGAAATTCAGAATCAGATTTGCTTCCTCGAGACTCAGGGTGTCGGCATCCGCGCTGCTCCACTGCTCCAGCACCTCGTTGCCTATGCTCCACTGTATCACGGAGGGATGGTTGCGGTCGCGCTTCATCTGGTCCGTAAGGTCGCGCTCGTGCCACTCGTCGAAGTAGTTGGAATAGTCATACTGTGTCTTGCGGCGGCGCCACATGTCGAAAAACTCCTCCTGCACCATCAGGCCCATGCTGTCGCACAGCGCCAACAGCTCGGGAGCAGGTGGATTGTGGGTGGTTCGGATGGCGTTCACACCCATCTCCTTCATAATCTGCAGCTGACGCTCGATGGCGCGGCGGTTCACCACGGCTCCGAGAGCACCCGCATCATGATGCAGGCATACGCCGTTTATCTTCATAGACGAATCGTTGAGGAAAAATCCCTTGGCGGAGTCATATCTCAGATTACGGAAGCCCGTAGTAGTCTCCACACGATCCAGCACTTTGCCCTTTTCTTCTATTTCGGTATGAACGGTGTACAGTTCGGGGTGGTTCACACTCCATAGTTTGGGATTATCGAACTTCAATGTCTGCTCGCAGTCGCGCGTCTCGCCACGTTTCAAAATCAATGGAGACCGTTCGCCTGCCACTATGCGTCCGTTGGGGCCTATCAGCATTGTCACCACGCTCAGCACCACCGGTTTCATGCCGGTGTTGGTCACCGTAGTTGTCAGCCTCACCTTGGCGTTCTGCCTGGAAATGTCGTACGGAACCACATGCTGTCCCCACAGGGGCACATGAACGGCGCTCCGCTCGCGCATCCAGACATTGCGGTAGATGCCGCATCCGGAATACCAGCGCGAATTCGGCTGCTTGGAATTGTCCACCTTTACCGACAACACGTTCTCACCTTCCTTGACGTATGGCGTCAGGTCGTAGCTGAACGAGGCATAGCCGTAAGGGCGAGTGCCGAGCAAATGTCCGTTGATCCATACCGACGCGTTCATGAACGCTCCGTCGAAGTCGATGAACAGACGTTTGTCTCCACGATTCCTGCCGGCCTTGAACGTCTTGGTATAATATCCGATGCCACCGGGCAATGCCCCGCCTCCGGCTCCCGAGGGATTGTCCGCGCTGAATTCTCCTTCTATCGCCCAGTCGTGCGGCAGGTCGAGCTGACGCCAGTTCACGGAATCAATCGAAAACCGCCAACCTTTGTTGAAATTGACGCGGTATTTGTTAACCTCAGCAGCCGAACCCCCCGTCACGAGGAATCCGGCCGCAATAAGACTCAGAATTGTTCTTCTGATTTGCATGAATAAACGTGTGTTTGTTTAAATCTTACTATCCAATATACACTTTCAGTATTATGTCATTGTATCGGGAATGAAAGAGGCCGTCAAAGCCTTACGACCTCTTTCTTGCCGGTATAGTTCACGATTTTGCCCTTCGCCTTGATGGCGTCAGCCACGGGATGTGCAGCATCGACCTTCACGATGTTGAACTTTCGTTCGGCCTGCATGCCGGGGTAGCTTCCCTCGCGGTCGGCTATAGTCAGCTCGTTGGTCTTGTCGTTATATTCCAGACGGATCTTGCTGAAGGCGCCTTTCTCATAGTTATAGTTGGTGCCCTCGTCCTCGTAGATGGTGAAGTCGCCGTCACGTCCGCCGTAAACCACGATGGTCACAGGCTCGTCGCTTTTCTGTGCGGCATACTGTATGTCGCCGCCGGCCGGTACGATCGAACCGCCGCGCACGAACAGAGGCATCGTCTCGTAGGGAGCGTCTACCTTCAGTGTCTGGCCACCCTTAACGGCTTTGCCGGTATAGAAGTCATACCAGGTCTCCCCGGCAGGGAAGTAAACCTCGCGGTCGCGCGCGCCGTACTTGTAGACGGGAGCCACCAATAAGGCGGGACCGAACATGTACTGATTCTTCAGGTTGCGCGTGTTCAGGTCGGCGGTGAAGTCCATCACCATGGGACGCATGATGGTGTAGTCGTCGAAATATGTCTTGCCGGCCAGCGAATAGATGTAAGGCATCAAATTGTAGCGCAGCTTTGTATATTTCACGATACTGTTGTATGCGGGATGATCCTCGGGAGCGATGTTGTAGACCTCGCGGAAGGGCCACTGGCCGTGAGCGCGGAACAGGGGTGCGAACGCGCCGAACTGATACCAGCGTGTGTTGAGCTCGCGCCATTCCTTCAGGTCGTCGTTCTCCTCGCCGGCCTCAAGGTACTTGGCCGCACCTTTCACGTAACGGTCCTCGACGCAGAATCCGCCGATGTCCATGGTCCAGTAGGGAACACCGCTCATGGCGAAGTTAAGTCCGGCGGCAATCTGTGCCTCCATGTCCTCCCAGCGTGTGCCGATGTCGCCACTCCATGTGGCGGTGCTGTAGCGCTGCTGGCCGGAGAAACCGGAACGTGTCAGCAGGAACACGCGTTTGTCGGGATCCACGCCACGCTGGCCGTCATAGATGGCCTCGGCGTTCATCAGTGCGTATGCGTTGAAGTATTTGTCGGCCGGACCGGCGTATGTGGGATTCATCAGGTCCTTGCGGTATTCGATGTCGATGCAGTCGCGCACGTTGGGCTCGCTGGCGTCCATCCACCACGCGTCGATGCCTAAGGGCATGTAGTGGTCGTTCATCTGGCTCCAGAACAGCTTGCGCGCGTCGGGATTGTATGCGTCGTAAAAGCTGCCGAGATAGCCGGGGCCTACCCAGTCGCGGATCGAATCGCGTACGGCACCCTTGTACATCCAGCCATTCCTGTCGAATTCCTTGTAATGGTCGGTGGTGACGTAGAACTTGGGCCATACCGATACCATCACGTGTGCGTTCATGTCGTGGATGGAGTCTACCATCCCCTTGGGATCGGGGAAACGCTCTTTGTCGAACTCGTGGCTTCCCCACGAATCCTGCTTCCAGTGCAGCCAGTCGATTACGACGTTGTCAATGGGAATGTTACGCTTGCGGAACTCGCTGACGGTACCTAATACTTCGTCGCGTGTGTTGTACTTCTCTCGGCTCTGCCAGTAGCCCATCGCCCAGTCGGGCATGATCGGAGCCTTGCCCGTCAGCGTTCGGTAACCGGCTATGATATCGTCCATGTCCTTGCCATAGATGAAATAATAGTCGATCATATCCTGCATCTGACCCCACCACGACAGCTGCTCGCCATCCTTGACGGGAGCGTATACACGCAGTCCACAGTAAGCCACAGAACCGTTAGGTTCCCATTCTATCTTTATGGGCACCTTTTTACCGGCCTGCAGATTCACCTGGAACTTATAGCTGTTCGGGTTCCATGCCGTGCGCCAGCGGGTGTCTACCACCTTCCTGCCGTCGATGTATATGGTCTGGTAGCCGGAATAATACATGATGAACTTGTAGAGACCGGTCTCCGACGGCTCGATGTAACCTTCGTAAGTCACGTTCGAGCCGGCATAGTCGAAGTCCTGAGGCAGGTTGATGACATGGGCGAGGTCGCCGCGAATCAGGTTCTCGAAGTATATTTTCGGCTCCTGACGTACCATGGTCTTGCCTTCCTTGTCGATGTATGTGCCTGTCAGCGTGCCTTCCTTGCCCTCCTTGTTAAAGAGCCTGAACACCTCGCCGAGCTGGCTGTAGTCCTTGGGATTGCCCCAGCGGCACAGCGAATAGCTGTCCCACAGCAGACCGTAGTTGTCGGTGGAAACCACGAATGGCACCGACACCTTGGTGTTGTACTGGAACAGTTCCTCGTTCTTGTCCTTATAGTTGAACTCGTTGGCCTGGTGCTGGCCCAGTCCGTAGATACCTTCGTCGGGGTTCAGCGACTCCCATGTCTGCTGAACGGAGTATCCTTTCACACCGTCGGTTACCCGCGGAGTGAACGTGCGGCCGTTCTGGTTCTCAACCAGAAGTTCCTTGCCGTTGTGGTCATAGAACTTCACCTGGCCGTTCTTCTCGTTGATCACAGCCTTGATCTGGCTGGTGGCTACTTCCACAGCACCCTTCTTCTCGGTCACGGTGAACTGAGGGTTGTTGGCGTTGCCCTGGAATTTGGGAAGCACCACAAGCGAGGAATCAGCCTTGAACTCCTGCTCGGGAGTGGCGGACACGCGCATTATCTTGTCGTTGATGACACGGACGCGCACCTTGGCGTCAGGGGCCGTCACTACGACTCCGTCCTTAAGCCGTTCGTAACCGGCCTTCTTTGCCCATGACGATACGGGAGCGAGGAGCGATCCCATCACCAGTACGCCTGCAAGCAAATTGATATTGTTTATTTTCATCTATCGGAAATGTTATATGTTAGTCTTTTTAAGGTTGACTGTCAGTAGTGTGGTTTTGCCTTTAAAATATGTTTTTTAGGTTCACTGTCAATTCAAAACAATCAGTGCCGAAACCGTATGGTTCCGACACTGCAAAATTAACTTAATATTTATCCCGAATCGACCTTAAATGTTGACGGAATATAAACACGATGTTAATATACGTCTCCTTATGTTTCCCGGTAAGGCATAATTTGTTAAATTAACATATTTACTTACCTAATTTATCCTGGTATTCCTTGGGTGTGACGCCATATTCCTCCTTGAAATATTTGGAAAAATACTTGGGGTTGTTGAAGCCGAGCTGGAATGCTATTTCCGACACATTCATCTGCGATTCGCGCAGGTACTGGGCCGCCCGTTTCAACCGCAGCACACGGATGAATTCCACCGGTGACTTGCCTGTGAGCGCCACTAACTTCTTGTACAGATGCACGCGGCTCATACCCAATTCGCGGCTCAGTTCCTCCACGGTCAGTTCCGGGCGCGACATATTGTCCTCCACATATTTTACAGCCTTGCTTACCAGCTGCTCGTCGAGCGAGGTGATTTCTATCTCCGATGGTGTCGGTTCGATGTATGAGCGTTTCACGCCTCCGCGCTTCAGTCCCACCAGACGCTTTATCTTCAGCGCAAGCACCTGATTGTTGAACGGCTTGGTGACATAGTCATCGGCTCCGAGACTCAGCCCCTCTAAGACAGACGACACATCCTGCTTGGCTGTCAGCATTATAACCGGAATGTCCCGGGTGGCCCTTTTCGATTTCAATTCGCGCGTCAGTTTTATACCATCCATCACGGGCATCATTATGTCGGTCACTATCAGGTCGTAATTCTTGCGTTTCGTCATTTCCAGAGCCTCCATGCCATCCGAAGCCGTATCGACATCATACGTGCCCGAGAATTCATCCTTCAGGAATGTGGTGAGATCCTTGTTGTCGTCCACAAACAATATTGATGGTTCGTCAGATTTCTCTGCCGGAGTTACCGCTGAGTCTAAGCTGGTTTCAGCGCCTGTCGAGGCATCAGCTGTTGATTCCTGTTCACTACCTGTTCCGGCGGTTTCATTTATCTTCAGGTTCATCGGTATGGTCAGCTTGAATACGGCCCCGTTCGGTTTGTTATCCTCCACCGAAACCTCGCCGCCGTGCAGCTTGACATATTCAAACACCAGGCTCAACCCGATGCCCGTACCGGTCTTGGCGCCCGACTCGTTGCCGGCCATGTAAAAACGCTCGAAGATATGTTTCTTATCCTTATCATCGATGCCGCGGCCACTGTCCGACACGGCAATCTCCGCATGATCCCCTTTCTGTTCCACACGCACCAGTATACTCCCGTCGTCGGGTGTGTACTTCATGGCGTTCGACAGCAGGTTCATTACGCATTTGGTGATTTTGTCGGCATCGTACACCATCGGAATCGCCGGCGGCTCCGACTCAAACCGCATGTCGATGTTGCGCCTGTCGGCCATATCCAGAAAATCGTCCATGGCCTTGCGCACGGTGTCGGTCAGATTACCGCGCGACAGGTTGAGATGCAGTCCCGACATCTCGTTCTTGCGGAAATCGAGCAACTGGTTCACCAGATACAGCAGTCGGTCGGCATTACGTTTGATGGTGTTGAGTCGGCTCACGTCCCGCTCCTCGGTCTTTTCGTTCAACAGCGATTCCACGGGCGAAAGTATCAGGGTGAGCGGGGTGCGAAGGTCGTGGCTGACGTTGGTGAAGAACCTGAACTTCATTTCGTTAAGTTCTATCTCCTTGCGTCGTGCCTCCTTTCGGCGTGCGGCCAGATAACGTATGCGTTCGCGACGCCTGGTCCACCACATCACTCCGCCGACAATGGCCAATCCCAACAGCACATACAGGCATATCATCCACCATGTCGCATACCAGGGACGGGCCACGTTTATTTCCAGCTCGCCCGTTATCTCGTCGGCAGGAATTCCGGGATACAGCAGCCTGACCTTTAGCGTATAATGCCCCGGAGGCAACTGTACGTAATGCACCTCGTTGACGCCACGGGGACAGCGACGCCAGTTGTCCTCGTATCCTTCAAGCATGTATTCATACTGTCCGAAGCTGGCGTGCTGGTAGGAATCCGTGCTGAACGATATGGTGATTTCGTTCTGCTTCGCTCCGAGATTCAGTTCCTTCATGTAAGCCAAGTTCTCGGGAAGCACCACCCTGCCGCCATATTTATGTTCCGGCTCGATTATATCGTTGCCTATCTGAAGTGACGTGAAGCGGAGCCTGGGCACTTTCGATCCGAAACGCAGCTTCTGCGGATCAATCACAAGGATACCGCTCAGATCTCCCGCCAGTACGAGGCCGTCGGCAGTGACACACAGCGACCGCTGGTTGAAACTCTGGCCGGTAAGTCCGTCCTCCACGCCGAATCCGTAGCTGACAAACCTGTAGTCATCGCTCTTTACATCGCTTTCGACCGAAACATTATATATTCTGCTTCCTGAAGTCACCCATACTGTTTTTTCCTCTCCTTCGGCCACACCGCTGATAAACATGGACGTTGACTTGCCGTCGAGCGACACATTCACCAGCCTGTCCTTGGCCAGATCGTAGACGTACAGCCCTTCGCGCGTGGCGATCCACAACAGGCCCCGCGAATCGTACAACAGTTGGTTCACGTTGCGGGCGCCCGGGCGTTTCACCTGCTTTGAATACCCCTCCATCGTGGCTATGCTGCCCGTGGAAGGCTCCAGGACCGACACGCCTTCGGTCGTGCCTATGTAGATTCGTCCGTCGCGGCCCAACGTCATCGTACTTATATAGTCGGACTTCAGACCGGAGTTGCTGACATTATAGGTGGTGAATTTGCCCGAAGCGGGATCCAGCTTCTGGATGCCCGACCCTAATGTGCCTATCCACACTGTGCCGTCCGCCATGGGAACCACAGCCCATATATTAGGCGAATTGAGTCCATTCTGTTCGGCATATCTGGTGAACTGTCCGTTTCTGTAACTGTACATACCCCCTTTATAGGTGCCGATCCATACCGTTCCGTCGGGTGTGATGCCGAGATCGGTTATGGCCCGGTCGCCATATTCGGCAGGCACCGGTATGTTACGCCAGCTATGCGTGTCGGTATCTATGGCTATCAGCTCCCCATGGTCGGTACCGGCATACACGATGTCTTTGCCCCCCGAAACCATGCAGTTGATGTCGCCAACATCATAATGACTGAACTTGTATTCGTTAGGATAATATACCGACACGCCGTTTTTTATAGTGGCTATCCACATACCGCCGTCGGAATCACGATAGATGGACTCTACTGAATTGTTGCCTAACGATGTAATGTCGCCCGGCCTGTTTTTCAACTCGGTCACCGTACCGTCCGCGCCACGCACCTCCAGGCCCTCGTTGTCGTATCCGATCCAGATATTGCCGACGGCATCCTGATCGATGGCGGTTACTGAATTGCCGGCGAGCCGCGGACGCGCCTCATCACCGAGCCAATGTCCGGATCCTGTGTCGTAGACCCACGCGCCGTATTCGCTGTACACCCACAGGCGTTCCATTCGGTCGACAAACAGTGAAAAGATAGCTCTGTCCACATCTTTGACACCTATATGCAGCTTCTTGACAAGCTTACGACCTGCCTTGTCATATTCGCCGATGCTGCCGTCGCTGTGCGCCACATACATACGGCCTGTACGCGGATTCGACATTATATCCGTCACCTCCGCCTGCGGATCGTATGCCTCCACCTTGCGCATGACTCCCCCTACACGCGCGTACAGTCCGTCGTCACGGGCCCATAGCCACATATTGTTTTTGTCGATATATACCAATTGGGCTTCCCGCTTCAGGCCGAGTCTCTTGTAATAGTCGGGGCCGAGTTTACGGAATGTTTCGGTCCGGGGATTGAAAACGGCATATACGTCTCCGGCGCATATCCACAGATTGCCCTGCGGGTCTTCCTGGATGTCCTGCACGTAATTGTCGTGAAGCGACGCAGGGTTGTCGGGATCGTTCATGAACACTTTCATGCCGACACCGTCGAACCTGTTCAGACCCGAGGCCGTGCCGAACCACATGAAGCCGTTGCTGTCGCGCAGCATCGACAGGACATGGTTGCTGGCCAGTCCGCCGCTCTCCTGTATGGTCCGGAATCTGATATCTTCGCCATGTAGAGCGAACGAGGCGATGAAAATCAGTATGAAGGTTAATGAATATGTAATCCTTTTCATGCAATCAGGTTCTTTTCCGAGCCGCAAGGCAATGGTTTACATTCCTTGGCGCATCCGGTGTGTATTTCATTGCAAAATTAACAAAACCGCCTAATTTCCCCATGTTTCAGCCCATTTATTAAATATGTTATAAAACATGTTATAGCGTCCGATTATCATTTCATACCCTTTTTATTAACAACTAATGTCGGGATGGAACAAATCATTCACGCCTTATAATCATTAACTCCCCTGAACAAATGTGAACGAATATTAATTTTGCAACGGAAACAACATAAAGCACACGAACTTACCATATACCGAAACACTATTAACAACGAACTCATTTAAACTTTTGTGATTTGTGAATTTTTTTAAGGAAAACCACAGCGAAAGCCAGATAGTTCCACCCCTTCCAACTGGAAACAGTGGTGTCGAATCTGGTCAGAATGGATCGAAAGCCGTCCATCCAGGCATTGGTGCGTACAATCACGAATCGTTCCTTATAAAGTTCATCATCGAACAGATAATCCTCGGCAGGCTCTCCATTACGGGGATTAGGGCAAACGTTGGCGATGATTTCATGGCTCTCTCCACCTTTCAGCGCAGGTGTATGGGATCCGTCGATATGGGTCACGGACATATCGAGCCTGTCTTTATATTTCCTGACAAGGGCGGCGAACATGGACTGCCATTCTCCAAGTCTGCACCATTTCCTGAAATGATGGTAGACCGCATTCCAGCTCAGCACCACATCCCCGAAGAGATGTTCCACCGGAAGCTGATGCCACTGGCACCCGCTCTTGAGCTTATGGAGAATCGCATTCACGACCTCGATGAGGCTGCCTTGGGAGACGTATCCTCTTTTTGCTACGCTGAGATAGGGCATTATTTCATTTTTTATTGTATCTTTGTCGAGTACAATGTATTTCGGCATTGGTTCGGTAAATTAAAGTGTCGCAACTCTAATATAGCGAATTTCAGTCGGAATACGCTGTGTTTTTATATCTTAAAAGACTTTTTATGTTTTTGAAATAAGTTTAAATCACTTCTAAACGTAAATTAGTTTAAACAACTTCTAATATTAATAGTTTTCCATCATAAAAAATGAAAAAAATTTTGTTTCTGTCAACATTGTTAAGTCTTATCCTGGGTCTGGGCTCCTGCTCGGACTCGGACAACAACCCGGACGGACCCTTTGCCGGTCAGTTCAAGGTAGGCGTCACCGAACTTACGTTCCTCAAGACCGCGGCCACACAGACCCTCTATGTCGCAGCGCCGTCCAAGCCGGCCGTGACATCCGATTCCGAATGGCTCTCCGTAGGCGACATCGCGTTGAACGGTGAGTCCAACTCGGAATATGCCGTGCCCGTTAACGTAACCGACAATAACGTCTACGACAACCGTACGGGCAACCTGAAGATAACCTGCGGTGCCAACGAGGCTACCGTCAAGGTGACACAGCGCAACTCCGACGGCATTCTCTTAGCCGACGGTTACACTGCGCCCGAAGTCAAGGCCGACGGCGAGACTCTGGAGATTCCAATACTCGCGACTGGCGACTATACGGCTACCGTTTCCGACACCTGGATGGAAATCGTACCCGCTCCGGTTCGCGGATTGACCGAATCGAAGTTATACGTTAAAATCGCGGCCAACTCCCGTCCGGAATCCCGTGAGGGTTCGGTCGTCATCACCCTGAATTCCGACAACGCCACGAACCTGACGGTTGCTGTAAGACAGGGAGCCTCCGCTTCATCCGGCATGTGCGACGAGACTGCCTTTGAGACCGCAGCCAGCATCTCGATGGCTGTGAACATCGGCAATACACTCGAGGCCATCGGTGGCGAGACTGCATGGGGAGCCGCCAAAATCAATGCAGACTATATCCGGAGCATACGTGAATCCGGCTTCGATGCCGTCCGCCTCCCCGTGGCATGGTACAACCATTCAGACAAGAATACCCTGAAGATTGACGAGGACTGGATGAAACGCGTGGACGAAGTGGTGCAGCTATGCATCGCCAACGGCCTCTATGTGTTCATGAACATACACTGGGACGAGGGATGGATGGAACTGAACATCGACTCCTACTCCGCCGACGTGGACCGCATTCAGCGTGAGCTCTGGACGCAGATAGCCGACCGGTTCAAGGATTATGACAAGCATCTGGTGTTCTGCGGCGCCAACGAGGCCGGCAAGGATACACAGGCCTCGGCCGATGCCCTCAAGGCGTATATGCAGACCTTCATCGACGTGGTGCGCGCATCCGGCTCCAATAATGCCAATCGCGTATTAGTGGTACAGGCCCCCGGCACCGACATAGACCGTGCCGTGAAATACTGCACCGGCAATATGCCCACGGACAATGTCGCCGACCGCATGATGCTCGAGGTGCACTGCTACGATCCCTCCGACTTCACCTTACTTCAGAACGATGGCGAATGGGGTGCCGACTCCAAGGTAAGATACTTCTGGGGTCAGGATTTCCACACCGGCACCGACCGCGACTGCACATGGGGCGAAGAGAACCACATCGACACCCAGATGCAGAAGCTGAAGACCAATTTCGTCGATAAGGGCATACCCGTGATTATCGGCGAGTTCGGCTGCGGCCGTCGCCGCACGTTCCTGGATACTATCGACGAGGCCCGTCATCGTGCGTCGCGTTGCTATTACCACTCCTACATAGTGAAATCGGCCAAAAACCACGGTGCCGTCCCATTCCTGTGGGACACTCCCAACGAGATGTTCAACCGCCAGACCGGAACAGTAATCGACCCCGACAACCTCGCTGCTCTCAAGCAGGGCGCCGCTGACGGCAAGTATCCCTTTTAACATTCCGGCCGGAAGGCCCTTGCGGACTTTCCGGCTACTCATTCCGGCGGTTTTGTCCCGGCTTTTGGCTTCAGCCAAAATAAATTTTCGCACCCGCATGGGTATTTCCGCACCTACATACGTAATTAATGTAAAAACAAACACACGAATACCATTAATAGCGAAAATAACGAAACACTATGATACTGTTAGGATATGATCTCGGGACATCGTCGGTCAAGGCGTGTCTGATGGATGCGGCCACCGGCAAAGTGCTGGCCACTGACTTCTACCCGCATCAGGAGGCTCCTATCAAGAGCCTTCAGCCCGGCTGGGCCGAGCAGGCTCCCGAAGACTGGTGGACCCGCGTGGTCGAGGCCACCAGGTCCGTTATGGCAATGGCCAAAATCAACCCCGAAGACATCAAGGCCATCGGCATCTCTTACCAGATGCACGGTCTGGTGATGGTGGACAAGGCTGGCAAGGTGATACGCGACTCTATAATATGGTGCGACAGCCGTGGCGTCCCCTACGGCGAGAAGGCTTCAGCCGATTTGGGCGACGACACGATCATGCCCCATATCCTGAACCGGCCCGGCAACTTCACAGCCACCAAACTGGCCTGGGTCAAGGAGAACGAACCTGAGAAATTCGACCGCATCTGGAAGATAATGCTTCCCGGCGACTATGTGGCATGGCGCATGACGGGCAATTGCCTCACCAACCCCGAGGGTCTGTCGGAATACATGCTGTGGGATTTCCGCGAGAACGGTCCCGCCAGGATTCTGATGGATTATTTCGGCTATCCGGTCGACATACTGCCCGAGGTGGTGCCCACCTTCAGCAATCAGGGTGGCCTCACCTCGGAGGCTGCCGCTGAATTAGGTCTCGCTCCCGGCACCCCCATCACATACCGCGCCGGTGACCAGCCCAACAACGCCTTGTCGCTCAATGTATTCGAGCCGGGCGAAGTTGCCGCGACTGCCGGCACGTCAGGCGTGGTGTTCGGTATCAACGACCGCGTGGACTATGACCCGCAGAGCCGCGTCAACAACTTCGCGCACGTTAACCACACCGCCGAGGACCCGCGCATCGGCGTAATGACCTGCATCAGCGGCACAGGCATCCTCAATTCTTGGATGAAACGCAACGTGGCCGCACCCGACTGCTCATACGACATGATGAACGAACTGGCAGCCAAGTCTCCCGTCGGCTCGCGCGGCGTCACCATCCTCCCCTTCGGCAACGGCGCCGAGCGCGTGCTGAAGAATCAGGATCCGGGCGCATCGTTCCATGGCATCCGCTTCAACATCAACGACCGCAACGACCTGTTGCGCGCCGCGCAGGAAGGCATCGTGTTCGCACTGATGTACGGCATGGAGGTGATGGAAGGCATCGGTATGCAGATCAATAAGATACACGCCGGCCACGCCAATATGTTCCTCAGTCCGGTGTTCCGTGACACACTTGCATCCGTTTCGGGCGCCGACATAGTGCTGTTCGACACCGACGGCTCGGCCGGAGCTGCACGTGGCGCCGGTATCGGCGCCGGCATCTACGACAACCGCGACCAGGCGTTCTCCACCCTCAGGCAGATTGACGTAATCCATCCAGCAGCCGACCGTCAGCCATATATCGACGCATTCGACCGCTGGAAAAACATACTTGAAAAATCATTATAACCTATAAATCACACTAAGAAATGGCAACAAAGGAATATTTTCCCCATATAGGGAAGATTCAGTTCAAAGGCACGGAATCGTACGATCCGATGTCGTATCGTTACTATGACGCCGAGCGCGTAGTTCTGGGCAAGCCCATGAAGGAATGGCTGAAATTCGCCATGGCATGGTGGCACACATTGTGCGCCGAGGGTGGCGACCAGTTCGGCGGCGGAACGAAGAAGTTCCCCTGGAACGAGGGCGCGGACGCCATGACAATAGCCAAGCAGAAGGCTGACGCCGGCTTCGAGATCATGCAGAAGCTCGGCATCGAGTATTTCTGCTTCCATGACACCGACCTTATAGGCGACCTCGGCGAGGATATAGCCGACTATGAGGCTCGTATGCACGAGATAACCGCATACCTCAAGGAGAAGATGGCCTCTACGGGCATCAAGAACCTGTGGGGAACGGCCAACGTATTCGGCAACGCCCGCTACATGAACGGTGCTGCCACCAACCCCGACTTCGACGTTGTGGCTCGCGCATGTGTGCAGATCAAGAACGCCATCGACGCCACCATCGCCCTGGGCGGTACCAACTATGTGTTCTGGGGTGGCCGCGAGGGATACATGAGCCTTCTGAACACCGACCAGAAGCGCGAGAAGGAGCACCTGGCCACAATGCTGACCATGGCCCGCGACTATGCCCGCGCTCACGGTTTCAAGGGTACGTTCCTGATCGAGCCCAAGCCCATGGAGCCCAGCAAGCATCAGTATGACGTCGACACCGAGACCGTAATCGGCTTCCTGAAGGCCCACAACCTGGACAAGGACTTCAAGGTGAACATCGAGGTGAACCACGCCACTCTGGCCGGCCACACGTTCGAGCATGAGCTGGCAGTAGCCGTTGACAACGGAATGCTCGGCAGCATCGATGCCAACCGCGGCGACTATCAGAACGGCTGGGACACCGACCAGTTCCCCATCGACAACTATGAGATGACCCAGGCCATGATGCAGATTATCCGCAACGGCGGCCTCGGCAACGGCGGTACCAACTTCGACGCCAAGACCCGCCGCAACTCCACCGACCTGGACGACATATTCATCGCCCACATCGCCGGTATGGACGCCATGGCCCGCGCTCTGCTCAGCGCCGCCGACGTGCTCGAGAAATCGCCTTACAAGAAGATGCTGGCCGACCGCTACGCTTCGTTCGACAACGGCGAAGGCAAGAAGTTCGAGGAAGGCAAACTGACTCTGGAGGATGTCGTGGCATACGCCAAGAAGAACCCCGAACCCGCCCAGACCAGCGGCAAGCAGGAACTCTACGAGGCTATCGTAAACATGTACGCCTAAAGTTATTTTGAATGTGGAATGTTGAATTTTGAATGTCGCCTGAATTCAAAATTCAACATTCAAAATTAGAATTGACTTCTGGGGTTGCCTTGCGGCAACCCCAGATACAAATTAAAATTTAACATCATGACAAACGACAAAGGCAGCAAAGCCTACCTTTTTTCCATCGTTGCGGTGGCCGTCCTGGGCGGTCTGCTGTTCGGTTACGACACAGCCGTGATTTCGGGAGCCGAGAAGGGTCTGCAGGCATTCTTCTTAGGTGCCCGGGACTTCGTCTACACCGACGTGATTCACGGCATCACATCCTCCAGCGCCCTGCTGGGATGTATCATCGGCTCGGCCATCTCGGGCCTCGTCGCCTCGCGCTACGGCCGCAAGCCCACATTGGTCCTGGCCGGCATCCTTTTCCTCGTATCGGCCCTCGGCTCGTACTACCCTGAGTTCTTCTTCTTTGACTACGGCAAGCCTACCTTCTCGCTGTTGGTGGCTTTCAACATTTACCGCATCATCGGCGGCATCGGCGTCGGCATCGCGTCGGCCATCTGCCCCATGTACATCGCCGAGGTGGCGCCCTCCAACCTGCGTGGAACACTCGTGTCGTGGAACCAGTTCGCCATTATCTTCGGTCAGCTCGTGGTTTATTTCGTCAACTTCCTGATCCTTGGCGAACACACCAACCCCGTCATCGAAAAGATAGGCGAGACGGTATATGCAGTCAGCCCGCAGTCCGATCCCTGGACTATTCAGACCGGCTGGCGCTATATGTTCGGCTCCGAAGCCTTCGTGGCCGCCGCATTCACCGTCCTGGTATGCTTCGTGCCAGAGTCGCCGCGCTATCTGGCATTGGTGGGCAAGGACACCAAGGCATTGGCTATCCTGAGCCGAATCAACGGACGTGCCAAGGGCGTGGAGGTACTGAACCAGATAAAAAGTACTGTGGAGGCCAAGAGCGAGAAACTGTTCTCGTTCGGATACATGGTCATCTTCGTGGGCATCATGCTGTCGGTGTTCCAGCAGTTCGTGGGCATCAACGCCGTGCTGTACTACGCGCCGCGCATATTCGAGTCGATGGGTATGGGCAACCCGATGGTGCAGACCGTCATCATGGGCATCGTCAATATCTCGTTCACTCTCGTGGCCGTGTTCACGGTCGAGAAACTGGGCCGCAAGCCTCTGCTGATATGGGGGTCCATCGGCATGGCCATCGGTGCCTTCGGCGTTGCGCTGGCCAATGTGGTTTCGCTCGGCACCTACTTCCCCGCCGTCTCCATCATGATTTACTCCGCAAGCTTCATGTTCTCGTGGGGTCCAATCTGTTGGGTGCTGATATCCGAGATTTTCCCCAACACCATCCGCAGCCAGGCCGTGGCCATCGCGGTGGCGTTCCAGTGGATTTCGAACTTCATAGTCTCCTCCACGTTCGTACCTCTGTACAACATGTCCACGCCTGACATGGGCTCAAGCTTCGGCCACATCTTCGTCTACGCCTTGTATGGCGTGATCTGTGTGCTGGCCGCATGGTTCGTCGCCAGGCTCGTGCCCGAGACCAAAGGCAAGACCCTGGAACAGATGTCCAAACTCTGGTCCAAGAAGAAATAATTTAGCACTTTACTGTGCATCCGGTTCGGGGAGATACTTATTTTTAGGTATCTCCCCTTTTCGCTTTTTTTCGTAACTTTGCAACCGAAATCAGAGCGTTATGGAGAAGATAAATATCATTGAGGCATATCATGCCGACGATCGGCTGCGCGACCTTGTGGACGACAACAACCTTCTGCTGCTGGTCATAGACCGTTTTAACATCCCGTTAGGCTTCGGCGACAGTTCCATAGCGG
This sequence comes from uncultured Bacteroidales bacterium, assembly GCA_902796035.1. Taxonomy (GTDB): domain Bacteria; phylum Bacteroidota; class Bacteroidia; order Bacteroidales; family Muribaculaceae; genus Lepagella. The sequence continues at coordinate 928 of CADBNR010000004.1, read as the reverse complement.
AAATATGCCGCAACGAGCATCTGGACACCCCCACATTCCTGGCCGTAGCCAACTTGGTGTGCGGTCGCCCCTACTCCACACGCAACATCAGCCTGCCGGCCTTGATCACCTATCTTGAGAACGCTCATTCCTATTTTCTCGACTTCATACTACCCTCCATCCGCGAGAAACTGATCAAGGCCATCAATTGCCAGGACGCAAACGACGTCGGCTTCCTGATACTGAAATATTACGACGACTACACGGCCGAGGTGAACCGTCACATGAAGCATGAGAACGACGTGATATTCCCGCACGTCAACGGCATGGCTGCCGGTCAGGACGACGACTGCGTCTCGCTTCTGGACTATTCGCTGAACCACGACGACATGGTCGACAAGCTGCAGGAGCTCAAGGACATCATAATCCGCCACTACCCGCACACCACCAACAATGTGCTGACCTACGCCCTCTATGACATAATCAACGTCGAGAACGACCTGACATCGCACTGGCGCATCGAGAACGAGCTGTTCATGCCCGCCGGCCTCGCGCTGGAACAGAAGATGAAGGAACTGCGCGACCAACGTTCGGACGAATCATGCGTGGAGTCAGCACCCTCCGATCCCAGTGACAAAGAAACGGAGGCCATCAGCAACCGCGAGAAGGAGATTATCGGGCTTGTTGCCAAAGGGCTTTCCAACAAAGAGATAGCCGACCGGCTGTTCCTGTCCGTGCATACCGTCACCACTCACCGCCGCAACATCGCTTCCAAGCTGCAGATCCACTCCGCCGCCGGCCTAACCATCTACGCCATCCTCCACAACATCATCGACATCTCCGAAGTCAGTCTCGACTGAAGCTTCGAGCTCTCTTCCCCTTCGAGCTCTCTTCCCCTTCGAGCTCTCTTCCCCTTCGAGCTCTCTTCCCCTTCGAGCTCTCTTCCCCT
>CADBNR010000003.1 GCA_902796035.1 uncultured Bacteroidales bacterium | reverse complement strand
GGGATTTTTGAGGGATTATCGCAAGTCGAGAAGGGAGCATAGCGGGCTATGTGACCGACGAGACTTGGCGATAATCACCAAAAAGACCTTTGAAGGAAAGAAAAGTAATCAAAAATATAAATTCGTGTTAAAAGTAAACACACTCTAAGAAACTGTTTAAATTTATTCAACTTTCGCATGCTCAATCGATAGATGGGTGCGGGAGAATCGCACTCCTCTGGATTGGAGGCGAGAGGCATGGTCTCCGACCAAGCAGACACGGAGTATGCCTCACCCCACGAAGTCCTGGTACAGCTATCGCTGTCCCCGTCCATCGTGGGGTTAATGAGAAACAGCCTCTCCGAGGCAACACGCACGTCACAGGTAGTCGCCTATACTCTGTATGTCGCATAGGCTCTGACTTATAATGAAATTAACTGTGTTTCGCAAGTTAATCTACAGATGCCGGCGAGTTGCAATCAACATGGCAGGGACGTTCCTCCCGCTCTCCCGTTCTCCTGTCAAAAAATACCGGGTGCTATGGGCGCCTTGCTACGTGCCGAAGGCACGTCCATATCCAGACAATACATATATACCATTGATATGCTATTACTTATAACTTGCGAAACTTGAGTAACTAAAATTTGCCATAGACTATTGATTTATTGCAAAGCAGGAGACAAACACCTGCGATTAGTGTTTACCTCCTACTCGATTGTCCTAATTTGCTTAGTACCGGTAGCAGGTGATGATGGCCTCGTCGGTGTGGAGGATCATCTTGTTGTGGCGCGGAAATTCCACATCCATGACGGTGGGGTTGCTCTTGATGCCGTAATAACCGAGCTTCTCTGCACTGGGGTTGGCCGGGTCGCGGAAATCAATGCCGAGTTTCCCTTCTTTCTTATTGTAGTTGATCTCGCCGGTGCCGAGACCGGGCCATTGCGTTATCTCAAGCTGGGTCCGTATGAAATAGTCTTCCGGATTTTTGATCTCTCCGGTCTGGGTCATTTCGATGGTGGAGATACGCCAGAAGCCGTCGATCTTGCCGTTGGATTTGGAGCGGCGGCAGCCGGTGGCAGCCAATATCGTGATTATGATGAGTGTGAGCAGGGTTATCTTCTTCATAATTTCTGTTTCGTTTACAGCATTGCTGTTGGTCATTAATGATGACAAAATTACAACTTTGCATTCAAACAACAAAATTTCTTTTGAAGTTTGAATGCAAAGTTGTAATTTTGTAGGATGAGGGGAGTGGAACCTGTAATGGGGGAGTGGAATCGGTTAATTATAAATTATAGAAACATTTTCATTACCAATGGCAACCAATAAACCAAGCATACCCAAGGGCACACGTGATTTCACGGCGGTAGAGATGTCGCGCCGCAATTATATTTTCGACACCATCAAGCGGCAGTTCCGGTTGTTCGGCTACAAGCAGATCGAGACGCCGGCCATGGAGAACCTGTCGACACTGATGGGCAAATATGGCGACGAGGGCGACAAACTGCTGTTCAAGATACTTAATTCCGGCGACTGGCTGAAGGATGTCAGCGACGAGGAGCTGTTGGGCCGCAACGTTGTAAAACTTACTCCGAAGGTTGCGGAGAAGGGTCTGCGCTATGACCTGACCGTGCCGTTCGCGCGCTTCGTGGTGCAGCACCGCAACGACCTGCAGATGCCGTTCAAGCGTTATCAGATACAGCCTGTATGGCGTGCCGACCGTCCGCAGAAGGGGCGTTACCGCGAGTTCTATCAGTGTGACGCAGACGTGGTGGGTTCCGAGTCGCTGAACAACGAGATCGAGCTGGTGCAGCTTATCGACGCCGTGTTCTGCGACTTAGGCATCAACATCACCGTCAAGCTGAACAACCGCAAGATCCTGGCCGGCATCGCCGAGACCGTTGGTCATGCCGACAAATTAGTGGACATAACCGTGGCCATTGACAAGATCGACAAGATCGGCCTGGATAACGTTAACACCGAGCTGTTAGAGAACGGCATATCGGCCGAGGCTGTCGAAAAACTGCAGCCCGTGCTGACCATGACGGGCAGCAACGCCGAAAAACTCGACCTGATGGCGAACATGCTCCGCGAGTCGGAGACCGGCATTAAGGGCGTGGCCGAGATGCGCGAGGTGATAGAAGGCATCGAGGACTTAGGTCACAAATGCACCGTGGAGGTGGATCTGTCGCTGGCACGCGGCCTGAACTATTACACCGGCACCATCCTGGAGGTGAAGGCCAACGACGTGCAGATGGGCTCCATCACGGGCGGCGGACGTTACGACAACCTTACCGGCGTGTTCGGTATGCCGGGACTGTCGGGCGTGGGCATCAGCTTCGGCGCCGACCGCATCTACGACGTGATGAACCAGCTGAACCTCTATCCCAAGGAGACGGAGGAGAGCATCAAGATCCTGTTCATCAACTTCGGCGATAAGGAAGCGCGCCAGGCCATGAAATATGTGAAGGAATTACGCGCCAACGGGGTGCCGTCGCAGGTTTATCCCGATTCGGTCAAGATGAAGAAGCAGATGAGCATCGCCGACGCCGACAAGGTGCCGTATGTTGCATTTGTGGGCGAACAGGAGATGGCCGACGGCAACATCATGGTCAAGGATATGGCCACCGGCGAACAGCAGAAATACACCGTTGCCGAACTGATTGAAAAACTTAAGTGATATGGGAACGATATCCAGACGAGATTTCGATATCCGTCAGCCCTATTTCCCGGAGACATCGGATTGCGACGATTTCTATTACGGACTCGCCAACCTGATAGAGGACAGGATAGGGAAGAACGAGTACGGACAGACGCTGTCGCAATCGTTGCGCGGACATCTGGCCTTGACTCTGATAGGATATCTGCAGGACATAGTGAACGACGCCGGTCTGTGGCGGTCGTTCATAGATACCAACCGCAAGCTATACGGCTGGACCGTGCCGTTCCATGAGATCGGGTCCGATTATACCGACTACGAGCTGAACCGCGAGGACATCCGCTTCCTTGTGTGGTATGACATAGCGATGATGGACATTGACCGCCGCGCTCTGTATCCTCTCGACGACAAGCTGATGGCCATGGCCGACGACTTGTGGAAATACATTGACCGCATATACGACGACTGCCCGATGGAGGTGAAGTATGACTTCGCGCGCGGTCTGTCAATGACCGATCCGGCCGACCAGGAGGAGATTCTGCATGTTGCATACTGGCTGTTCAATAACAGCTGGCTGCTGACCCCGGCCTTCGCACTGTCGCTCAACATAATGGCCAACATGCCCGACGTAAAGGAGGACAAGGACAGCATCCTGCTCAACAAGCGCATCGACGTCGCTGTGTCGGAAGACACCGTCGGACCGTTGGCTTTGTACACACAGGAATGGGTGTATCTGCTGTTGAACGGCAAACTGCCCGCTACGGCCAAGGACGAGCCGGAAGCAGTGCCCGGCGAGAACAATCATCCGTACTATGATAAGTTCGTGGCTGCCACCGGCGGGAAGCATATTGCATATTTCGCCGACTATGACTCGATGAACCGATTCTTTATCGAGGCGTTGGGATGGGAGAAGGATACCGAGCATCTCAGTCAGGTCAAGAACGGCCGGGACTTCGTGCTGTTGGTCAATCCAAAGAAAGGGATGCTGATGGCACGCAATGTGGCCAAGTGCATTGCCGACCCGGAGAATCCGCTTTACGATAAACTGTACGCACGTAAGATGGCCATTGAACTCTTGGCAGTGCGTGGCCTTTGCCCCGTCGACCTGCTGAAGTATGTGCTGAAGCACGGCTGGCTGCCTGATGCCTGCTTCCCCGATTCGGACAACACGGAGCTGGTGGCACGCAACGCCGACTTCATAGCCCGCTGTTACCTGCAGGACTATTATCGCGGCGACTGACATTAACGGCAGATGATTGTTAAAATGATAGAAAATAGTTAAAAACCGCTTTTCGGTGCAACTGTTTAAACCATTTTCCTTTCCATCTGTCTACTTAATAAATAAAAACCTGAAGCAATGAAAAAACTATTTTTGACACTTGGCGTCTTAGCCTTGTCACAACCTGTTGCACAGGCTCAATACGACGACATATACTACAACCCGGACAAGCCGTCCGCAAGTAGGACAACTCAGACCAAGAAGCAGAAACAGCAGAAGAAGTCATACTATATAGCTGATTTCAGCAATATGGATGTCGACGAATACAACCGTGCCGGCGATATGTATTATGCCACACCGGTAGACACCATCGGCACCACTGTGGAGAACGGTCAGGATTTCGTCTATACACAGCAGATACAGAAGTATTACAACCCGACCATCGTGCTGGACAACGCCGATCTGCTTGAGGATGTGCTGAACAACTCGTACGGCAACGTAGAGGTGGTGATAAACAATAACGGATATCCGGTATTCTCGCCCTACTACTCATCGGTATATTATAACTATCCGTTCTATGCATCCTGGTCGTGGGGTCCGAGCTGGACATGGACCTGGGGACCGAGCTGGCGCTGGAACTGGGGTTGGGGACCAAGCTGGGCCTGGGGTCCGAGCTGGACGTGGGGTCCGAGCTGGAGCTGGGGCTGGGGTCCCGGTTACTATCCTGGCTGGGGACCAAGCTGGAGCTGGGGTCCGGGTTTCTATCCGGGCGGATGGCACAGACCGCACTATGCCGACTATCGTCCCGGCGCACACCGTCCCACTGCACCGCGCCCGGGCTGGAGTGGCAACCGTCCCAGAGGAGGCAACTATAACGGACACCTTGCAGGTCGTCCCACTCGCGGAGACCGCTACAACACTCCGAATAACGGTTCAACGACCCACAATCGCCAGTATGCCGGCAACCGTCGCGGCTATACTCAGTCGTCCAGTACCGCGACAGGCACCCGCGACCGAGTGTCGACCAATCGTTCGCAGCGCGTGGACAGAAATAAGTACAGTACAAGCCAGGTTAGTGGATATGGTACGACACAGAGCCAGAACAGCACCACCAACCGCAGCTACGGCACATCGACCAATCGCTCGAACCGTTCTTATAACAATGGTTCTGGCAGTACGAGTACGAACCGCAACAGCTACAATACGAACCGCAACAGCTACAATACGAACCGCAACAGCTACAACACGAACCGCAGCAACAGCTACAACACGAACCGCAGCAACAGCAGCAGTTATAACCGAAGCAGTTCATACGGATCGTCAAGCCGAAGCTACGGTGGCGGCAGCCGCAGTTACGGTGGTGGCGGTGGACGTTCAGGTGGCGGTCACAGAAGATGACAAGCTATTGATTACTTGATAACTCATCCGAACCGTTAAGCGCTCGGATGAGTTATGATTTTAAGAATATGTGGTTACAAGTATCTGTGTCCGCCGGCTTTGAATGTCTGGGCGCAGTTTATAAAAGGATGATATTATGAAAAGATACTTATTGATAGCATTGCTTGGATTCCCGTTGGGCGCGATGGCGCAAAGCCCGATCGACGCATACCAGCTCTCGCAGCAGGATATGAAGGGAACGGCACGGTTCATGTCGATGGGAGGAGCGTTCGGTGCATTGGGCGGAGACCTGTCTACGTTGTCGCAGAACCCTGCCGGCATAGGAGTATACCGCAGCCGGGAAGTGGGAATGACACTCGATCTGGACTGTCAGCGTTCCACAACTGATTATATGGGCCTGAAGCACACCATGACCAACGAGAAATTCTATCTGAACAACATCGGCTTCGTGTGGTCGTGGAATTTAGGCAACGATGTGCTGGAAAACTTCAATATCGGATTCACCTACAACAAAGGCGCGTCCTACAGCCGTCGCTACAAAGGAGGAGTGCCCCAGCTCAAGACATCATTGTCCAACTATATAGCCGGCATAGCCAATTCATACAACCTGACCGAGCCTGACGTGCAGTCCGACGACAATTACGATCCATACGTGGATTCCAATGCTCCCTGGAGTGCGATTCTGGGCTATGATTCATATCTGATCAATCCTGAAGGCGATCCCGAACAACCGAACTGGCAAGGTCAGTTCGGCGACGGTACACGGGGACGCGGACACTATTATGTAAGGGAGTCCGGTTCGCGCGACGACTATAACATCGCACTCGGCGGAAACTTCGCCAACAAGGTGTACTGGGGTATGAACTTCGATATCGTAAGCGCAAGCTACACCATCCGTTCGGAATGGGGCGAGCAGCTTGACGGTGCGTACGTGTTCAATCCCAATACCCGTCAAGTTGAGCAGATGAGCGCCGACTGGAACATGGACAACCTGTACAGCATGAATGCCACAGGATTCAGCTATAATCTCGGCGTGATAGTCCGTCCCATTCAGGCTTTGCGTTTCGGTCTGGCCTTCCATACTCCGACATGGTTCCGTGTGACCGAGAATTTCGCTCCAGACTATGTGGATTATGACTATCCGTTCCTTGACAAACCTGATTATGCTGTCACCAACAACGATGTGGAGACATACAATAAGGTGAATCTTGCAACTCCCTGGAAGGTAATAGCCAGTGTGGCCGGTGTGATCGGCAACAAGGCTATCATATCGTTCGACTATGAGTGGAACGGCGTTAAGAACATGAAGTACCGCAAGGATACCCGCCGTTACTGGAACGACTGGGACGACGGCTGGGATGACGGCTGGAACGATCCCTGGTATCCCGACTGGGAATATGGCACTAAAGCCACCCGCAGCGATGCCGATCAGGCCATACGAAACACCAACGACCTGATCAAGGTGATATACAAGGACACGCACACCATCCGTCTCGGTGCGGAATACAGGGTTCTTCCCGTTCTCAGCCTCCGTGCCGGTTACAGCTGGACATCATCGCCTATGTCTACGGCAGCCCGCGAGAATGTCGCCAACGTGCCCACTGCCGGAGCGCTTGCAAACTTCCGTCTCGACAACCAGACCACTTACGTGACGGGTGGTATCGGATTCAACAAGAACGGCTGGTATGTGGATGCCGCTTACGTATGGAAGCACATGACCTCGCGGTATTATCCATTCGCACCCGATCCCGACAATGTGGCCGCAACGGTGATGAATCCGAAGGTTTCGTTCAACAATTCGCAGGTTGTGCTCTCGTTAGGTTACAAGTTCTGACAGCCGATGAATAAGATAGAAATAAACCGCCTGACCACGGGCTATCCGGGCCGACGCGGTTTCATAGAGATAGAAAAGGACCTCACCGCCACATTGCGTGGCGGTGAGTTTACGTGTTTATTGGGACCTAACGGGGCAGGCAAGACCACGTTGCTGCGTACTCTCTCGGGTTTTCTGCCCCCACTATCAGGAACAATCATGATAGATGGCCGCGAGCTTTGCAGTTACAGCCATACAGAGCTGGCCAGGAAGATAGGGGTGGTGCTGACCGAGCGTCCCGACGTCACTTCGATGACAGTGGAGCAGCTTGTGGCTCTGGGCCGCAGTCCCTACACAGGATTCTGGGGCCGCTTGACAGGCAAGGACGAGAAGGTGGTGGAACGTAGCATGGAACTTGCTCATGTACAAGGCATGCGCCACCGCCTGGTCAGCACGCTCAGCGACGGCGAGCGTCAGAAGGTGATGATAGCGAAAGCACTGGCGCAGGGAACTCCGGTGATATTCTTGGACGAGCCGACGGCATTCCTCGACTTCCGGAGCAAGGTGGATACCATGCAGCTGCTCAAGAAGCTGGCCCGTCAGGAGGGTAAGATAATCTTCCAGTCCACGCACGACGTCAATATGGCGTTGCAGCTGGCCGACCGGATATGGCTGGTGGACAAAAATATAGGCGTGTCCATAGGCACGCCTTCCGAACTGGCCGAAAACGGCGAGTTAGTCAGGTTCTTTTACGGCGAGGGAATCCGTTTCAATCCCGACACCGGCGTCTTTGACCTTGTGATAGGGTGACAGACTGAGCAATACCGAGTCTCGCAGCTCAACTATGCGCAGCGTGACATTAGTTAATGCCTCTTCGTGGCTTTCGTTTGCATACAGAAAGACATCGGCGGGGTATTTATAATTCAGCTTGGTCATGCGGTCGTCAAAGTCCTGCATCAGCCTCAGCACGGTAGCTGAGTCCTTTGCCAGTTTAACGGAGTCGCGGTAGCTGCAAGCAAGGTCGATGCTTTCCTGCATCAGCTGTCGGGCTGTGGCCGCGTTGTCGTTATTGCTCTTTTTGACGCATCCGGCCATCAGGACCGGGAACAGGGCAATATATAACACTCGTCTCATTCCAGACAGGTCCTTCATTTCCATCAGTCGTTTCATTTCGCTAACTTTGGTTTGAGATATTGACCGGTATAACTTTCAGTGCATTCAGCAATCTGTTCGGGGGTGCCGGTTGCCACGACGTTGCCGCCTGCTTCGCCACCTTCGGGGCCTATGTCAATCACCCAGTCGGCGCACTTCACCACATCCATGTTGTGCTCGATGATTATGACGGTGTTGCCTTTGTCAACAAGGCGGTTCAGCGACTTCATCAGCACCGAGATGTCGTTGAAGTGCAGTCCGGTGGTCGGCTCGTCGAAGATGAATATGGTGCCCTGCTGTTTCTCCTGGGCTATGAACCATGCCAGTTTGACGCGCTGGTTCTCACCTCCGGACAGGGTGGACGATGACTGACCCAACTTTATGTAGCCGAGACCGACGTCCTGCAGCGGTTTCAGGCGCTTCACTATACGTTTCTCGTCCGTGCCGTTCACCTCCGAGAAGAACTCGATGGCCTGGTTCACGGTCATGTCCAGCACGTCGTGGATGTTCTTGCCACGATATTCCACGTCAAGCACCTCCTGCTTGAAGCGCTTGCCATGACAGCAGTCGCATTCCACCTTGATGTCGGCCATGAACTGCATCGGTATGGTGATGGTGCCTTCGCCCTGGCATTCCTCGCAACGGCCGCCGTCGGTGTTGAACGAGAAATAGGCAGGAGTGTAGCCCATCTGCTTCGCCAACTGCTGTTCGCTGAAAAGCTTGCGGATTTCGTCGTATGCCTTCAGGTATGTTGCCGGATTGCTGCGCGACGAGGTGCCGATGGGGTTCTGGTCCACGAACTCGATGCCGGTCACATCCCTGATGTCGCCCGTGATGGCACGGTGTGTACCCGGAGAGTCACCGGCCTCGCCGAGTGCCCGGAGTACACCCTTGTACAGAATCTCGTGTACAAGAGTAGACTTGCCGCTTCCGCTTACGCCCGTCACTACGGTCATGACGTTCAGCGGAAACGTCACGTCTATGTCCTTCAGGTTGTTTTCGGCCGCGCCTTCCACCTTGACGTTCTTTTTCCACTGGCGTCTGTGATCGGGAACCGGTATGGTGCGGTTGCCCTGCAGGAAGTCGATGGTGTACGAACCCGACTTGTTCTTATTCCTGAGCGATTTTTTCAGGTCGCCCTGAAATATGATCTTTCCTCCGAGGCGTCCGGCATCAGGACCTATGTCCACGATTTCGTCGGCGGCCAGCATGATGTCCTCGTCATGCTCAACTACGATTACGGTGTTGCCTATCTGCTGCAGGTTTCGAAGAACCTGTATCAGTTTGTGTGTGTCGCGTGAGTGCAGTCCGATGGATGGTTCGTCAAGAATGTAGAGCGAACCTACAAGCGAGCTGCCTAACGATGCCGCCAAATTGATGCGCTGGCTTTCGCCGCCCGACAGCGAGTTGGAGAGACGGTCGAGCGTGAGGTATCCCAATCCGACGTCCAACAGGAATTGCAGACGCTGTTTTATTTCCACCAACAGCCGCTTGCCCACGGCCTGGTCCGTTTCAGAAAGGGTGAGGGCATCGAACCAAGGCTTGAGGTCCGATACCGGCATGCGCACCAGTTCGGTGATGGATTTGCCGCCAATCTTTACATATTCGGCATCGGGACGCAGTCGCGATCCGTTGCAGTCGGGGCAGGTGGTCTTGCCGCGGTAACGGGCCTTGAGCACGCGGTACTGTATGCGGTCCTGGTTCTTGTCCAACCATTTGAAGAATCCGTCGATTCCCTCCCACATACTGTTGCCGTGCCACAGAAAGTCCTTCTGAGCCTCGGTCAAATCCTTGTAGGGCACATGCACCGGGAAGTTATAGCGCGGAGCCAGGTGTATGAACTGCTTCTTCCATTCCGACATCTTGTCGCCACTCCAGCACCGCACGCAATTCTGATATACCGACAGGGTCTTGTCGGGAATCACGAGGTCCTCGCTGATGCCCATCACCTTGCCGAATCCCTCGCACGTGGGGCATGCGCCGTAGGGATTGTTGAAGTTGAACATCAGGTCCGACGGCTCGCGGAATTCCATGCCGTCGGCCACGAACTGGCGGGAGAAGGAGTGAGTGTGCACACCATCCTTGCCCCACAGCTTGATGACGGCCTTATGGCCACCTTCGAACCAGGCTGTCTCCAGCGAGTCGGTGAAGCGCGATATCTCGTCCTTGTCCGACGACACGGACAGACGGTCTATCAGAAGCTTGTAATCGTCCGGATGCAGTTTGTCGGCCTGCTCCAACAGGTCGGTTATGTCCAGGAACTCACCGTCCTTTTCAAGACGGGTATATCCTTCTTTCAGGTAAATGTCAAGCTGCTGCGCGAACGTACGTCCGACCGGCACGTTGATGTCGGCCAATACAGCCATGCGCGTTCCTTCGGGATAGGAGAGGGCGGTCTTGACTATGTCTTCGATGGTATGCTTGCGGACCTCCGTGCCCGAGACGGGGGAGTAAGTGTGTCCGATGCGGGCGAAAAGCATACGCAGGTAGTCGTAGATTTCGGTCGCGGTGCCGACGGTTGAGCGAGGGTTGCGCGTGTTCACCTTCTGTTCGATGGCTATGGCCGGCGGCAGACCCTTGATGTAGTCGCATTCCGGCTTCGACATGCGTCCTAAGAACTGGCGGGCATACGACGACAGGCTCTCCACATAGCGGCGTTGGCCCTCGGCATAGAGCGTATCGAACGCCAGCGACGACTTGCCGCTGCCGCTCACTCCGGTCATCACTATGAATTTCCCTAACGGAAGCTCAAGGTCTATGTTCTTCAGGTTGTTGACCCTGGCCCCTTTTATGCTGATTTTCTTATTTTCCATTTGCTATCACAATGTATAACAAATTTGAGGCCAAGAATATTGCAAATTGCATATTCCGCAGGCTCAGGCCCAATAAATGGAATCTCAATGTCATTACCATAAACTAATAAATGAAAATGATCGTTCTTTCATTAAGATGTAAAAGACCCGGAAATCGTATGAAAAGGACTTTGGCACTCATTTTATGTATGGCGATACTGTCTGCCTTCGGGCTTTTCGCACAGCAAACCAGGACTCTTGAACTGAAAGGCTCGCAGGGCAATCTGTATGCCCTGTTTCAAAGACCCGATATGTCGGATAAAATGCCACTTGTGATATTGTGTCACGGCTTTGGAGGTGACTGTCAGTCCGGGCTGTTACAGGATATAGCTAATGACCTGTATCAAGACGGCATTGCAACCCTGCGTTTTGATTTTAACGGGCATGGCAAAAGTGAGGGTCTGTTCCAGAACATGACCGTGCTTAATGAAATCGAGGACCTTAAGGATGTGATAAAGTGGGCGCAAAAGCAATCGTGGGTGGAAAACATATCGTTATTGGGACATTCGCAGGGTGGTGTTGTAGTCAGCATGACCGCCGGTGAGTTAGGCGATAAGGTCATAAAGAACATAGTTCTTATGGCACCAGCGGCCGTGCTTCGTGACGATGCTTTGCGTGGCAGTACGATGGGTGCGCAGTATGATCCTTGGAATATGACGGCGGAATATATACAATTGCCGTTCGGGGGATTGAAATTAGGACGTAAGTATATCGAGACGGCGGTGAATCTGCCGATTTATGAAACGGCATTTAATTACGACGGCCCGGTGCTCGTGATTCACGGGACACATGACCGTGTCGTGCCGTACACATACGGAGAGCGATACAACCAGGGATACAGGCACAGCGCCATAAAGCTGATTCCCGGCGAGGACCACGGTTTCAGTGTCAATACATCCGAAGCCGCGCTTTACGCTTCCGACTGGCTGACAAAACAGTTGCAGAGCGGCAAGTAATGCGAATGATGACTAAGTAGTCCACAGGACGGGACGATGATATTACCAATATCTCAATCTTTCAGAGTGCCGATTGGAACCACATATACATCGTCCTCCCGGCGATAGGCGTATTTTCCTACAACTGTGAGGACAGTAAATTATCGGCTATTTTCGGTGGTCTATATGTTTCAATCTTAGAGTGTGTTTATTTTTTAATCAAATTAAGATTGAGAGGATTTTTTGAGATGATTTTGCAAGCCAAGGAGGGAGCGGTGCGGGCACCGTGACCGACGAAGCTTGG
>CADBNR010000002.1 GCA_902796035.1 uncultured Bacteroidales bacterium | reverse complement strand
TTAGCAATTAGCAATTAGCAATTAGCAATTAGCAATTAGCAATTAGCAATTAGCAATTAGCAATTAGCAATTAGCAATTAGCGATAGGCAATGCGGGTTTATGGGTCGACTTTGGTCAGGACTCTCGGCACCAGGTCGCGTTCGGAGGATGCGAAACGCACGCGATATGACTGCGCCTGCGGGTCGAAACGTACAATCTCGCCCGTGCCGAAGGCGCGGTGATGCACCTTGGTGCCCGGAGGCCATACGTCAAGGTGCGTCTCGCCAAGTTCGGCGTTGATGCTGTCCACCAGGCGCCTGGTTCCTTCAAACAGTGCCGGGTCGATGGTGCCCTCGGTGTTGAGCATATCCTCGGGAATCTCGGCCAGGAAGCGCGACGGATACTTCATGGCGCCCCCATCGTTCATGTATCCTTCCGACTCGCATAGGTACAGCATGGTGCGTGCCCGTGTCACGGCCACGTACATCAGCCTCCGCTCCTCCTCCTCGCCGTCCTGACGGCGCTCGCGGATGCTGCGGTGGTTGGGAAATACTCCCTCGGTAAGACCGGTAATGAACACTGTATCGAATTCCAGTCCCTTGCTCTGATGGATAGTCATCAACTTTACGCGCTCGGAATCCACCTGGTTGTCGGCATTGGTGTAAAGGGATATCTCCTGCAGATAACCGTCCAGCGTCATGTCGCCGTCGTCGCGCTGCACGCGTTCGAATTCCTTCATGGCGTTCACCAGCTCGCTCACGTTCTCCAGACGTTCCTCCTTCTCGTCCAGCCGGTACACGTCGGCAAGGCGGGAGTCCACCAACAGCCTGTCGGTCAGTTCCGACACGGGTATGGTCTGAGCCAGTTGCCGCGCCTGGTCTATAAGCGCGATGAATGCGCGTATGGCCGGACGGTCGAACTTGCGTACTCCCTCGGCCACGGCCTGTCGCAAGGCCGTGAACAACGGGATGCCGCGTTCCTCGGCCATGTCGGCCAATGATTTCATGGAGGCGGCGCCGAACTTGCGCGAGGGCAGGTTGATTATGCGCATGAATGCCGTGTCGTCGCTGTCCGAGGCTATCAGGCGCAGATAGCTGATCACATCCTTCACCTCTCTGCGCTCGAAGAATCGCACGCCGCCCCATACGGCGTATGGGATTTTCAGCTTCAGCAACGCCTGTTCCACCGTGCGGCTCAGGAACGAGCTGCGGAACAGGATGGCGAAGCTGCTGGCCGACGCCCCCTGCTTCATCTCGTCCATGATGGTCTGCGCTATGCTTTCCGCCTCCTCGCGTTCCGACTTGAAATGCCGGTAGGTCACGGGCGTCTCGTTCAGGCGCGCGGTGTACAGGTCCTTGGGTATGCGGTTGCGGTTGTGGGCTATGATGGCGTTGGCCACGTTCAGTATGTCGGGCGTGGACCGATAGTTGCGGTCCATAATAATGTCTTTGGCCGGCTTGAAGTCAACGAACATGCGGGGTTTGGCGCCGCGCCATTCGTATATGGCCTGGTCCGGATCGCCCACCACGAACAGGTTGCCGTGCTTTTCGGCCAGCATCCGCAGCAGATACCAGTCGTCGCTGGCGCAGTCCTGGGCTTCGTCCACCATCACATAGTTCAGCTTGTCGGTCCAGTATTCGCGTGCGTCCGGGAAATGGTTGAGGATATAGATGGTAAAATATATCAGGTCGTCGTAATCCAGGGCGTACTGCTTTAGTTGAAGGCGCAGATAACGCGCCTGGGCATCGGGACACATCGGTGAGGAGGCGGGGAGAAGATGACGCTGTATGTAGGCGTCGATGTCATAGTTCTTTAGAGTCGCCACCTGCGACAGGAACCGTTCGGCCGTAGTCTTCTTGCGGTCGATGCCGAATTCGTTCATGGCCTGCTTGGCCAGTGTCTTGGCGTCCTCCTCGTCAAGAACGGTAAAGCTCTTGGGATAACCGATGCGGTATATCTCGCGCCGCAGGAACTTGACGCAGAACGAGTGGATGGTGCATACGAAGTCGTTGACTGCGCCCCGGTCCACCAGCCCCGCGATGCGGTGTTTCATCTCCTGCGCCGCCTTGTTGGTGAAGGTCAGCGACAGGATGTTGCCGGGGGCCACGCCAAGTTCGTTGACCAGAAACGCGAACCTGTGGGCTATGACGCGGGTCTTGCCGCTGCCGGCGCCCGCCACGACGCGCACACGGCCTTCGGACCATTCGACGGCCTCCTGTTGTTTAGGGTTCAATTGCACTGATTCGCGTCGGGACATTATGGAAGGTTGTAATATCAACAGGATTTCTGGTATGTGGGGATGGTGACCACAAGCTGGGCGTGGCCCTCCTTGTGCGGGTTGTAGGCGATATTGCATTGCAGCAGGAACGCTATGAGACGGCAGATGAACAGAACGGAGTCGTCGCTTTTGATCATGGCGTCGATGTCGACGAAATTCTCGAACAGGTTCTGTTCGTTGCCGCGCGGTATCCGGATGCCGTCATGACGGAATATCACCTGCATCAGATGCGATTCGGGAATATGCTCCGCTTCCATATAGATGTCGCCCGACCCGCTGTGACGCTGGGCATAGTCCAGTATGTGGCTCAGGACATAACACATGCACTGCGTGTCGGTGAATATCCTGAAGTCCGGGTCAGGATAAGTGACGGTCAGATTGGTGGAGGATAGTTTGAAATCCCGGAACTGATCGACGGTGAGATGCAGGACACGGTTGATGGTGGTGTCTTCCAGATGCCGTTCGCGGTCCTCCTGGCCTATCGCCGACACATACAGCACGTTGGAGAAAATGGAACGCAACATGACCGCTGCGTCCGTCGATGTCTTGAACGGAGCTTGCGATACGGAGCCGATTGTGTCGTAATCGGAATATTTCTCGGCCTTGAGGATGTTGCACTGACGGTCCATTATCGCGGCGAAGCGGTTTATGCGCATCATGTTGCGTCGATAACGCGACCAATAGTAAATCAAAATCACCAGTAGAACCACGAACACCACCATGAATATGATGTAGTATGTCGAATTGGCGCGCAGAGCCTTGACCTCGGATTCGGCCTTCTCCATGCGCAGGCGCTCGTTGTTGGCCTTCAGCTTGTTGACATCGTAGGCTATCTGCAGCTCCTGGTATTTCTGCGACAGGTTTTCCTTGTCGAGGCGGTCCATCAGCAGGTTGTAGTCGGACAGGGCGGCAATCAGCGTTGCGCTGTCGCCGGTTTCACGAGCCGCGGTCTGCAGCATCAGGAGGGTCTGGCGCAGCACCGGAGAGGGAAGGTCGCGTTTAAGCCGCTCCTTGAGCAAGGGCAATGCCTCGGCATAGTGCCCTTTGGCCATGTTGTAATATATGTTGACGTCGTTCATGCCGTTCACGTCGCGTGCCACGTCACCGCTCGCGCCGGCCAGAGAATGGATGGCGTTGTAGCATTTGTCTACCTCGGCGGGTGTCAGCGCCTTATAGTTGCGCAGCATGCGGCGATATATGACATACTTCGATTCGCTGTAGTCGCGGTATTTGCGCCCGGCGTCCCTGTATTTCTTTTCAAGTCCGGATATCACCTCAAGCAGTTTGCGGTCGGCCTCGACGGCTTTTTTCTCTTGTCCCGCGTCGGTGTATGTGTTCGAGGCTTCGCTGTATATCATGTTGCGCAGCGCATAAAGCTTATATTCCCTGCCGTCCACCATCATCATCAGCGAGTCCATGTAGTTAACCAGCAGTTTCGACCCGGGCACATTGCGCATGTACGCCGTCAGAGTATACAGGTTCAGGAGCCGTTGGGTGGGATTCTGCTTGTCCGTCGGGGTGGTGTTGAGCTTGTGTATCACGTCCGATACCGGATCCGAACCTTCCTTGATGGGACGGCGCGATGCGTATGACAGGTCCTTTAGCTTCAGGAACAAAAGCGTTTCGTCACGTTCCTTCGACTTCGGAAGTCCTGATACAAGACTCTGCAGACGGGCGAAGTCGGCTTCCTGCGTATACAGGTTGCTGTTAAGGCGCACGGCGTCGAGCTGTGCTGACACGTCGCCGGCGTTGCCGGCCACGCGGAATATTTCCTTTCCGGTTCCCAGCCGCCGGGCTCGGGGCTGAAGATCGTACATGTCGTAAAGAATCTTGACGGAGTCGGCCGAAGTGCGGGCTAAGCGAAGCTGAGTCTGTAGCTTAGGCAGTTCAATGTCAGGATTATAACGGGAGGCACCGGCCGTCATGCATGCGACCAGCGTCAGTAATGTCGTCAGGAGATGTTTCGTTTTCATGGTTAAGGGTCTAAAATATATACGCCGGGGTCGCAGATGTGCCTCAGATTTGGTCTTGCTGACTCAGGAACATAGTAGACTATGTGACTGAGTCCAAAGGCCAAAGATGAGGTGCAGCTGCGAGTCGGAGCTGTTTTCTCTTTCTGACGTATTCATTTTGAACAGACCTGGTTTAACAATTCATAATTATTTTGTGCCTTGTCCGGTGTCTTTTCGGTTAATTTATCCGTTATCCTCGGTCACAGCCGCGAGGCTGCTCCCTCTGAGACCGAATAACCTTTAGCTCAGCGACTGAATAGGAGCTAAATTACCTCGAAAATCCACCGCCCTGGCGTATACATTTTTTAAGGAACAGACCCTAAGATCGGGGTTGGAGTTCCCTATATCCTACAAATTTACAAAAAAATGTTGAAATCGCAAAAAAGAGTCCGCCGTTGCCTTTTACGGCTTGGCGGACTCTTATGGCCACGTCATAGCTCTCCTTTCGGTTTTAGCCGTATACAGAGGCGTTCTCAAGACCGGGGTTGTACGTGAATTCAATCTCGTCGGCCACGGCGGTAAGAGTGCCGCCCATGATTCCGGCGATAAGAAGGCTGGTAATTTTTCTAATCATATATCGATATGTTGTTATTGCGTTAGGTTGGGCGTTTTTGTTGTGCTGACAAAATTAATTATAAATCGGTGGTTGCTTGCAAATTAAATGTTAAAATATATTAAATTGCGCCAAATCGGACACATTTTAGTTGTGGGGAAATGAAAAAACGCTGTATTTTTGCGGAATATAAATAAGTCATAAGTCATAGTGACGAGTGATGAGGTAAGTCATAAGTCATAGTGACGAGTGATGAAGTAAGACAACCTAATTGATACGACCATGAAAGGAAACTGGAAAGGAATTGTGACGAAGATGGCGTACGGACTCGCCGGCCTTGGTGCGGTGAGCTTAATCGGAAACGCATGGGCGGCCGAGGTAAGTCCCGGATTGTCGGGCTCGGCGCTGAAGAAAGGGGACATAACGCGCGTGGAGCCGCCGTGCTGGTGGACCGGGATGGCCAACGACACGCTGCAGCTGATGATAACCGGACCCGGCATCGGCGAAGCCGAGTTTTCCACTCGCTATCCCGGCGTGGAGATACTGCGCCAGTTCAAACTGGACAGCCCCAACTACAAGTTCGTATACCTGAAGATAGCGCGTGACGCCAAGGCGGGGAACGTGAAGTTTGACGTGACCCGTGACGGCAAGTGCCGCGAGCTGAATTATCCGCTGCTGGCACGTACGCGCAAGGCAGCAGATTACAAGGGATTCGACGCTTCGGACGTGCTGTATCTGCTGATGCCCGACCGCTTCGCACGTGTCGAGCCGGAAGGCAAAGGCAAAAAGACTGCAGACAACGGTCTGGAATATGATCCTGCCATCGACCGCAACGACCCCAACGGCCGTCATGGCGGCAACATAGCCGGCATCAAGAGCCGTCTCGGATACCTCGACACGTTGGGTGTCACCGCGCTGTGGATGACGCCGGTACTGGAGAACGATATGCCCGGCGGTTCGTACCACGGTTATGCAACCACCGACTATTATCGCGTCGACCCGCGCTTCGGCACCAATGCCGAATGGAACAATCTGATTGACTCCGCGCATGACATGGGTCTTAAGGTGGTGATGGACATGATATTCAACCACACCGGCGTGAACCATCCCTGGATGAAGGACATGCCATCGGCCGACTGGTATAACCATCCGGACGGCAAGACCATGACCAATTTTCGACTCACTACGGTCCACGACCCGTACGTGTCGGACTATGACAAGGACAAGACGGTGAACGGATGGTTCGTACCGGCCATGCCCGACCTGAACCAGCGCAACCCGGAGGTGATGAAGTATCTGATCCAGAACTCCATCTGGTGGATAGAGAACAGCAAGATTGACGGCATCCGCATGGATACATACCCTTACGCCGATATGCACGGAATGTCGCAGTGGGGCGCCGACGTGCTGCGCGAGTATCCCAACTTCAACATCGTGGGCGAGTGCTGGTACTCCAACGAGGCCGGCTCCGCCTTCTGGCAGAAGGACAGCAAGCTGAATCCCCAGCAGACCAATCTGCCGACAGTCATGGATTTCTGGGCAATATTGAACGGACGCAAGGCATTTTATGCCGACACCGACCCCTGGCATGGTCTCAACGATGTGTACGACCACTTGGCACAGGATTTCCTGTATGCCGACCCGCAGCATGTGCTCACGTTTCTGGACAATCACGATTCCGACCGGTTCCTGGAGAAGATGCCGGCCGATTCCAAGGAGCTCGGACCCTGGAAGCAGGCCATGGCATGGCTGCTGACCACTCGCGGAATCCCGCAGATATACTACGGCTCGGAACTGCTGATGAACGGTTCCAAAGAGGGTTCCGACGGTTACATCCGTCTCGATATGCCCGGCGGATTCCCCGGCGACAAGACCGACGCGTTCACCGCCGAGGGTCGCACCGCGCTGCAGAACGAGACCTACGATTTCCTCCGCAATGTGCTGCAGTGGCGCCGGAACGAAGGAAATGATGTAATTTCCGAGGGTTCGCTAAAACATTTTATGCCTCAAAACGGTATATATGCATATCAGCGTCGTCTCGGAGACAAGGAAGTGGTGGTATTGCTCAACGGCAAGGATACTCCCAACGAGGTGACGATGGAGCGTACGCTTGAGGTATTGCCGTACGGAACGGTCAGACACGATGTGGTGTCGGGAAGGGATGTCACGATTGAGCCGACCATGACATTCGCGCCGCGTCAGGTGATGATTCTGACCAACAAATAGGCTGTTCGGGTTGAACGGCCTTACGTAACGGCTGTTTGCGGGCGTCGTCTCCGGAGAATGCGAAAAGGGGAGACGTGAAAAACATAACAGACATATTGCGAAGGGTGCCGGTACCGGTCATCGTCGTCACGGCGTCCGTGGCGGTGGGAGTGGGAGCCGGTGCCCTTGCTGAGTTATTGAAGTGGCTCATGACGATGTTGTGGCGTCTGTTCGCCCACGGCATCAACCCCGACCGCTCGCTTAACTGGCTTCTTCTGACGCTTCCCGTAGCAGGTATCCTGCTCACCATGATAATCCAGCGTTATGTGCTGAAGCGCGATCTGTCGTGCGGATCAGCCAAGCTGATCAAAAAACTTCATGGCCGCGGCAGCGACTATAATATACCGGTTTCCGATTCCGTGTGGTCCATAATTCTTTGTTCCCTTACCGTCGGTTTCGGAGCCTCGGCCGGCACGGAAGGCCCTACGGCTCTGAGCGGCGGCGCGCTGGCAAGCGGCGTAGGAGGTAAATGCGGCTTGCAGGCACGGTATCTGCGTATGCTGGTGGCCATCGGCGGGGGAGCCGGCATTGCCGCCATCTTCAAGGCCCCGGTGGGCGGTATGCTCTATGCGATGGAGGTGCTGGAGATTGAGTTCGGCGCGTTGGCCATGTTCGCCCTGGTGTTGGGGTGTCTCACGGCTTCGGTCACGTCGATGCTTCTGAGCGGCACGCCGTTCGACGTATCGTTCGGCATCCGGTTCCCCGACAATGCCGACATCGGCTGGATCATGCTGTTGGGCGTGTTCTTGGGTTTCTATTCCTTATGGTACGTATGGACGCGCAACAAAGTGTGCGCCATGCTGGACATGATGAAGAATCCCTGGGGCAAGGCGGTGCTGACCGGCGTGGCCATGTCCTGGTGTGTGTTTCTGGTGCCGGCACTGTTCGGCGAGGGAGACGGCGTGATGGTCAGCCTGATACGCGGCGATTTCCCCACGTTGATGCGGCAGGGGGTGTTCGCCACCCATCATGCCGCCGGCACGATGTTTTTCCTGGCGCTTGCGTTCATCCTGCTTGTGAAGGGCATACTGGTTGCCGCGGCCAACAACGGCGGTGGCGTGGCCGGCGAGATGGTGCCCGCCATGTTTATCGGCGCAGTGGCCGGATGCCTGTTCGGACACGGTATCAACCAGCTGTTCGGCACTGAGGTTCCGGTGTGGTACATGTCGCTCGCGGCTATGGGCGCCATGTTGGGATGCAGCACGCACGCCCCGCTGATGTCGGTATTCATCTTAGCAGAGATGACCAATTCGCTGCGTTACATGCCCGCCTACGTGATCTGCGCCCTGATCAGCTATATGGAGATGAAATACCTGAATCCCCGCTCCCTCTGGTTCAACACCGGCCACGACGACCTGAAGAGCCTCCGGTCCCGCCTCCGCCACACCCCGCCCCAGAAATAGCGGCATAGCCTCGCCGAACCGCGTAGTACGTAGCAGTATCAAAATGGCAAAACAACACGTATAGATTATATTTGTGGACTATGTGCTTTTAACATAGCTGTTTAGCTGCGCAGGGTGTTTCCCGGTTCAATGATAATAAAATCTATGCTTGATTGCATAACTGTATCATCATTTCGACAAATTCCGCAGCGTCAGGACGTAAAACGTTAAATAATTCCGCATCGCAATAAACAAAGTCTTCGTAATCGCCTGATTGGCGATTCTCAAACAATTGTTGATAAATACGTCCGTATTTAACATCTATAATGCCTGATTTGATGAAATGCAGCCCTAACATGGTTTTGATGCCCTTATGACTTGATGAATCAAGGTTATGGGTTAACATAAGAGCTGAAGCCGCGTAATAGCAGGCATAGTATAATCGGTTGACTGCGGCATTATAATATTCTCCTTGTGCATTATAATCTGCCTCTACAAGCGTTTCTTCGGCACGTTGTAGTCTATATGCAATTAAATCTTTGGTGGAGCCGCTGTTCAATTCATGTTTCATAATGCAATTCCGTCTTTCATTACATTGCGCGTGAATGGAGTTTCGCGTGCAAAAAATACTTTTGGAACGAGGATTAAGGGAGATATGTCGATACCGAGAGATAACGACAAATCGTACAGTCTGCCGGAAATATCCAGTTTCCTTTTTACGAATTCCGAGCCGTTATATTTGTCAGGAATCAGAATCAATAAATCCACATCTGAATCATGTCGGGCATCGCCTCTTGCCTGTGAGCCATATAGGATAGCTGACGCATCCGGGGCAGCAGATTTCAATACCTGCTTAATACTGGATAAAATATTGTCGGCTAACTTCATAATTATGCTTATTTATTGCTTCAAGTGCAAAGATAATAAATTTTTTCTACACATTTTGTTTGAATGTCGGAAAATTATTTGTAGTTTTGCAGTCGCAGACCGCAGTGCAGAGGCCCCGGTCGGGGATGAAGTGCGGCGGGAGCGCGAAGTCGTTTGAAATTTAACATTTTCAGAGGCTTCGGGACATACTATATGAATAGCGTTTATCCGCGCTGATTCTTGACACTTCGGAATTCTCGCAAAATTCAGTCAATAGTCAAGGATTAGGCAACGGTAGATGCCTGCGGTGATGTAATGTACGCGTTCGGAACCATGTCCGTGAGGATATGTCCGGATGCTTAGGTTGCATATACTGGCGTAGGGCTTCTGCGTTGCCGTCCGACTATTGATGGGCAATGCGAGAAGCCTCGAAGTGTAGGACGGCAACAGATACAGATTCCTACGCTATTTTTTTTACTGACCTAACGCCAGCGAGAGGAGTCCAGCGGCAAGAGAACTAATATGGTTGATTTTGCCACCATAGCAAATGAATCTATAGTTGAGCTAAAAAGAGTAAAGGGAAATTCCTTACGCTTCAATGCTCCTACATATTTAGCCATATTGGAAGATGATACGGTTATATTTTCCAATCTATGGCTAATACTTAAGGAAGCTAAAGTTGCTGTCGTGATCTTGCCATATTCTTATAGGGTTGTGACAGCCGAAGATGCAAGTGCTTTCATTTTATTTATTGACGAGAAAGGCCATTGTAATGATAGCATAGATCTGAATGAATGGAATTTAAAATTCAATGCTCCGTACGAAAGCTTATACAGAACGTATGAACGTCATGCTGTAATATCAAAGGCGGGTCATAATGTTTGTTTAAAAATATCTCACGGTACATTGACTACCAGTGATTTTAAGAGAATCTGGAAATATTTCAAGCTGATCTCGACGATTAACGAAGGCTATGTGTCATTGCCTCTAATCAAGGAGTTATATGACAATGACATAACAATAGAGTCTCTGAAGAAAGAGAATATCTGTAAAGAATATGAACGATTCACTACAGAAGCTCTTCTTAAGGCGAATCAGCAACTGATTGAAAATCTCAAACAAACCAATAACTCTAATCTAATCACAAATTAACTTCAAAGAAGCTGACTGACAGTTTGGTATATAATATCGAGATGCTAAGTCAACTATATTGAACTTTCCCCGAAAAACATTATCCGTGGTAAAAATAAAGGCATACAATAACGATTATTGTCATTTGTACGACTTTATAGTTGAAATTCCGACCGTCTTTGACCAATCAGGCGAGATTATCTATGAGGATCGTAACACAATACGTCGTGTCAATGCTCCGGATGGCTCCATTATCAATGTGAAGCGTTATTGCAAACCAAAGGGTATTAACCGCTTTGTGTATTCTATGGGTATCCGTAAACCTAAAGGAGAACGTGCTTTCTACTATCCGGCACTTATCGAGAAAATGGGCATCGCAACACCGACTCCAATAGCTTATATAGAGGAGCGTCATTGTGGTATCCTGGCCTATACTTGGTTTGTCAGCGTTCATTGGCCTTATGAGCATACTATGAAGGATGTCGTGAAATTTCAAGGACGTTCAGAAGAAACTCTCGCTCGTAAATTCGGTAGATTTACAGCTGTGATACATAAAAAAGGTCTTATCCATCCTGATTATTCTCCGGGCAATATACTTTTTCAAATCACAGAGAATGAGGATTATCTGTTTGCTCTTGTAGATACCAATAGAATGCGCTTCGGGAATAGAATCTCCATTCGTGACGGTATAAGGAATCTGCGTAGGTTATGGGGCTCTAAATGCTTCTTTATAACGGTAGTGGATGAATATGTTCGTGCGCGGGGTGCAATTCCGGAGGAATGGATAAAATATGCTCTTGATGTAAGGGCAAAATTCTGGACGAAATATGGCAAAAGACATAATATCCCTTTTGAGATAGAATTATGAGTGCACTGAAGATAGGAGTAATAATATCGACATACAATAATCCCAAATGGCTTGAAAAGACTCTTTGGGGTTATATGTCGCAGAAACGCCCTGCCGATGAAATCATTATAGCAGATGATGGGAGTGGTCCGGATACTCGGCGACTGATAGAAAAATATTCTACCGTATTACCTATCAAACATGTGTGGCATGAGGATTGTGGTTTTTGCAAGACTACGATATTAAACAAAGCTATTCTTGCTGCTGATTCAGCGTATTTGATCTTTACTGATCAAGACTGTATACCGCGGGAAGATTTTATATACGTCCATGAATATTACGCGGCAAAGGGTAGCTTCTTAAGCGGCGGTTATTTCAAATTGCCCATGAACATCAGCCAGTCAATAACAAAGGATGACATATTTTCAGGACGTGCCTTTTCACTTCGTTGGCTTATCTCCAAGGGAATTAAGATGAAATTCAAAATGACTAAGTTATTTCGATTTCCTGCGTGGTCAAGGATGATGAACAGTATCACTCCGGCACGTGCTACATGGAACGGGATGAATTCCTCGGGCTGGAAATCTGATATTGTGGAGGCTAATGGGTTTGACGAGCGAATGAAATACGGGGGAGAGGATAGGGAACTTGGAGAGCGACTGGTAAATGCAGGTATCCGTCCTATCCAGATTAGATATAGTGCCATTACACTTCATCTGGATCATCAACGACCTTACAGGAATGCCGAGGCTCGTCGTATAAATGATGAAATTCGTAGTGCAACTAAACTTAACCATGCGACTAAAACAGATTTTTCAATCTTTGCGCAATCAATACTAAATGGAATTGTAACAAGCAGATATAAAGGATTGTAAATCCTTTGAATTTGCAAATAATAATTAACTAAAACTTAACAGAATGAAGGAATTGGCATTTCTGAAATTGGCGCTGATTACAGCGTTGACGTGCGTTATAGTCACGTCATGTGGGAAGGATGATGGAGACGTAACTCCACCGGGACTGGAGGAGACGGGTATGCTTCTCACCGGAGTAGGTGACTATCGATTCTACTACGATGACAAGGGTCGTTGTGTAGAAATGGATTATTTAGAAGGTCCTGGTAGTTCTCATATAACCATCGACTGGGATAAAAGCGAAATCAGGACATCGGAAGGTTATAATCATCCTATGGATGCCATTCCCATTAAATTCAAGACAAACGGGATGGGCTACATTACAGTGTTATCCCAATCATGGGATTATGAATTATCCGGAGAATCATATAAAGGAAGCGGCAAGGCCACATTGTCGTACGACAATGCAGGACATTTAATCCAAGCTTCTTTCAGGTCTGAGGAAACGAGCATAAAAAGAGGAGAGTCATTCACATCCAAGAGTGAATCCGATTATACATTGACATGGGAAAAAGACAATCTGGTGCTTGCCAAATGCATAGCAGATGATTTCCACAATAACAAGCATGAAAAGGAGGAATACGACTATGAAATCTCGTATAATCGAAACTCGAATAATATCTATAAGCAATGGACTGAAGGAGTAGAATATGTGTTCGATCATGATATATTTATATTGTGTCATGTAGGCTTGTTTGGTGTAGGTACAGCAAACTTCCCCACAGCTATTCATGCATACGGAGACTACGGAGACTACGGAGGCTATGAACATGATTATTCAGTCAGTGTCTCTACATACAGTTCCGGTCTCATAAGTTCAGAGAAATTCGATGGAGAGACATGGGACTATACCTATGATGAAGCTGGTACTCGCAGCTCGGCATTCGACAACTCGCTTCCAACGAAAGCTAAGAAGCGTCCCTTGCGTCATCATCGGAAGATGTGGAAATAATTATTGCTGTCCGATAAAACTCAGATAGGGCAATAAAGCATAGCTCGAACGCTGATTTTACGGTGTTCGAGTCTTCTTTTTCATTT
>CADBNR010000001.1 GCA_902796035.1 uncultured Bacteroidales bacterium | reverse complement strand
CTGTGATCAATCAATCTGACGAATTGGCTCATATCGCTAAATTTTACAATCTGAAATCAGCAAGTTGAACTTGCGAAACTTAAATTAGTAAATAGAGGGGCGTTGGTAATTTTACTACGTTCAACTATGGGAATAAGTTCCTTTGTATTGTCATAAATAGACCAAAGGTCGACTATCGGAACGAAAATTTCGAACAGATTGCGCAATCCTGCCCAATAACGCCGGTGGATAACAACCTTCGGAATGTTATGGCCACCGGGTGCCACGCGTTGTGCCACACGCATCTCGGCCATCTCGGGCGATGAGAGCCAGAAGAACAACAGTATTACTTGGTATCCCGAGGCTTTGGCCCTTTCCACAAGGTGTTTATAACTTCTTGTCGCCAGCGTTGTCTCTATGGCGAACGATACATGCCGTGAAAGCAGAGTATCGATGCGTTGAAGCATGAGTTTACCAGCTTCGATGGCGACCTCCTCTGGTTTGAATGGCGATAATCCTTTGGCGATTTCATCGGCATTGACAAATTCCCGGCAGTCGAGCACTTCCGGCAAAACGCTCATTGAGGCCGTGGTTTTTCCGGCTCCGTTACATCCTGCTATGATATAAAGTGTTGGAGTACTCATATAGTCATTTAGGGTCTTACGCAAAGTTAATAAAATTCCCTGAAATGGCAATCGGTGATATTGTTATTTGCAGCCCTTGAATGTGAGGCGGTGGAGGGGGGTGAGGCCGAGGCGGAGGATGGCGGCCTTGTGCTCGGCGGTGGGATAGCCCATGTTGCGCTCCCAGCCGTAGCCGGGGTATTGCGCGGACAGCTCGGTCATCAAGTCGTCGCGGTGGGTCTTGGCCAGAATCGAGGCGGCGGCGATGCTGAGATATTTGCCGTCACCCTTCACTACGGTATGGGCGGGAATGTCCATCATCGTGACGGGGTCAAGATATGGCTTGAATTTGTTGCCGTCCACTATGATATGCGCGGGGCGCACCTTGAGGGCGTCAAGAGCGCGGTGCATTCCGAAGATGGAGGCGTTCAGGATATTTATACGGTCAATCTCGTCGTGCGGCACCATGTACACGGCCCATGCCAGAGCCTGCTCCTCGATGATGGCGCGCAGTCGCTGACGCTCGGCGGCGTCGAGCTGTTTGGAATCGTTGAGGCCGGGGTCTTCGAAGTCGGCGGGGAGTATTACTGCCGCACAGCTGACAGGCCCGCACAGGCATCCGCGTCCGGCCTCGTCGCAGCCGGCTTCGGCTATGTCGGGAATCATGAACGGCAGCAGAGACATGATAGGTCAGAAGTCAGAGTGATGAGTGATGAAGCAGAGGCCTCCATGCCTTAGCGGTCGCGGCTGATGATGTAATCGAAAATTTCGCGGAACGATTCCTTGCTCTCTGAGTCGGGGAGCGGCGCGATGATTTCGTCC
Organism: uncultured Bacteroidales bacterium; assembly: GCA_902796035.1. GTDB lineage: Bacteria > Bacteroidota > Bacteroidia > Bacteroidales > Muribaculaceae > Lepagella. The sequence continues at coordinate 73,547 of CADBNR010000001.1, read as the reverse complement.
GCTTCCTTCTGCATCTCGCGCATTTTGGAGAATGCATCGTCAATGCCGCCGTGAGCTTTGGAGAACTCCACGAGTGATTCTATTTCGGCGGTAGTCAGGTCGCCCCGGCGAATCAGGTCCTTCATGCGGTCTGATTCCTCTTGCGGGGCGTTCTGCAGGGCATACAGCAACGGGAGCGTCACCTTGCCTTCGCGCAGGTCGTTGCCCGTAGGCTTGCCTATCTGCGGATTGGGGAAATAGTCGAAGATATCGTCCTTGATCTGAAAGCAGAGACCGAGCAGTTCGGCGTAGCGGCCCATCGGCGCGACGTATTGTTCCGGGGCGTGGCTTACGTCCAGTCCGACGTTGACGCAGCTGCAGAACAGCGAGGCCGTCTTCTGGCGTATCACCGTGAAATAGCTGTCGGTGTCGAAGCTGTGCTCGCGTGCGGTGGTGATCTGGTCTATCTCGCCCAGCGAGAGTTCCTGACCCAACGCGCACAGTGCCGACACCACATTGATGCTGCCGCTGCGGAGTCCCACCGACAGGGCGTTGGAGACGAAGTAGTCGCCTACCAGAACAGCGATGTGGTTGCCCCATGACGCGTTGATGGTGTCGCGGCCGCGGCGCATGAATGTCTCGTCCACTATGTCGTCATGAATCAGGGAGGCGTTGTGCAGCATCTCCAGCGACGCTCCTGCATACAGCACCTCGTCGCTGACCCGGCCGAACATCTTGGCGGCCAGAATCACCAGCATGGGGCGTATCTGCTTCCCTTTCACCTCCAGGTAATGGTCCACGATGCCGTTCATCATACGGTTGGGGGTATGCAACGAATTGGCAATGATGCCGTTCATCGCTTCAAGTTCGGGAGCCAAACGCTTTACAATGTTTTCCATCCGGGCCATAATGGGGACAAAATTACAAAAAAAATGTCAATATACAAACCGAGAGATGGGCATGAGAGTGTAATTTTATGGCAAAATTCGCGTTTCAATAGAGAACATTACGACCTGACATTCAGAAGTTGTCCAAGGCGACTTCATTGAGCATCCGATTACATAATGAACAGAAGCATAGGATTATTGTTTGCCCTTGCGGCAATAGTTACCAACGTAGGCGCCATGTCTATAAAGATGCATGCGCAGTCAACCGACGTTCCGGCGACGGCGAATTCCTCCTGGAAGACGCATACGGCGTTCGACGGCCAGATCAGCAAGATCATAGAGGGCGACCGGTATGTATATGTGTTCGCACATCAGGCATACTATCACGTAAATAAAAGTTGGAGCACCTATAACACTCCGCGTACTACAGTTCTTTACATTGACAAGCAGGACCCGGGGAAAGGAGTAAGAGGATTTTTTGATACGTATGAATCTTCAGGCGTAGGAGTAAGGGTCATGAATTATAATCCTCGCACCCGTAGCCTGTGGATCTGTTATGATGACGGCAGTATCGATGTGTTTGAGGAATCAGGCACTATGCATTCAATCACGGATCTCAAAAGTCAGGCAAAGTCTATGTCGGGTGCCGTGGGTACTGTCAGTTTTGACCTTGACGACGATGCATGGATTGCCCTTGACAAGGGGTATGCCCGAATAGACGGCACTACATTCGAAGTCAAGGAGTGGGCATATCTTGACACATCGGTAGAATCTATATGCCGGGTGGGAGACAGTGTCGTGGCTATTATGGGCAATGCCTTTTATGAGGCTCCGGAAAATTCGGATCGGACAGTGATGTCATCGTTCAGGAAACACACGGAACTGACGTTTACCTCCGCCAATCGTATTCTGCCGATCTCCGCAGGTTCGTTTGCTACATTGATTGATGGCTCAAAATTAAGTCTGGCTTCCTGGAATAATGGTAACCTTATATTGACTCCCCGGATAACGGATGCGAATTTTTCAGGCCAATTATGTACCGACTCCTCCAACATTACTGACGGCGTAAAGCCATGTTGTCGACATATAGTAGCTAACCAGTATGAAAACAATTTCGTGCCGGTCAACAACGGATATCTGGCATTTTCCACGACAACGGCTTATTTCATTCCTTTAGAATCCTCAGGCTCCAAGATGGAGGTGAAGAGTTATAAGTTTCCCATGACAGCGCCTCGTTATGTGGGCTCGCTTGATTTCGATGAATTCTGGTTTTATGAAAAGAGGAAAGGGTTCTATACCCGTAGTACATCGGATCAGGGTGCGTCATGGAGTGACGCGAGTGCTATGATTGAATGGCAGGGTCCAGTGTCAATGCTATTGTCCGAAATGGCCTATTCGCCCACACAGGGATTATTGGTAATGAACAAATATTCTACGCCAGGGAATTTCATAGCATTCAATGGGTTTACGACAATGTTGCTTAGTGGTTACAGGAATGGCAAATGGTCTAACTATTCTCCTATTTACGGCACTCCACGGTGTATAATGGGAAATAGTACCCTGACGAATCGATTTAACAATGAGAGGTCTTATCCTTATCCGGTGACTTCGCCTACAGGTCTTATAATAGATTCATTGCATCCCGATTATGTGGTGGTGTCCTCATTGGGAGGTGGTATAATAGCGATGAATACTAAAGATGTCGAGGGCCAGGTGTTCCGTTTTTCCAATTCCGGTGATAGTTACAGTAGTTGTCCCGGATTCCTGAATAATTTCTCGGCATCCGATATAACCTGGTGCAAGGTAGTTGGCGAAGATTCTGACAATGTCCTTTGGGTATGTCAGATGGATGAGATAAACAGGTCGGGTAAAGGTCCGGGTATACATCTTATGTATTGGACTCCCGAAGATCGTGACCAGGCCATGAAACTGCAGGATATATCCAAGGCACAGCCGTGGAAGAGGATTTTCTTCCCTGTCGAGGATATGCAGGGGTGTTTGACAATGAGAGGAGGGGCCGGTGCGGCACTGAAACATCCTAAAAATAAAAATAAAATTGCAGTTATATCCAATCAGACAAATAGGAAAGGGATTGTGGTCTGTGATCATAACGGCACGCTCGAAGATACATCTGATGATAAAGGAATAATTATTTATAAAGTCAAGATTCCTGAAGGTCTCATGCAGTATGAAGGATGGATAATGGATGTTGCCGAAGATCCCTTGACAGGAAATCTGTGGATGTCATTCGATTCAAAACTTGTGTCTATTGACCTCTCCAAACCGGTGAAGGACGGCGTTGCAGAGGGAGAATCTCTTTACGTTACCAATATGGACGGAAGCCGAGAGTCGACGGTCATGTCGGATATGGTGCATTGCATAGCTTTCGATGAATACAACCGTATGTGGGTAGGTACCGGATGGAGTGGCGTCTATGGTATTTCCACCGACCGTAAAAAAGTGTTCGCTCATTACGATATGTCCAATTCACCTCTCAAGTCCAACCAGATAGACGGCCTGTGCTGGGATCCGGAATCTCATGAACTTATGATCGGTTCTGATATGGGCCTCCTGTCGGTAAAGCCGGACAAGGCCGGATCGACGGTACAGGGCATCATCAATCCGATGGCTTATCCCGTAAACGTACTTCCGGAATACAAGGGTACGGTAAAATTCGTGAATCTGCCGGTACAGACGGTTCTTACGGTATGTGATGGCACTGGCAGGCATATAAAGCAGCTGCCCGCTGTTGACAACGGGCAGACGATATGGGATGTTTGTGATGCCGACGGGCAGCCGGTGTCTCAGGGTGTATACACCGTAAGGGACGTGGCCAGACAGGTTTCTGATTTCCGTATCATAGTGACTCGCTGACGCGCTCTATAGCCTCGACGCACATACGTCCGTTGTGATACGGACATTTCCAGAAGCCGGCATGGTCGTCGTCAAGGTTGACCGTCTGCCGGCCTTCTTCGTTATGGCAGCTCCAGTACCATTCGCCATGCTCATGGTCTATCAGATGGTTCTTGATATAGTTCCAGGTCTGCATGGCGCGTTCCATCTGTGCGTCCTCGCCGTGAAAGCGTGCCAGGTATATCTGGCCCAGTACGGTCTCGGCCTGCACCCACCAGTGGCGGTCGTTGTCGTATGCGCCCGATTCATGACGCTCGTAAAGTAAAGCACCGTCCACGGTGCGTCCCTCCAGGGCCGCGTGTGCTAAGTGATATGTCTTGTCGAGTGTTTCCTCGTATAGCGCCGGGTCGCCTATCACATCGGCGGTCTCCAGCATCAGCCAGCTGCCCTCTATGTCGTGGCCATAGCTGATTATGCCATCCTGACGCTGCCAGTCGTCGTTGAAGAACAGTCCCAAGTGGTGGGTCTCCGGGTCGAGGATGGTATCGAGGAATATGCGCAGACAGCGCTTGGTGGCTTCAAGCACGGCGGGGTCGCGCCATACGCGGAGCAGGGCCGTGTAGCCTTCCATGATGTGCAGATGGGTGTTCATGGTTTTCGACGCGTTGGCGTCCTTCTCGCTCAGACGCATATCGGCGATGGGCGACCAGTCGCGTTGCGAAGCCTCGATATAGCCCCCCTTCTCGCGGTCAAGACTATGGTTCTCTATATCATAAAACAATTTCTTGGCCATCTCCAGCGATGTCTCGTCGCCGGTGGCGCGGTAATGCTCGGCCAGACCGTAGATTACGAACGCTATGGCGTAATATTGCTTTTTCGTGTCGAGGGGTTTGCCTTCGGCGGTGACGCTCCAGTACACGCCACCGTATTCCGGATCGATGAAATACCGGGCGATATAGTCGCGGGCGCGGAGAGCGGCCTCGGCATAACGCTCGTCCTTGGTCAGACGGTAGGCCGTTGAGAATGTCCAGAGAATGCGGCCGTTCAGGATGGCGCCTTTCTCGGAGTCGGGATGCAGGCGGTCGTGACCGTCGCGACGGCCGTAATAGCCGCCGCGAGGGTCAGTCATCTTGTCAATCCAATAATTCAGTATGTTGTTGTCGAGCGTGTCGCGCAGCTCGGCCACGAATTCCTGTTTTGTCATATACTGAATATCAAGAGTTGGTGTTGGCGAAGTCCGTAGCCTCGTCCACTGCGGGAATATCCACGGGGGCGGATATGCCGCGCTGCAGGGCCAGCTGGCTGACTATGTCGTCCACGCGCTTCGTGGTGAGGGGATAGAAGTACACGATAACGACGGCCAATGCAGCCACGATGGCGGGGATGAAGCTCATGAGCCACCACAGACAGGAGATGGCCGAATCAGGCTGTGCTATTACCGCGTTGGCCTGGTCTGTGGAGCGGACTATGTATCCGAATCCGTCCAGCAGCCACATCACGGCTGCGCCGCCGATGGCGCCCCCGAACTTCATGGCCATGGAGCTGGAGGAGAAGATCAGGCCGGTGGAGGCCGTCTTGAACTTCAGCTCGGCGTAGTCGCTGACATCGGCATACATGGACCATACTAACGGCGACATGATGCCCGTCAGTGTCGAGATCAGAATCTGGAACAGCAGCATCAGCCAGTAGCCGGCGTTGGTGAGCGGCAGGAAGAAGAAGCCCACGCTCAGTACGATCAGTGTCATGTTTACGAGCATGAATGTTGTCTTCTTGCCCAGACGGTTGGCGATAGGCACGCACAGGGCCACGCCCACCATGTTGGCAATCTCGCCGATACTCAGGAACAGGCCTGCATAGAACAGGACGCTGAGTCCGAACAGCATGATGTTGGCGTCGACGCCTATGACGTCGGCGAAGAAGTAAGCCACCGAAGCGCCGCGGATGGTGTTGAACAGGTTGAAGCAGAGGGCCGCGCCTATCAGCAGCCACCACGGATTGTTATGTATCAGGCTCTTGAAGTCCTTGCCCACCGAGGCGGTGGAGACGGTCTTGATCTTCTCGCGGGTCAGGGCGAAGCAGCAGATGAACAGCACGAAGCAGCATATCGCAATCAATATCATGGCTCCCTGCCACGAGCTCTGCAGACTGTAGCCGCGCTCGCTGAACATGTCAACCAGAGGCTGCCACAGCGCCAGTGTGATGAACGATCCGCCGTAGGCGAAGAACATGCGGAATGAGGAGAATACGGTTTTCTGTTTGGGATTGTCCGTTATCACACCCAACATCGCGCCGTAAGGCACGTTGATGCCGGTGTACACGGTCATCATCAGGATGTATGTGACGTAAGCCCAGACCAGTTTGGCGGCATATCCCCAGTCGGGAGTGGTGAACAGCAGGATGCCGCAGATAGAGAACGGAGCCGCAATCCAGAGCAGATAGGGGCGGTACTTGCCCCAGCGCGTGTGGGTGCGGTCGGCAATGATGCCCATCATCGGGTCGGACACGGCGTCCCAGATGCGTGTTATGAGCACCAGGAAGGCGGCGTCCACCAGTGACAGTCCGAACACGTTGGAATAAAAGAAGGGAAGGTAGTAGCTGAACACCTTCCAGAACATCGACGACGCCATGTCGCCGAAACCGTATCCTATTTTCTCTTTCAATAGATCCATGGTGGTTTTTAAGATATGATGGAACGCATTTACGGAATTCCGCGGATGCGTTCGTAATGATTAATTTATTTCAGGAAAGGAAGATTGCCGTCAATCAGACGGTTGATGGCCTCAACTGATTTGCCGGTGAACAGGCCGTCCTGCGGAGTGTTGAAGCAGTAGTCCACGAGTTGGTCGATAGTTGAAGTGGCCACGTGCATGCGGGTATCGGAGCTAGCGTAGTAGATGAACACCTTGCCGTCCTCGTCGGCGATCCAGCCGTTGGAGAACACCACGTTCATAACGTCGCCGATGTATTCCTCGCCCACCGGAGCCATGAAGTATCCGCCAGGGCTGGCTATCTTCTCCCAGGGCTTCTCCAGGCTGGTCATGTACATGTACAGCACGTAGCGGAGTCCTGAAGCGCAGGCGCGCACACCGTGGGCCAGGTGCAGCCATCCCTTGGGGGTCTTGATGGGATGGGGACCCTCCCCGTTCTTCACCTCCTTGATGGTATGGTAATAGCGGGGGTCGATTATGGTCTCGGGGCCGAGCACGGCATTGGTCATGTCGTCGACGAGACCCCAGCCAATGCCGCCGCCGCTGCCTGTATCGATGAATCCGTCCTGCGGGCGGGTATAGAGGGCATACTTGCTGTCGACGAATTCGGGATGGAGCACCACGTTGCGCTGCTGGCTGGTGCACTTCAGGTCGGGCAGACGTTCCCAGGTCACCAGGTCCTTGGTGCGGGCGATGCCGCAGGCCGCGGTGGCCGCGCTCAGGTCGCCCGGATGCGCGTCGTCGTGACGCTCGGCGCAGAACAGGCCGTAGATCCAGCCGTCCTCATGCTGCGTGAGGCGCATGTCGTAGATGTTGGTGGTGGGATTGCCGTCGATGTCGGGCATGGTGATGGGACGCTCGCGGAAACGGAAATTGTCGATGCCGTTGGGGCTTTCGGCCACGGCGAAGAACGACTTGCGGTCCATTCCCTCCACGCGTACCACCAGCACGTACTTGCCGTCGATCTTCATGGCTCCGGAGTTCAGCGTGGCGTTCACGCCGATGCGCTCCATGAAGTAGGGGTTGCGTTCCGGATCATAGTCGTATTTCCAGAACGGTGGCACCATGTCGGCTGTAATCACCGGGTGGGCGTATCGGGTATAGATGCCGTTGCCCTCCAACGGAATGTTGGCACGGGTCACCAGCTCTTCGTATCGTGTCTCTATCAGGGCCTTGCGGCGTTCGAATGTTGTCATCAGATGAGAAATTATCGTAGATTATATGAGAAATTATGCTCGGTTATAGTTTTATTATCCGTGTTTGGGAAAGCTTATCGGCGTACGGGCTTTGCGTTGGGAGCCTTCTTGACGCGTGCGCCGCTTTGGGCCTTGGCCTTTATGCCCATCGGTTTGTCGGCCATGACGATTAGGTCGTCCTGGGTAAATGCCTTGAAGTCTTCCGTTGCCGGATGGCCCTTGAAGGGAGTGTAGTAATGTTTCTTGTTGTCCTCGGCGTTGCGCCATACCACCACGTATGCCACGGGGTTGGCCTTAAGCAGCGGAAGCAGCTGTCCGGTGTACCATTTGGGATCGGATATGCCCTCCAGGCCGGTTTCGGTGAAGGCCGGAATCTTGTTGTGTTTGCGTGCCAGAGAGGTCACGATGCCGAGCGATCTGCCGGCATCCTGACGATATGTGGCGTCGCCGCCCTCGCCGGCAAACTGATACACGTCGGTGCCTAAAATGTCAACGTATTCATCGCCGGGATAAGTCAGCATATACTGTTCCTCGCTCTTGACGCGGTCAGGGCTGAACGCCCACACCACGTTGTTGACCTTCTCCTCGTCGAAAATGCGGCGCATCTCGGTCCACAGGAACTTGTAGTCCTCGGGCGAGCTGTTCTCGCCGCCCCAGAAGAACCACGAGCCGGTCTGCTCGTGCCACGGGCGGAATATCACGCCGAACGGACGGCCGTTCTCGTCGGTCATCTGCTTCAGGTAACGTGCCACGAGGCGCACGGTCTCCTGATATCTGGCCAATTGTTCGGGATCGGTGCGCATCTTGTGTACGGCCTGCTTGTCCGACACGTCCCAGCTGTCGCCGCCGGTCACCTGGTTGCGAAGGTGCCAGCTGAAGGTGTTGACGCCGCCGCGCGCGTTCTGGGCGCGGGCCTCGCGCAGTATCAGGCTGAACGGAACGCCGTCAAGGTTCACCGTGTCGTGAAGCTCCAGGCCGCCCAGGTCCCACGACATGACGCCGGGGTAATAGCCCGAGATCTCCTTCACGTCGCTGCGGCCTGCAGTGCCCGCGGCAAACTTTACACCGGTCCATTCGTGACCGTAGGCCGTGTCGTCGTGATGGCCGAACGCCGTCTTACCCGTTTTGGTCAGGCTGTTGAGTTTATATTTCAGCCGGGCGGCGGGCGTCTGATTCTGACAGCAAGCGTTTGTGTCGCAATCCTGCGCATTCATTCCCAGCGAGGCACCCGTTATGAGGGCGGTCGCCAGCATCCCTTTTATCAATTTAGAGTTCATGATTGAAAAGTGTGTTATCGTCAGTCTTTCCGGACCGGTTCATAACGAACGCAATCCTGGACGCTAAATTATAAAAAAATGAGGCGCATTGCAACTCTTGTCGTCGCTTTGATAATATTGCGCACCTAATTGCAAATAAAGTGTTAATTTATGGCGTGTCAGAGGTGCTGCATATCCACCAGGCGCTTGTAGTGGCCTCCGAGTGCTATCAGTTCGTCGTGCGTGCCGCTTTCTACAATCTCGCCACGGTGCAGCACGCAGATTCTGTCGGCGTTGACGATGGTGGAGAGGCGGTGGGCGATGACGATGGTGGTGCGGCCCTTCATCAAGGCCTCCAGGGCCTCCTGTACCAGGCGCTCGGACTCGGTGTCGAGAGCTGAAGTGGCCTCGTCGAGTATCAGGACAGCGGGGTTCTTGAGTATGGCGCGCGCTATGGATATGCGCTGGCGCTGGCCTCCGGACAGGCGGCAGCCGCGGTCGCCTATCATGGTCTGGTAGCCGTGCTCGGTCTCCATGATGAAGTCGTGGGCGTTGGCCACGCGGGCGGCTTCCTCCACCTGCTGCTGTGTGGCTGTGTCGCAGCCGAAGGCGATGTTGTTGAATATGGTGTCGTTGAACAGAATGGCCTCCTGGTTCACGTTGCCCATCAGGCCGCGCAGGTCGTGCACACGCAGGTTCTTGACGTCGATGCCGTCTACCTTGACGTGTCCGTGCTCCACATCCCACAGTCGTGGTATCAGGTCTACTAAGGTGGACTTGCCCGAACCGGATTCACCGACAATGGCCACGGTCTGGCCGGCCTTTACGTCAAGGTTCACGTTCTTCAGCACGTCGCGCGAATCGGGGTCGTCGGAATAGCGGAAGGTCACATCCTCGAAACGTACTCCCACGGGGGCGTTGCCGTTGGTGAGTTCGTGCGGAGACTCGGGATCCTGAATGGGATTCCGAGCGTCTAAGATCTTGTCGATGCGTTCCTTGGCACCCATTCCCTTGCGGATGGTGTACGACACCTTGCTCAGTTCCTTGGCCGGGTTTATGATGGAATAGAACATCACCATGTAATAGATGAATCCGGCGGCGTCTATGTCCGAATTGCCGGACAGGATAAGGGAGCCGCCGAACCAAAGGATAATGGCGACGGCCGTGGTGCCCAAGAACTCACTCATGGGATGAGCTAAGGCCGTGCGGCGTCCCACGGCGTTGTTGATTTTATAGAACTGTTCGGTCTCCGAAGCGAAATGGCGTTCCATGAATCCCTCGGCGTTGAATGCCTTGATGACGCGTAGGCCGCCGATGGTTTCCTCGGCGCTGGACAGGATGTCGCCCCATTTCTGCTGTGCGGCCAGCGACTTGGCTTTCAGCTTCTTGCCCACGGCTCCCATCAGCGACCCCATTATGGGCAGCATTATGAACACAAAGACAGTGAGTTTCCAGCTGATGAAAAGCATCATTCCCAGACAGGCAATGATCATGACGGGATATTTTACCAGCGAGAACAGCGACGCCATCACGGAATTCTGCACCTCCTGCACGTCGCCCGACAGGCGCGCCATGATGTCGCCCTTGCGCTCGTTGGTGAAGAAACCCACGGGCAGCGACACTATCTTGTTGTACATCTGGCGCCTGATGTCGCGCACCACACCGTTCTGCATCGGGATGGTGAAATATTCCGAGAAATAAGCGGTCAATACCTTAAGTAAGGTCATTACCACTAATATAAGGCCCAGACATGCCAATGTGGCCGACGGGCCGTAATTCGCTATCATTTCGGCAACGTAATAATAGAAATTGTTAACCACCACGTCCTTGAACGATGCGGAACCGATTTCCATGTAGAAGTACTGTGTAGTGCTGATGCCGAACAGCATCTGCAGAATCGGGATGATGAACGCGAAGGAGAACAGCGTGAAGAAAGCCGTCAGCAGGTTGAACAGGATGCTGAGCAGTATGTTGGCCTTATACGGAGAGGCGTATCTCTTTAGAAATAAGAATAGTTCCTTCATGACTTGTGGTCAGGTATGTGACGAAAATGAGAGGAGATATGAAAAAACCTCTTCAGCTCCGAGCTGAAGAGGTTAGGAGGAGCCGCGAGTGGGACTCGAACCCACGACCTTTTCGTTACGAATGAAATGCTCTACCAACTGAGCTATTGCGGCAGATGGCCTTGTTTTTGCTGCTATTGCAGTGGCATGGGCCTGATGCGTCTGCAAAATTACAAATAATTTCCCAAACTGCAAAATTTATGGGATGTGGCCAGTTACTTTTTCTTTAAAACAGGCTTGTCCAGTACAAACCAGCAGATGAATGATGTTGCCGTGATTAATGCTATGGATACGATAAATATACCGGATGTGTCGAGATGTAAAGGTTCTCTGTATAGCCATATAAGCCTGATAATCGGCAGATGAAACAGGTACATTTCATAACTTACATTGTTCTTGTTGAAGGAACTGAACCAGCCTGAAAGCCGCATGGAGATTCCTATTGTCAGGATCGAGACACCCGCAGGCTCAAGAAATATCCCGAGCCATCCGTTGATACTTGAAATTATCACCATCAGTGCAGCAATTATCAGATATAGGGCACTGCGCCTGCGGAACATGGAATAGTATCTGAAGATTGTTACCCCGGTGTAAAAATAGCATAACTGGCCGAATACCTGACGCGACAGGATATTGAATATCTCCTGACTCCGTAGGTCATAAAGCCACAGAAATGCCATTCTGTATGCGGCCGATATCAGATACAATCCTATAAAGAACAGGAATTCGTTTTTAATGGTAAACTTTCTGAGTGACCATACCACAATCGGTACGGAAAGGTATAGAAGCCATTCAATCTTGATGGTCCACAAAGAGCCGTTTACAGCCTCGCCGTCAAACACTCCCGGTAATGAAGGATGCAGAAAGTTAAGGAACGTAAGGTTCGCTCCCAGATATTTAAACCAGTCGGACGAAAAATAATGACTCCAGTCGTGTGGTTGGACTGTGAATCCTAAAAACAAAGCGCACGACAGGACGATTGTAAGATAAGGAGGCAGGATTTTCAGGGCGCGCCGTCTTATGAAATGTTTCAGATTGCCGGATTTTACATAGCTGCTGTATACCAGGAAACCACTCAGGGCAAAAAATCCGCCTACCGCATGATAGCTTGAGACGGGAAAGTAATAATCGGCGCCTGTGACAACATTAAAATGTGCTACTACAACTCCAAAGGCCAAGATATAACGTATAAGGCCCATGCCGTTGTTGGTGTCTATCTTTGTTGTCATGTTCTGCAAGCTGTCGTCTTTGATTTAATTGCAAAATTAATAAGAACTTCCTTTTTATGCAATTATAATCGATAGAGGCAAATCAGGCGCTTTTATCCAGATGCCTTAGGAATTGAGGTCGGGCTTGAGGCGGTAGGTGAGGAAGGAGAAGACAAGGACGAATACGAGCAGGACCAGGAATACGATGGCGGTGCTGTGCATGACGTTGCCGATACCGGCCAGCGGGGCCACTGTGGCGCCGACAATGTATCCGGACACGCCGAGCAGAGCCGAAGCCTCGCCAGCCTTGGCACGGCCTTCGTTCATTGCCAGGGTGTTGGAGACGCTGAATATCATGCCTCCCGCAAAAAGCATCGTCACCATGCATATCTCGAGCCATAGGAAACTGTGGATATGCCAGAGGGCATACGCGCCAAAGCCTATGGCGGGTATGAGGATCAGCGCCGCTATCGGCACAGCTTTCTTGAACGGATGGAACTTCAGCGACAGCATAGATCCTAAGGCCACGGCGATGGAGTTGAGGCCTATGATGATGCCGTACATAGTCTGTGAGAATCCGTAATGGTTCTCTAAGATGAACGGAGCGGCGGAGATGTATGTGAACATGAGTCCGAGAGAAAATCCTTTAAGACAGATATGTGTCACGAAAGCCTTGTTGCGCAGCAAGACCAGATATCCGGGGAGAGTCCTGTACCAAGGCAGTTTCGTCCTGTCCTGAGGATAAAGCGATTCCTTGAGTTTGCCGACGAAAGCCAGAATCAGCACTGTGAATGTGGCGAGAAATACGAACACGGCCTTCCAGCTTATCCAGTCGGCGATGAAGCCTCCCAATACGGGAGCCGATGCCGGCGCGAGTCCGTTGACCGCGCCGATAATGGCCATGAATTTTGCCAGCTCGCGGCCGTGAAATATGTCGGCGGGGATGGTCCGGGCCAGAAAATATCCGCCCGACGCGCCCATGCCCTGTATCAGACGGCACATCAGGAAGAATGTCATGGAGGTGGAAAAAACGGATATCACGGCCCCGGCGATGAATACGAGCATGGAGATGATCAGCACCGGTTTACGTCCGTAACGGTCGGAAATGGGGCCGAGCATCAGCTGCCCGATGGCCAGTCCTATCATGCCCATTGTCAGAGAGAGCTGCGACTGCGAGGGTGAACTGTGGAAATCACGGGCTATCTGAGGCAGCGACGGTGTGTACATGTCGTTGACGAACGAGCCTAAGGCGCTTAACAGCACCAGATATATGATGAGGAACCAGTAGTATCTGCGGTCGGTCTGCGCCGGTCGGAGTTCGGGGGTGGGAGAAGTGGGAGTATTGGGAGTATTGGGAGTGGTGGGAGTGGTGGCCATAGCGGTATTGTTTTAGGACCGCGCCCGTAATGATGCGGGTTGGCGGCGGGGTCTGAAATATTAACAATCCGAAGGACGCCAAAGTTAGCCGGGTGATGATGCCTGAGCGACGAAATGAAAAGGTGTGTCGGATCTGATGTCCTGACGCACCTTTTTAAGACGTCTGATAAACTGCTACTGTAAAGTCGAAAGTGCTGCCGAGATTAAGGAAGTGTTTTTCGTCAATAGTTGTCTATAGCCGTGGAGAAAATCAGCGGTAGTCCTTCAGGATTTCACGGAGGCGCTTACGGGTAAAGAAGATACGGCTCTTGACGGTGCCCAGAGGCATCTTGAGAGCGGAAGCGATTTCCTCGTACTTGTAACCTGCCACGTGCATTGAGAAAGGCTTACGGTAATCCGCCGGGAACCCTGCGAGAATCGTAGAGATTTCGTTGGCTGCGAATGCACCTTTAGGCGTTTCGTAGCCGGCATCCTGCGGTTGACTGAGATAGTAGAGGTCTTCGGTCGTGTCCACGATTGTGTTCTCGCGTGCGCTGCGACGATAATTGTTGATGAAGATGTTGCGCATGATGGTCAGCATCCAGCCTCTGAAGTTGGCGTTCTCGACATACTTCGATTCGTTGTCGAGTGCCTTGAAGCAGGTGTCCTGTACCAGATCATTCGCCTCCTCACGGTTAGTGGTTAATTTCAGCGCGAACGACATCAGGTCTCCTTGCATCCCGATCACCGAGGATTTGAAGGTGTTGCTTCTGTCCATTAAATTAGTTGATTGTGTTGGTTTGTGTGGTTTGTTATAGTGTTGTTAAGATTCTCTCTATGCTACAAAGGTTTTGGTTTTCCTTCATTCAAGCGGTGAAGTTAATGCAAATTTTGATTAAAACAAATTATTTTAATAAAATTTATAAAACAAATAAAAGAAGTACAACATAATGCACCAACCGCATTATTGATGCACGGTTATGGCCTGGGTGGTTATTGCTGCGGGTCGATATGTTGCACCCTGATCAGCTCGATTTTGGTGGTGGACATCTTCAGCACGGTGAACAGCAGGTGTCCCACTGTCACGGCCTCGCCTTCCGAAGGTAGGGCTCCGAGATTATACATCACGCATCCGGCCAGGGTGTGATAGTCCTCGCTCTCCTTGATGTCGAGTCCGAACATCTCGTTGGCCTGGCTCACCTCGACGCGGCCCGAGAACTCGTAGACCCCGGGCTCAGCCTCACGTGCTTCAAGACGCTCCTTGTCGTGTTCGTCCTCGATTTCACCGAATATCTCCTCCACTATGTCCTCGAGGGTGACGAGCCCGGCGGTGCCTCCGAATTCATCCACAACGATTGCCATGGAACGCTTCTGGTTCATCATTCGGCGCATCATCTTGTTGGCCAGCATGCTCTCGGGGGTGAAGAGCACGGGCTTGAGACGGCGGCGCCAGTCGTTGTCGCCGTTGAACAGTTCCGACACGTGCAGATAGCCCACCACGTCGTCGATGTCGTCACGGTAGACTATAACCTTGCTGCGGCCCGTGGAGATGAACACCTTGAGCAGATGATCGCGTGTGGTGCCCTCCAGCGGGACGGATATTATCTCGTTGCGTGGGCGCATGCAGTCGCTTATCTGAGTGTCCTTGAAATCTATGGCGTTACGGAATATCTTCACCTCGTTCTCGATTGTCTCATTGCCCTCGCGGCTTTCGATGGAATCCTGGATATAATCGTCCAGCTGATCCATGGTGAGGCGGCTGCTGTCGTCGTTCTTGTCCTTGATGCCGAACAGTTTCATCAGTCCTCGTGAAATCGCCGACACGAACCATGACAAAGGATAGAGCACAAGATAGATGATGTACAGCGGCAACGCCAGCAGACGTATGGTGAAGTTCGGGTTGATCCTGAAGGTGGTCTTGGGCAGGAACTCTCCGGTGATAAGGATTATGCCAGTGGAGAGGATGGTGTTGGTGATGAGTTCGAGCGCCTCGTTGTCAAGCCATTGATGCAGGTATGGATTGATTATGGCCGAGAACGAGATGCCGTAAATTACGAGCACCACGTTGTTGCCTACCAGCAGGGTGGATATGAACATGTCCTCGTGGCGGGAGAAGAGGTGGATGATGCGGTCAATGATTCCGCCGCGCGCGGCGTCGATTTCCATGCGTACCTTGCTTGACTGCACGAATGCGATTTCCGTACCGGAGAAGAGGCCGGAGAATGCTATTGCGATCAGCGTGATGACGATGGCGAGACTGAATGGGAGGTCCATGGGTTGGTTATCATTTTTTATTCGGGTCGGCCTTCACTTCCACAGCTTCCTTGGGTCCGGGGGATGACTGGGCCGATACCGGTTCGGGAGCCTGTGAGGCTCCGGGCTGGAAGTCGGCGCGGTTCACGGGGAAGATGCCCTGCGGCTCGATCACGCGGTAGGAGGTGAGGTTCTCGTTGCTTTCGAATCCGATGCCTTCCAGCACGTGGGTCTCGGTCTCGATGTGCATGAACGAGTCGCTGTATATCTTGCCTCGGCCCTGGTCCCAGAACAATTGCTGGGACAGGAACACATCCTTCGGAGCCTTGGTCAGCTCCACGTTGCCGTCAAGACGCCACAGTTTCTGGTTCTTGAAATATTTGGCCGAGTCTGCCGCCACGGTGGCTATTACGTGGAAGTAAGGATCGTACTTCTGGAGGTACAGGCCCTTCGGGAAATTCCAGTACGGCGTGTCGGCCTGGTCGTATACCGTCCATAGCGGCGACACTATCTTGTATTGTATGACGCCTGAGTCCGATATAAGGGTAGCCACGTTGACGGTGGTCATAGTGGCCATTTTCTTCGGATTGAGTCGGGAGGCGATGTCTATCTTTTTCTCTTCGCGGCAGGAGGGTAATATAAGGGAAGCGGCCGTGAGCGTGACGAACGCCCAGGCCGAAAGTCTCATATCTGACAGATGCCGCTTCAATTCAGGTCTTGAGGTTGATGCGTTAATTACTTGATCTTGCGCTTG
Source organism: uncultured Bacteroidales bacterium (assembly GCA_902796035.1). GTDB lineage: Bacteria > Bacteroidota > Bacteroidia > Bacteroidales > Muribaculaceae > Lepagella. Next base: position 57,034 of record CADBNR010000001.1, on the reverse strand, counting down.
AAGAACCACACTTCGTTGAAGTTCACCCCGAGGGTGACGTTGAAATAGTTCTCGGATATCAGGGTCTGAGGCGATGCCTGACGGTGTTTCCATTCAAGACCGAGATTGATCATGGTCTTGCCTTCGGGAGTCGGCAGTCCGAAACCGCAGGTCACGCCATATTCACGCACGCTGTTGGAATTGATTTTCAGATAGTCGTCGCAGTAGTAGGCACCGAGGCGGTAGTTGATGCGTTCTCCGTAGTTGCCTCGCAGCTTCGGCACGAATTCGGCTCCTACGGCATATCGCGTGCGGTCGTTGAACTTCATGCCCTGGAACACCAGGTTGTCCTTGTCCATCAGGTCGCCATCGGCATACATCGGGTCGAACTTGCAGTCGCTCCATCCCTGCCACAGGTAATCGAACTCCACCATCCAGCGCGAGGCCTTCTCGTAGGTGTAGCTCACGCCGGCACCCACGGAATTAGGGGTGTAGTAGTGGTTGCGCATGCTCATTTCCGACAGAGTGGTCTGGTCCACCTTGTTGTCGGACGACAGGGTCTGTTTTGTGACGCGTGCGGTGCCCAGCAATGTCTTCTTGGGCTTGTATGTCACGCCCAACACTGCCTTGCTGAATTTGGTGGGGCGCAGCGTATACTGCGCGCCGATGAGCAGGTCCCAGTCGCGGACGTTCATGGTGTGTTCCGTCTTGATCTGGTTCTGTCCCGTTGGCGTGGTGAAGAAGTCGTTGGTGATGGTGCCGAAGTCGTAGCCGATGTTGACGCCTAACGACACTCCGAAATACTGTGCCGCCACACCGAGGTAAAGCTGGTTGATGCCGCCCGTTCCCTGATTGGCCAGGGTGCCGTGTTTGATCTCGTTGCCGAAGGAATAGCCCACCGAGGTGAGGGGCAGCATACCTATGGAGCCTCCGAAGTGCTTGCCCATGCGGAACTGTGTGGTGAGATAGTCCACGCCGCCGCCTGTGGCGTATTCCTTGGCGCTTCCTTCCTTGCTCCACATCATGGATACGTCGGCGCCAAGGTCGAACAGGAATGTCAGAGAGTCGGTAGCCGCGTATGCCGCCGGGTTCATTACGTTTACCTGCCGTCCCGAATTCATTGCCACGCCGATGGATCCCATCTGGCGTTGCATGGAGGTGGCGTTGTCGCGGAGCATGCCGTAGCCATACATGGAGTAGGGCGTGGTCGTGTTCTGGGCCATCGCGCCTGTCATGGCCGTGACTGCGGCCATCGTTGCTATAAATCGTGTTATCTTGCTCATTTCTCTCTTAACGGTTCGCAGTAATTGAATATTTTGACAAGGCCGCGGGCCACAGCGTTATCGCATACGGAATACGGCACATTCATCTGTGTAAGCTGCCGGCCCAGTGTCAGGGCGTCACCCCCGGTGACGCACAGCTGCGCGTCGGGGCAGAACTGGCGGAACTGGTCCAGAGCCGACATTATTTCGTAAGCCATGCCGCGGATCACTCCGGCCCGGATAGCCTGCGTGGTGTCGTGTGCGAAGAGGTGAGCCGGTCCGTGGGGCGACACGAGTGGGAGGCGGCGCGTGTGGGTGTGCAGACTCTCGAAGCGCATGTTCATGCCCGGGGCTATGGAGCCGCCGGCGAAGCGCATGCCTCGTGTCATGTCCAGGGTCAGCGCGGTGCCGGCGTCGGCTATGAGCCAGCATAGGTCCGGCTCGGCCATGCCCACGGCGGCAGCGAGACGGTCGGCGCCTAATCCCGCGCGGTCGTAGTCTACCTCCACGGGCACCGGCGTGTCGGCGTCAAGCGAGACGTAAGGCAGATTGCGGCTCGCGCACACGGCAGCGAGAATGCCGCTGATGTCGGAACCCACCGAACAGCTTATCACGCCCGTGGCGCCGGTGTCCTGCAGCATTCCGGTCACGGCGCCCTGAGTCACTTCGGGCACGGTGACGCAGACCAGGGTGTCCGTGCCTTCCATCACGGTGAGCTTTGCCGACGTGTTGCCCACGTCCACGGCCATTATGCGTTTGAAGTGAGTCATTTCCTATCAGTGCCCGACGACGCCTCCTTCTTCATCTGCGAGGCTATCATCCAGGCGGCTATGATTTGAATCAAGGCTCCGGCCAGCGTGAACACCACGGTGTCGCGCATCACAGCCAGCGACATGTAGGGATAGCGTGACGTGTTGTAGAACCAGAAGAACGTGGCCACGCAGAATGCCACTCCGGCCCATATTTCCATACGGTGCAGCCGGCGCAGGCGCACGGAGGCTTCCGGATCCGTGTCGCCGAATATGCGTGCCGCGAGATATATCAGCGATCCTGCACCGAATATCCACTTGAACGCCGCCATCATCGCGGGGTTCGACAGGTCGGTGAACGGCGCCACCAGCCCTATGGCCAGCAGCAACAGTCCGAACGTGGCCGTGCGCTCCATGGCCCGGCGGATACGTTCGCGTTTTTTCTTCTTATCGGGGGTGTCTTGTGTCTTCTTCATTTCCCGGTGCTCTGTACAGTCATTCGGTGAGGAGATATATGTCCTCGGTGGGTTTCTGCATGTGATATTCCTCACGGGCTATCTGTTCCAGTTCCTCGTTGCCGGTGAGCAGCTGTTCGCGGCGTTCGCGGAACCAGCGGGCGGAGTCGTTGCAGGCCTTGATCTCCTCCTGAAGCGACTTGATCTGAGCCTGATACTTCATGTTGTTCTTCCACGAGGTGTCTTCGTTGAAAAACAGCAGCGCGATCACCAGGCTGCCTATCAGCAGCGGCGCGATGTGCGACCGGCGACGCATCCAGAAACTCATTTTTTTAGTCTTCTTCATGAGGCAAAGTTAGTTATAATCGGTCATTTCTCCAAATTGGAATTCCCTGGTGCGGGTGTTGCGTCAGAATTCACTAGAGAAATGGAATTTTATTTCGGGGAAATCGGACTGCGCCATCTGCAGCACATAGTTGGAGTCGGCCAGGAACACGTCGCGGCCTTCCTTGTCCTTGGCCATGTACTGCAGCTTGCGGCGCTTGAAGGCTTCGAGGGCCTTGGGATCGTCGCTCTCTATCCAGCATGCCTTGTAGAGGCTGATGGGTTCCCAGCGGCACTGCGCGCCGTATTCGTGCAGCAGGCGGAACTGTATCACTTCGAACTGCAGCTGGCCTACGGTGCCGATAAGCTTGCGGCCGTTGAACTGGTTGACGAACATCTGCGCCACGCCTTCGTCCATCAGCTGGTTGATACCCTTCTCTAACTGTTTGGCCTTCATCGGGTCGGCGTTCTCGATGTATTTGAACATCTCGGGGCTGAACGAGGGGAGGCCCTTGAAGTGCAGGTTCTCGCCGCCGGTCAGCGTGTCGCCTATCTTGAAGTTGCCGGTGTCCGGTATGCCGACGATGTCGCCGGGATAGGCCTCGTCCACCACACTCTTTTTCTGTGCCATGAAGGCCGTTGGGGCGGCGAAACGCATCTGCTTGTCCTGACGCACGTGGTGGTAATACACGTTGCGCTCGAACTTGCCCGAGCATATCTTCACGAAGGCCAGACTGGAGCGGTGGTTGGGGTCCATGTTGGCGTGAATCTTGAACACGAAGCCCGAGAACTGGTCCTCCTCCGGGCGCACGGTGCGTTCCACGGCCTCGATGGGCTGCGGCGCGGGGGCGATGCGCACGAATGTGTCCAGCAGCTCCTTGACGCCGAATGTGTTGAGCGCCGAGCCGAAGAACACGGGAGCCACCTCGCCGCGCAGGTATGCGTCAGTGTCGAAGTCGGGGTACACCCCCTCTATCAGCTCCAGGTCGTCGCGCAGGCGTGAGGCGTCATCGGCTCCGACGCGCTCGTCGATCTCGGGCGAATTGATGTCGTCGATCTCCACGCGCTCGGTCACAGTCTGCTTCGACGGAGTGAACAGGTCGAGGCGCTTGCCGTATATATTGTACACGCCCTTGAACCGGGCTCCGATGTTGATGGGCCATGTCAGGGGGCGTACGCCTATCTTCAGCTCCTGCTCCAGCTCGTCAAGAATCTCGAACGGGTCGCGGCCCTCGCGGTCCAGCTTGTTGACGAAGATTATGACGGGCGTGTTGCGCATACGGCACACTTCCATCAGCCTGCGTGTCTGTGTCTCCACGCCCTTGGCCACGTCCACCACGATGATGACCGAATCCACCGCCGTCAGGGTGCGGAACGTGTCTTCGGCAAAGTCCTGGTGGCCCGGGGTGTCCAGGATGTTTATCTTGTAGTCGCCGTAGTCGAAGCCCATCACGGATGTGGCCACCGAGATGCCGCGCTGTTTCTCTATCTCCATCCAGTCGGAGGTGGCGGTTTTCTTTATCTTGTTGCTTTTTACGGCGCCGGCCACGTGGATGGCGCCTCCGAACAGCAGCAGCTTTTCGGTAAGGGTCGTCTTGCCGGCATCGGGGTGCGAGATGATGGCGAATGTGCGCCGCCGCTTTATTTCTTTGGTCAGTTCGTCAGACATTGTGATGAAATGAGTTCGGGAAATCAGAGATTGTCAATACAAATCAGGGATTGTTAATACATTGGATCAGCGAATCGCGCCAGTACGGAATCCCGATGCCGTACACGGACTTGATCTTATCCTTGGCCAGCACGGAATAGTGGGGGCGACGTGCGGGTGTGGGATATTGTGCGGTGTTGATGGGATGGACCGTGACGTCGGAGTTGCCGGCGAGGCGGAATATTTCCATGGCGAAGTCGTACCAGGAGGCCACGCCCTCGTCGGTGAAATGATACACACCGGGGCGCCATTCGGGATTTTTCACGATGGCATGGATGGCGTCGGCCAGGTCCTGAGCGTAGGTCGGGGTTCCGATCTGGTCGGCCACTACAGAAATCTCCTTGCGCTCGGCACCGAGGCGCAGCATGGTCTTCACGAAATTGTTGCCGAATTCGGAGTAAAGCCAGGCGGTGCGGATCACGACAGCGTCATGGTTTGCGGCCTTTACCATCGACTCTCCCTCGAGTTTGGTGCGGCCGTACACGCTTTTGGGGTCGGCCTCGTCCAGCTCGGTGTAGGGCTTGAAGTTCTCGCCGTTGAACACATAGTCGGTGGAGACGTGTATTATCCTGGCGCCGGCTTTTGTGGCGGCTTTGCCTAAGATGCCGGGGGCCAGGGCGTTGAGGCGGCGTGCGGTCTCGGGGTCGCTTTCGGCGCGGTCCACGGCGGTGTATGCGGCGCAGTTGATGATGATGTCGGCAGGGTTGGATTCAAGGTAGGCCGCCACGGCCTCGGCGTCGGTGATGTCGAGTGTGTCGTAGTCGGTATACTGTGCCGTGATGTCGGGGTCGCCTGCGAACGAACGCCGCAGCGACCGGCCGAGCTGGCCATTGCTTCCTGTCACTAATATTCGCATAGGGTCAATCCTGATTGAAAAGCTCGTTGTTGTAATCCTTTTTATAGTATGTGGCGAGGAGGGCGAGGAATTTCGAAATCTGCTTCGATGCGGCGAGGGTGTCGTCGCTCACGGGCTTGTGCTGGATGCGCAGCATCAGCAGGCCGTACATTGCTTCGAACAGGGTCTCGATCTCGTCCTTCTTGTTGTCGCCGGCCTTGGAGCGCAGCTCGACTATGAGGGGCAGCGTGGCGTAGTACTGGTTGGAGTAGGCCGAGAATTTCGGATCGGCCAGAAGCTGGCGATGCAGACGCTCCAGATCGGCCAGGGTATTCTTGTTGAGCTGCAGGTGGCCATGCTCAGCCACACCCTCGCGGCGCATCATGTCAATCAGGCTTTCGTACCAGTCGCGCATATCGCGGCGTTGCGTGTCGGACAGACCCTCGTAGCGGTCTATTATCTCATGCTGAATGCGGTCTATGTCAAGCCCGTAAGCGCGTATCAGGTCCTCGATCTGCCACATATACAGCAGATACTCGGCTATGTTCTCTTTCTTTTTCGCTGATGCTGTTATCATAATCTCTGCAAAATTACTAAATCTGTGAATTTTAAACAAATTTTGGGCCGATACGGGTTGATGTATTAAAGAGGAATCGGAATATGATTGGAGCAATAGGGATATGTTAAAAAAGAATTTAAAAATGTGAAACAAAATGCCCTGGTGTATTGCTTAACTTTATCAACTTTCTAAACTATACCATGGATACGAAGGGTTGAAGGTTAATATACCGGGGTGTGTCGGAACGCAGTTTCCCTCACACCTTTTTTATGTGGCTGCTGATGTTTTTATGTTGCTGCTGATGCAGTCCTGATTGAAACTGTTTTTTGACATTCGGCTTAAATATGTTATATTTGTACGCAAGTTCAATAAATATGGAGTCAAGATGGTAAAGTACCCGATAGGACAGGCAGATTTTGGAGAGATACGACGTGCAGGATGTGTATACGTCGACAAGACCATGTATATCCATCAGCTTGTGTCGTCTGGCAAGTTTTATTTTCTAAGCAGACCCCGCCGTTTCGGCAAGAGTATGCTCATCACGACCATGGAAGCATACTTCAATGCCGAACGCGAGCTGTTCAAGGGACTGGCCATCGACAGGCTGGAACCGGAGGAATGGACTAAATATCCGGTACTGCATCTGGACTTTACCCGCAGCGGATATAACAAGGCGGAGGATTTACCCCAGTTCCTTGAAAAGGTTGTTGGAGACTGGGAGAAGCAGTATGGCACCTCATATCCCGACCACTCTCCCGATTGGCGCTTCGATCAACTTCTGTCGGACATTTACGACCGCACTGGTCAGCCCGTAGTCATACTTATCGACGAGTATGACAGCCCTATTGTCGACGTCCACGACAAACCGGAACTGGAGAAGCTGAACCGCAAGATTCTTCATGACTTCTACCGTGTGATGAAGTCCAACGAGAAATATCTGAAGTTCGTGTTTCTGACAGGCGTGGGCAAGCTGGGCCAGATCAACATATTCAGCGGACTGAATAATATTGAGGATATTTCGCTGTCTACTCAGTATGCGGGTATCTGCGGTATCACGACTGAAGAATTGACTGAAACCCTGCAAGAAGGTATCGAGGAGTTGGGACGGGAATACGGATGGACATACGATGAAGCCTTAGCCAGACTGAAGCAGCATTATGACGGCTATCATTTCTCGAAGAATTTATCGGTAGATATATATAATCCTTTCAGCCTTATCAGAGCGTTGAAGTCTCGTGACATCGATGACTACTGGTTTTATTCGGGCACACCTACACGGCTTATTCACCAGTTCCTGGTGAATGATTGGGGTACACCTGATCTGGAGGGAACGGTCATGACCAAGGCAATGCTGAATAGCGGAGATGTGTTGGGCGACAACCTGGCATTGACCTGTTACTATACCGGCTATCTGACCATCAAGGATTACGATGGGAATTATGACGAGTTCACGTTGGGATATCCTAATGCAGAGGTAAGGAAAGGATTCTTTAACTTTTTGCTTGATAAAGTCCGCCATTGGGACTCGTTAAGTACCGACAACTTCGTGCGCTCGCTGAGACGTTTCATCAGACAGGACGATATCGAGGGGTTTCTGCGCGAAATGCAGTCTCGACGGCTGGGTGATTGAAAAGGCATAGAATTCCTGTTATGTTCCTTGCGCGGATGCCGTAGTGAAACCGAATGAGTCGTATTTGCGTTTTAAAGGTAGAAAATAACATGAGTTATGGAGAGGATTGTGATAATTGGAGGCGGATTCGCCGGACTGAAACTGTGTAAGAAACTGAATCCCGACAAGTACGAGATATGTCTGGTGGACAGGAACAACTTCAATTGTTTTCCGCCGCTGTTCTATCAGATAGCGTCGTCGGGACTGACCAGCGCCAACATCTGTTTCCCGTTCCGGCGCGAGTTCAAGAAACACCGCAACGTGAGCTATCACATGGGCCACGTCAAGAACATAGACGTCAAGGCAAAGGAGGTTACCACCAGCTACGAGACCATAAAATACGACAAACTGATACTGGCGGCGGGGTCGACCAACAATTATTTCGGCATGGACTCACTGGCCGAGGAGACGTTCGGCATCAAGACCGTGGCGGAGGCGGCGCACACGCGCGACGAGATATTGGACCGCTTCGAGCGCGGCGCCCTGTGCCGCGACAAGGCACGGCGCCGCGAACTGCTGACATTCCTTGTGGTGGGAGGCGGTCCCGCCGGCGTGGAGATAGCCGGAGCGTTGGGCGAAATGAAGAAGTATATCCTGAAAAAGGAATATCCCGAGCTGGAGCCTGACGACATCACCATCACCCTGGTGGAAGGCACCGGATCGCTGCTCGGAGCCATGAGACCGCAGTCGCAGGCATACGCCCTGAAAACACTCAAAAAACTCATGGTGAATGTCCGATTGAACACCGTTCTTAAGGATTATTCGGATAAATATGTTAACTTTGCAGACGGACAGAAGGAATATTACGAGACGCTGATATGGACGGCGGGTGTTCGCGGCGAGCCGATGCCGGGTCTGCCGCAGGAATGCGTGGGACACGGCAACAGGGTGCTTGTGGACGAGTATAACCGCGTCAAGGGACTTGACGGCTCGGTGTTTGCGGTGGGCGACATCTGCCTGATGCAGCGCGACGGCCACCCCAAGGGCGACCCGCAGATGGCCCAGCCTGCATTGCAGATGGCCAACAACCTGGCCAAGAACCTGAACCGCGGCGAATTCCGCACACCATTCCGCTACCGCGACAGGGGATCTATGGCCACCATCGGAAAGGCGAAGGCCGTGGCCGACCTGCCGCACTTCAGCTTCAACGGCTTCTTCGCCTGGCTCGTGTGGATGTTTATCCATCTGATGTCCATATTAGGAATGCGCAACAAGCTAAGCGTGCTTACCAACTGGACGTGGAACTACCTGTTCTATTCCACGTCGCTGCGGCTGCTGTTGCGCCCCACCAAGTATCCCCTGCGAAAGCACTGGGGCGAATGACAGATGTATATGACCATGAGAAGAATACAGATTACGGCAATATGGGCGGGGCTGGCGTTGGCCATGGCCTCGTGCGGCGTGTTCAACAAATCCGCGAAAACACAAGGCCCGGACACGGCCGAGGAGCCGATTCTGCCGCATGACCGCGAGGTGATATCGCCGGATGCCGACAACCGCTCGTACAATCCCGAGGAAATCAAGAAAGGAGTGGTGAAGGGTGAATGGAGCATACAGGAAGTGTACGGCAAGGACGCGGTGGGAGAGAAGGCTCCATATCTCCGCTTTGTGCCCGGCATGAAGCGCGTATACGGCAACAACGGATGCAACACCTTGAACGCCACCTATAAATACAATCCCGCCGACTCCACGCTGAGCTTCGGCAATACGGTCACGACCATGGCGGCCTGTGCGAAGGAGGGCCTGACCGACACGGAGATAAATCAGGCGCTGGCCGCCACCGTCAGGTACACATGGGGCGTTTCCGGTTCGGAGTATTACCTTGACTTCTACGACAAGGCCGGGCGAAAGGTAATGACCCTGATGCATCAGAACTTCGATTTCCTGAACGGAACGTGGCAGGTAACGGCCATCGGCGACCGTAAGATAGATGTGCCCGACATGAAGATAATGATAGACGTGGACGAAGGCAAGCTGCACGGCAACACCGGCTGCAACATATTGAACGGCCGAATGGACATCAACATGGAGGAGGCCAACTCCATTTCGTTCAGTGCCATAGCAGTGACGCGCATGGCGTGCCCCGACATGAACCACGAGACGTCGCTGATCGTGGCCCTTGAGGAAGCCACGGCCGCCAGACCCGTGTCGCCCGTCGAGGTGCTGCTGTTCAACGCCATGGGCAAGAAAGTGCTGACGCTGCAACGGGTCAAGGCAAAGTAAGACATTATGGCAGAGACGAGAATAGACAAATGGCTGTGGGCCATGCGTGTGTTCAAGACGCGCACCGTGGCCACGGAGGCGTGCAAGAAGGGACGCGTCACCATGAACGGCGTGGCCGTGAAGCCCAGCCGCGCCATCAAGGAGGGTGACGTCATCGACGTGAAGAAGCCACCCATCACCTATAAGTTCCGGGTGCTGAAGCTGGCGCAGAACCGCCTGGGAGCCAAGTTGGTGCCCGAATATCTGGAGAACATCACGCCGCAGTCGCAGTATGAACTGCTGGAGATGACGCGCATCTCCGGATTCGTCGACCGCCGCAAGGGACTGGGACGCCCCACCAAGCGCGAGGGACGCAAGCTCAGCGAATTCCGCGACGACACGCAATACGCTGAGACATATTTCCTTGACTGGGAAGACGATGATGACGACGAAATGTTGGAAAATTGAGAATAATTTCCTAATTTTGTGGGCGCAAAGGCATTTTCGCGAGGCGAAGATGCCCGATTGACAATGTATATATTTGATTATCAATGATAAAGATTACATTTCCGGACGGAAGCGTCAGAGAGTACGCCGAGGGAACCACTCCGTTACAGATAGCCGAGAGCATCAGCCCGCGCTTTGCGGCCGATGTGTTGGCAGCTAAAATCAATGGCGAGGAATGGGACCTGGCACGCCCGGTGCAGGGAGACGCCAGGATAGAACTGTTCAAATGGGATGACCCGGAAGGCAAGCACGCTTTCTGGCACAGCTCGGCACACTTGCTGGCCGAGGCGCTGCAGGAACTGTATCCCGGCGTGAAGTTTGGTATCGGCCCCGCCATCGAGAACGGTTTCTACTACGACATCGATCCGGGCGAGCACAAGATTACCGACGAAGACTTCCCCAAAATCGAGAAGAAGATGCTGGAACTCGCCGCTCAGAAGCAGCCGATAGTCCGCGCCGACATATCGAAGGAAGATGCACTGAAGATGTTCGGGGACCGTGGCGAGGAGTATAAGTGCGAGCTTATCTCCGAGCTGGAGGACGGCCACATCACCACATACACCCAGGGTAACTTCACCGACCTGTGCCGTGGCCCGCACATCCCGACCACCGCACCCATCAAGGCCGCCAAGATAATGTCGCTGGCCGGTGCCTACTGGCGCGGCGACGAGACACGCAACCAGCTGGTGCGCGTGTACGGCATCACCTTCCCCAAGAAGAAGATGCTGGACGAATACCTGGTGCTGCTTGAGGAGGCCAAGAAGCGTGACCACCGCATCCTGGGCCGCGACATGGAACTGTTCGCGTTCTCGCCGATGGTAGGTCAGGGTCTGCCCCTGTGGCTGCCCAAGGGCGCCGCGCTGCGCGACCGCCTGGAGCAGTTCCTCCGCAAGATTCAGAAGAAGTACGGTTACCTGCAGGTAATCACCCCGCATATCGGCAACAAGGCCCTGTACGTCACTTCCGGACACTGGGCCAAGTACGGTAAGGATTCGTTCCAGCCCATCCACACCCCGCAGGAAGGCGAGGAGTATCTGCTGAAGCCGATGAACTGCCCGCACCACTGCGAGATATACAAGACATCGCCCCGCTCATACCGCGACCTGCCGTTGCGCTTCGCTGAGTTCGGTACCGTGTACCGTTACGAGCAGAGCGGCGAGCTGCACGGACTGACCCGTGTGCGCGGATTCACGCAGGACGACGCCCACCTGTTCGTGACGCCCGACCAGATCAAGGAGGAGTTCCTGAAAGTGATGGACATCATCCTGTACATATTCCGTGCGCTTGATTTCCAGAACTACGAGGCTCAGATTTCGCTGCGCGACCCGAAGAACAAGACCAAATACATAGGCAGCGACGAGAACTGGCACCTTGCCGAGCAGGCCATCATCGACGCCTGCGCCGAGAAAGGCCTGAAAGCAACTCAGGTGGAGGGCGAGGCTGCGTTCTACGGTCCCAAGCTTGACTTCATGGTGCGCGACGCCATCGGCCGCAAGTGGCAGCTGGGTACAATTCAGGTGGATTACAACCTGCCCGAGCGCTTCGACCTGACTTTTACAGGCGCCGACAACCAGAAGCACCGCCCCGTCATGATACACCGCGCGCCGTTCGGCTCGATGGAGCGTTTCGTGGCCGTGCTGCTGGAGCACACCGCCGGCAACCTGCCCCTGTGGCTGATACCCACACAGTGCGTGGTGCTCCCCGTGTCCGAGAAATACAACGATTACGCTCATAAGGTAGCCGCACAGCTCGAGGAGATGGACGTACGCGCCGAAGTGGACGACCGCAACGAGAAGGTGGGCCGCAAGATTCGCGACAACGAAATGAAGAAGATACCCTACATGATCGTTGTGGGCGAGAAGGAGCAGGCCGACGGTACCGTGGCCGTGCGCAAGCGCGGCGAGGGCGACTTAGGCGTGATGCCCGTGGCAGAGTTCGCTAAGATAATAAACGACGAGGTTTCGGCGTTTACAAAACAATAAAATCCTGTTGATGGAGAAAAAACCATTATTCACGGGACCTAAGCGTCCCATGGGGCCGAAGCCCCGGCCTGGTCAGCGACCCGGTCGCGACGACCGTCGCAACGACCCGTATCAGACCAACGAACGCATACGCGCACGCGAAGTCCGATTGGTGGGCGATAACGTGGAGCAGGGCATCTATCCGATAGCCCAGGCTCTGAAAATAGCACGCAGCCAGGAGCTGGATCTCGTGGAAATCTCACCCACGGCCGAACCCCCGGTATGCCGTGTGATCGACTACCAGAAATTCCTCTATCAGCAGAAAAAACGCCAGAAGGAGCAGAAGCAGAAGGCTACGAAGGTGGTTGTGAAGGAGATCCGTTTCGGCCCCCAGACCGACGACCACGACTATAACTTCAAGCTTAAGCATGCGCAGGGATTCCTGAAGGAGGGCTCCAAGGTGAAGGCCTACGTGTTCTTCCGCGGCCGTTCCATCCTGTTCAAGGAGCAGGGCGAGGTGCTGTTGCTTCGCTTTGCCAACGACCTTGAGGACCTTGGTAAGGTTGAGATGATGCCGGTGCTGGAAGGCAAGCGTATGACCATCATGATCACGCCTCTGAAGGCCGCGCCCAAGAAGGAGAAGCAACCAGGCGAACTTCGCAAGGACAAGCGCCCCGAGGCTCAGAAACCGGCAGAGGCTCAGAAGCCGGAGGCGAGCGACAGCGAGGCGACTACCGATGCAGCCGAGTGACAAGCCCCGTTGCGAAGGAAAACCGATTGAAAGAATTAGAGACCGTAGGCACTCGGTGCCGAGGTTTGAAACAACTAAAAATAAAACAAAATGCCTAAAGTAAAGACCAATGCCGCGTCCAAGAAGCGCTTTGCGCTCACCGGCACGGGAAAGATCAAGCGTAAGCACGCTTATCACAGCCACATCCTGACGAAGAAATCGAAGAAGCGCAAGCGCAACCTGGACCACACGGGACTGGTGGCAAGCGCCAACCTCAAACAGGTACGCGACCTCCTGAACCTTCGTTAAGATCGCACCGGGCCCGGGCCGGCAGCGCCCTTGCCCCGTATTACAAATTTATTAACCGAAATTCCAGCATATAAAGAGTGAATAAAGCCGCTGGATTTCAAAAACAGAAAAAAAGATGCCAAGATCAGTAAATCACGTGGCTTCACGTGCCAAGAGAAAGAAGATATTGAAACTGACGCGCGGTTACTATGGTAGCCGTCGCAACGTGTGGACGGTGGCCAAGAACACCTGGGAGAAGGGTCTGACCTACGCCTACCGTGACCGCAAGCAGAAGAAGCGCAACTTCCGCGCCCTGTGGATTCAGCGTATCAATGCCGCAGCCCGCCTGGAGGACCTCAGCTACAGCAAGCTCATGGGTCTGATCCACGCCGCCGGTATCGAGATCAACCGCAAGGCTCTGGCCGAGCTGGCCGTGAACCATCCCGCAGCCTTCAAGGCCATCTGCGACAAAGTTAAGAAATAAGACGCCTCGGCGTGCAATATCCTAAAGAGGGTGTGTCAACTCGCGTTGGCACACCCTCTGTGGTATAGGGGCCGGTGCTCCGCCCCGGAACAGAACGGCTTCGCGCTGAAGAAAGCAAAAACAGAACGGCTTCGCGCTGGGCTCTCCGCCATACGAGCCGTTGATTTGCAGGCGATAGCATTGTTAATTAACAAATGAAAAGATAAACCAGGAGAGGTGTGATAGTGTTGGAATAGTATAAGTGGAGTTGTAGGGATATCTTCAATCTTGAGTACACTATAAAACCATATACTATGAAAACACTCATACTCACAGGCGCGATGCTTGGGGCATTGTGCATATTCCCGGCAACGGCGGCCGACACGCCGACCGGAAGTCCGGAACCGGTAGCCACTGCTGAACCGACGGTGACCGAGTCGCAGAAGCCATCCAAGAGCTGGCTCACCGAGCCGATGAGCGATCCGGATGTGGTGAGCGCATCTGTCAAGCATCACGAGGAAGCTCGGACTACCGAAGGCAAACCTAAATTCAGTTTCAAGCCCATGGCCCGAATCCTTGCCGACGGTGCGGTTTACGCGCCTGACGGCAACGGATTTACCGACGGTGTGCAGCTGCCCGACATGCGTATAGGACTCAGCGCAGCGTACGGCAACTGGAACGCCAAGGTGGATGTCGGCTTCGGAGGGTTCAAGCTCGGCATCAAGGATGTGTTCATTCAGTACAAGATCAACGACAAGATGCTGGTTCGCGGCGGTTACTTCGTGCATCAGTTCGGCTTGCAGTCGTCCACATCCAGTTCGTTCAAGAGTGCGTTCGAGGCTCCGACCACCGACGATTACCTGGCAGCCACAGCACGTAATCTCGGTATTATGTACAATCTTAGCCTTCCTAAATTCTTCATGGGCACGAGCGTGATATTCGGCAACAGCGACAATCTGACCGGCGACGGCATCACGCGCCAGAGCATCGGAGGCGTGGGCCGTTTCGTATGGCGTCCCATCGCGCGCGACGGCGCGATAGTGCAGGTGGGCGTCAGCGCATGGTACCAGAGCCCGACGCACAAGCGCGGCGAGGACGGCAAGTCTCAGTCAGGAGCATTCAATCTGGGCGCCAATTTCCCGACGCGCGTGGCGAAGGTGAAGATGCTTGGTGCCGATGTTACGGATGCCGGAAATCAGCTGAAGCTCAGCCCCGAGTTACTGCTCTGTAAGGACCGTGTGGCTCTGGAGTCGCAGTATTATTATATGAACATCAACCGTATAGGGCGTCCGGCCTATCAGGTGCAGGGTGCATACGCATGGTTGCGCTGCCTTATTCTCGGCGACAGTCAGTACAGTTATTCGCCGTGGGATGCCGGCATAGCCATTCCGAAGCCCCGTACATTAGAGCTTGTGGCCGGGTACGACTACACCAATGCCAGCTGTAAGGACATACGCGGCGGTATAAGCAACGACTATTCGGTGACGCTGAACTATTATTTCAACAAGTATATGCTGGCCCGCTTAGGATGGCGGTACACGGACGTCCGAGACTCAAGCGTCAGTCCCAAGCGTCATGTCAACATAATCCAGCTCCGGTTACAGTTTAAATTTTAGTGGTTGAAGCGGTTCATGGCGATGTCTGGGCCGGCGAGACAGAAAGTCGAGACGGCCTCGGCCGCACGCTTCAGCACTTCGGGCATCTTCGCGCGTTCTTCGGGCGGAAACTTGCCGAGCACGAAGTCAATCTGGCCACCCTTGGGGAAGTCGTTGCCCACGCCGAAGCGCAGACGAGCGTAATTCTGGGTGCCGAGCTGTTCGGCTATGTTCTTCAGCCCGTTGTGGCCGGCATCGGAGCCTGACTTACGCAGGCGCAAGGTGCCGAAGGGAAGTGCGAGGTCGTCCACCACGACCAGCAGCCGGTCCAGCGGCAACTTCTCGTGGTTCATCCAGTAACGCACGGCCACTCCGGACAGGTTCATGAACGTGGAGGGCTTCAGCACCAACAGCTCGCAGTTCTTGATGCGTACTGTGGCCATGTCGCCGTATCGGCCGGACCGGAAGCTGACGCCGGCGTCGTCGACCAGACGGTCGGCCACCATGAATCCGGCGTTATGGCGTGTGCCTTCGTATTCGGGACCTATATTGCCCAGACATGCTATCAGGTAACGTTTCATATCGGAATCGGTGTCCCGGTCCGGAGTGCCCACGGAGCTTTGGGATTTTCCGGACCCGAACAGACGTTTAAAAATATTCATAACTTCAATATATAGGCTCCATCCCACATTGTGTGGGATGGAGCCTTGAAAGTTTCAGTAGAGGGATTAAGCCTGCTCTGCCTTGGCCTGTGCGCCACGTGCGGCACGGGTGAGCTGAACGGCGCATACCACGGCGTTCTTGGCGTTCATCAGCTCGAGGCCTTCGAAGTGGAGGTCGCCTACGGCCATGGACTTGCCCAGACCCAGGTTGTCGACGTTGATGACCAGACGTTCGGGAATCTCGTTGTAGAGAGCCTTAACCTTCAGCTTACGCATGGAGAGCGTGAGCTTACCACCGGCCTTGACACCCTCGGCGTGACCCTCGATCTTGACGGGAACTTCCATCACTACGGGCTTGTCGGGATATACCTGGAGGAAATCGATGTGAAGCAGAGTGTCCTTGACGGGCTGGAACTGCAGGTCCTTGATCACGGCCTTAACCTCCTCGCCGTTCAGGTTGATGTCAACCTCGAAGATGTCGGGAGTGTAGATGAGCTTGCGCACATCCTCGGCCTCTACTACGATGTCAGTTGTGATCAGACCGCGCTTGGCGTCGATCTCGACCAGCTTCTGGCCTTCTTTCAGAGTGCCGGTGTAGGGCAGCTCTACCAGAGTGCCACCGTTGATCACTGCGGGAATCTTGCCCTCGGCACGGAGGGCCTTCACCGACTTCTTGCCCAGCTCTGTACGCGGCTGAGCGTTCAATGCATACTTTTTCATTTTCTTGTTGTTGTGTTACTCAAAACGGGCCTGTGCGGCGCGTTTCCCATCACACGGGATTTTTGCGGTGCAAAATTACTAATTTTATCCGATATATGCAAATTGTTATTTTTCAGTGGTTTTGAAGAGCTGTCGGGCACGCGTTATCAGAGGCGCCATGTCGTAATATCTGTACTCGGCCAGTCTGCCGCCAAACAGTACATCGGATTCCAGGTCGGCCAGCGCGCGGTATTGTTCGTAGATGGCCTGATTGCGGGCATCGTTGACGGGGTAGAACGGTTCCATGCCCTCGTGCCATTCGGTGGAATACTCGCGCGACACCACGGTGCGCGGATTGTCGTATACCCTGTCGCCGAACGTCTCGAAGTGCTTGTGTTCGATGACGCGGGTGTACGGCACCGATGCCGACGTATGGTTTATCACCGCGTTGCCCTGATAGTTGGGCGTGTCGAGCACTTCAGTCTCGAACCGGACGGTTCGGTAATCCAGTTTGCCGAACCGGAACCCGTAGAATTCATCTATCTTGCCGGTGAACAGCATCCTGCGCGCCACGCCCTGCCATCTGTCGCGGTCGGCGAAGAAATCGGTGTCAAGCACTACGTCCGACCCTCTGAGCAGTCCTTCGATCAATGGATTGTAACCGCCAATCGGTATGCCCTGGAAGGCATCGTTGAAGTAATTGTTGTCGAATGTGAATCTGAGTGGGAGCCGACGGATTATGAAAGCCGGAAGTTCGGTGCATCTGCGGCCCCACTGCTTCTCGGTGTATTCCTTGATCAGAAGCGTGTACACATCCTTGCCGACCAGAGTCAATGCCTGTTCCTCCAGGTTTCGTGGCTCTGTCACGCCGTCGGCGCGCATCCTGTCCACGGCCTCCTTTCGCTGTGCGTCGATAATGAGCCTTACCTTATGCGGATCGCGTTCGCCCCATAACTGATAGAAGGTGTTCATGTTGAACGGCAGGTTGTACAGTCTGCCGTCGGGAGCCAGAGCCAAAGGGGAGTTGGTGAAACGGTTGAAGGGGACTATATCGTTGACGAATTTCCAGGTCTCGGGGTTGGAGGTGTGGAATATATGGGCGCCATATTTATGCACGTTTATACCCTCGATGTTTTCACAATAGACATTGCCGCCCACATGCGGTCGCCGGTCGATGACCAGACATTTCAGGCCTCGGTTGGCGGCCTCGTGAGCGAATGTGGCGCCGAACAGGCCGGCTCCCACTATAAGGTAATCGTAAGGCATAGTGATGAGTGACGAGTGATGAGTGATGAGTGACGAGTGATGATTTCATTCCGAGGGATTCGGGGTGAGGAGGGCGGAGGCGCGTATCAGAGCGGCTCCGGCATATTTGCCGTTGGCCAGACGTTCGCCCATGTCGAGAACGCGCCGGCGCATATCGCGGTATCGATCGGGCGTGATGGAGGGAAGAATGTCGTGCAACTCCTCGAGCGAACCGACAGCGATGCCGAGGCCTTCGCGTTCGATGAAAGGTGCGAGAGCGGCTTCTTTCCAGATAATCACGGGCAGGCCGCAGCGGATATAGAGCGATGTCTTGTGCGGATTGTTCAACCGCAGGTATTCGCCGTAGTTTCCGCTGCATGTTTCGGCGGAATCACCGTCCCACACCAGTCCGAAATCCCCGCCGGCATCCTTAATCAGGTCAGAGGGCTTGGCGAAGCCGAGATAGTCTATATTTTCGGCGCCTGCCGCTTCCGAAGCCTCGAATCCGTTGCCGTACAGCACCATGCTCCATCCCTGCGGCTTGATGGAATATAGAAAACTGTTTTTGCGACGTTGCAGGTTGCCGGCATAGACCACTTTGTAATCTGTACCCGGTTCATGTTCCACGGCAGGCCGGGAATGGTTCAGGAAGTCGAATATTCCGAGTTCGATTACTTTGGCGGTACATCCGCGCCGTTCCAGCCAGCGTCGCATGGCGGCGTTATGGGCTATTATCAGGTCGGCGTTCGACAGCCTCCGGATTTCCTTCTCTTCCGTCAGCGCCTTGCGGCGGAAACTGCCCAAGTCATGGATCAGCGCCACCACTTTGGCCCCGCGGGCGTGTGCCACGCGGCACACCGACGAAAAATATTTCTTAAGCGGATACTGAAGCACAATGATGTCGCCCGGACGGATGGTGCCGCATTCCTTGATCACACCGGCCAGATTGCGGACAAAATGTTTGAGACCACCGCCCGACACCGATTGCTTGATGCCGAGGTTGCGGTAGCCCAGACTGCTCATCACGGCCTCGATGTCGGTACGGGCCTTGTTGCCGGCGCTCAGCGTCCCTTTGTAGTCGCGTGCCAGATAACAGTTCATCTCTTACGTTTTTTTGCAAATTTGTTGATTATCCGTTTCAGTGTGCCTTTTCGCCACTGACGGCATACTTCCGGGGCGACCTCGCGCCACGACCTGGTGACGGACACCACCATTTCTCCGTGTTCTGTGGGGTCGTGTCTGGGAGTCATGTAATCATCACCGTACAATATGCGAAGGCTCCGGTCATAGCCGGCCGGCAATGGAACCTTGATGTCCTCGAAATCCATCCACACCGTGTTGTCATACAGATGGCGGTCGAACAGCAGTCGGTTACCCGAGTACGTGATGTAGGCCCAGTTACGGACGGCATCCATGTCTACCTGACGCAGGCGGTCTTCGATGGCCTTGTACAGGTTGATTAAACCCGATTTGCGGACTTTGCGCCGCATACGTGCCTTGCGGAACACCTGCAGCAGACGGCCTGAATATAGCACGTCGAGGTCTACGGCCTTGAGGAGACGCAGCGAATGCAACGTGTCTTGGCTCAGATTCTCCAGCTCCTTCGGATCGTCGGGACAGCCGTCAAGCACGAATATGTCGATGAAAATGCCCTGATTGAACTTGCGGTAGGCTTCGGAGGGGCGTATGGCCGCCGTGTTGTCGTTGCGCAGCTGGGCATGGCCCCGGAAATAACCAGGATCGGAGTATGCGCTTTGCAGGAAATATGGATGGCTGAACCATTCGTCGCCATGTCGCAGCAATATGTCGTAGTCATGGCGCGGCATAACCACGTCGATATCGTCGTCCCAGGGTATGAAGCCCTTATGACGCACGGCGCCAAGCATCGTACCTCCGTCCACCCATACGGTCAGATTATGTTCGGAGCACACTCGCAGCAGCTCCTTAAGCATGTCCAGCTCGACAAGCTGTAATGTCCTCAGGTCATTTTCCATAATTATCCTTTGCGCAGGATTTCTATGCTTTAACGTATCAGATTCATCAAACTGCGACAAAATTACACAATAAAACCGTAATGCACAAAATTATTATAATATGGACACTCCGGCCGCTATTCGTTTTTTTTTCGTATCTTTGTATTTTCAAAGCAAAGAAGTTGTCTAAACAACTTCATAAAGTTTATACATCTTCAGATTCAGTAACAAACGCAAATTAGTTTAGACAACTTCAAAAGCAGTATTAGGGAATGAGGATATTGAAGGCGATAAGGAATATCGGAATCATGGCGGTCCTGGCCTTGTGTGCCGTGCCGGTGTCGGCGCAGGTCAATGCCGAGCAGGTGCTGAACATCGGGCGCAATGTGCTGTCGATGGACGACTATATGCTTTCAATCCAGTATTTCAACCAGGCCATCAAGGCCAAGCCCTATCTTGCCGAGCCCTATTTCTTCCGTGCGTTGGCCAAGCTTCAGCTTGAGGATTACAAGGGAGCCGAAGAGGACGCCACCATGTCTATGGAACGCAACAAGTTCCATACCGACACCTATCGCCTTCGCGGCTTCGCGCGTCAGTCCACCGGGCGCGACTCGCTGGCCGTGCTTGACTATCAGGCAGGATTGAAATATAATCCGCGCGACAAGTATATGCTCTATTTCAAGGGCGTGGCCGAGACGGAACTGAAGCGTTATGCCGACGCCGACACCACGTTCGGCACGTTGCTGCGCATGTATCCCGGATTCGAGGATGGCCTTGCCGCCCGCGGACGTCTGTATGCCGTTCAGGGAGACACCGTGGCGGCCCTGGCATCGCTGCGCAAAGCTCTGGACAATGGCGCCAAGAGCACCAACACCTTCCTGCTCCATGCCGAACTGAGCACCCGGCAGCAGAAGTGGGACGAAGCCCTTAAGGATATGGACCAGGCCATCAAGCTTATGCCCCGTGAACCGGACCTATATCTGAACCGGGCGTATGTAAGATATAACCTCGACGACTTTTTCGGGGCGATGGCCGACTATAACTACGCCATTGAGCTGAATCCGGCCAACGAGGCCGCCATATTCAACCGCGCCCTGCTGCGCTATGAAGTGAAGGACCTGGACCGTTCGGCACGCGACCTGAAGGAAGTGCTGAAACTGAATCCCGACAACTTCCATGCCACGTTCAACTTGGGACTGGTGAACCTGCAGCGCAAGAAACCTCGCGAGGCCTTAGAGCAGTTCAACAAGATAGCCCGGCGCTATCCACGCTATCATAACGTCTACTACGCGCTGGCCGAGGCATACCGCGACCTCGGCGACATGCGTAAGGCCATGGCCATGGTGCATCAGGCCGACGAACTGGTGAAGCAATACGTGCACAATCCCGTGGCGCATCCGCTCGACCGCCCGGCCGTGCAGAACGGCCTGACCAATACCGAAAGCCATTCCGCTCCGACGGAAAACGAGGACGAGAACGAGGTGATGGACCGCTTCAACCGTCTGGTGACGGTGAGCGCCACCGAGCAGACAAACCTTAATTACGATGACAGGATCAAGGGCCGCGTGCAGGACCGCAATGTCAACATCGAGCCCCAGGCCGCATACGCCCTGACATTCGTGCCCACGGCGGCAACGCTCGACAACCGTCCCGTATATTTCCGCGAAATGGACGACTTCAACAACCGGGGATGGACCAAGCGTAAGCTCTATCTTGTGTCGGGTCCGTCGGTGGGCGAGGCCAATGCACAGGTATTGTTCGACATGGCGTCCGATCTTGATCAGAAGGCGGCCTTGGGCACTGCGACGGCGGCCGATTATCTGAGTCTGGGTGTGGCGCGTTCCACGCTCAAGGATTACGAGGCTGCCATCAAGGCATTCGACAAGGCTTTGGCCAAGAGCCCTGATCTGACCACGGCGTATGTGGGCCGCGCATACGCCCGCGCCGCCCTCGACCCCCGACAGGCCCCCGTGGCGATCCACGATTATGACGCCGCCCTCGACATCGATCCCCGACTGGCCTTCGTATGGGTCAATAAAGGCAATCTGTATTATGCAGCCGGCGATTTCACATCGGCTATAGAATGTTACGGCAAAGCTCTTGAACTTGATCCGGCTTTCGGCGCCGCCCTTTATAACCGGGGTCTGACTTACCTGCGCATCGGCAACCGGCGTCTCGCGTTCAACGACCTCAGCAAGGCTGGCGAGTTAGGCGTGCTCCCCAGCTACAATCTACTGAAACGAATGAAATAAGCCTTACATGAGAAACTCTACTTTTTTGGGTGCGGTGGCAGGCGCATACGCAGATACCGATGCGGACCTGTCGGAGTATTGCTTCGTATTGCCCAACCGGCGAAGCTGCACTTTTTTCCTTAAACGGCTGTCAGAGCGACTTGGCGGGCGCACCATGCTGGCCCCCGAGGTCATGGCCATGGGCGAATTCATGGCGAGGATATCGGGACTGGAGGTTGCGCCGCGCGTCACGCAGCTGATGGAACTGTATATGGCTTACCGCGACCTGCGCAATGTGTCGAATCCGATCAACGATGAGAAGACATTGGTGGACTTCGATGAGTTTCTGCCCTGGGGTGAGGTCGTGCTGTCGGATTTCAGCGAGGTGGACATCTGCGACGTGGACGCGCAGAAGATATTCGCCAATGTGGTGAACTACAGGACCTTGTCCACTAATCCGCTGACGCCGGAGCAGATGGATATCCTCGAGCAGTTCTTAGGGTATCGTCCCGCCGGCGACGAGAGCGACCGTTTCTGGACCAATGTCCGGAAAGGCAACGGCAGTGTGGCCACGAGTCGCTTCTCCGACCTGTGGGAATTGTTGCCGGGGCTTTATACTGAGTTGAGAAAGCGGCTTGAGAACCCGGTGGGCGACCCCGAAGCGTCGCTTCCCATGGGGCTGGCCGGCACCGTATACCGCAGGGCGATGGAGCAGGTGCTGGACCGTGGCCTTGACGCCCTTCCCTGGAAGCATGTGGTGACGGTAGGGCTCGACTGGATGTCGATGACGGAGATAAAATTGTTCCGCGAGTTGCGGAAGATAGGCGACAACCTGAAGAATCCGGTTGTGGATTTCTGGTGGGACCTTACAGGCCCTGTATTGACCTCTGGTGATTCGGAAGCCGGCAGGATCATCAGGCGCCAGATGCAAGCCTTCCCGATGTCGAGGTGGGCTAAGGAACATGTGGAGAAGGCGGCGCGTAGCGAAATGCCGGAAATCACGGAAGTTGCCGTGCCTTCCAATTCCATGCAGTCCAAGGTGATAGGCGAATGGATAGACCCTCATGGCGGCAATATGGCCGAGGATGTGGCCGACGCCAGGGTGGCCGTGGTGCTGCCGGACGAGAACATGCTGCTGCCGTTGCTCTATTCGTTGCCCGACCCCAAGATGGACGTGAACGTCACCATGGGTTGGTCCATGCGTTATACCGACATCGCCACATTCCTGTTCCATCTGCAGCGCACGTTGCGCCACCGGCAGAAGGAGGGCGGCGACACCATCTATCTGGCCTCGGACCTGCGTATGCTGCTGGCGCAACCCATAATGCAGCTGCTGTATGGGCCGGAGGTTATAATACGCGTCAATACGGATATGCTCCGATGCCATCGCCGCGTGATGTCCTGGACAGAACTGAACGGATACAGCGCGGAGTTAGGCCGGCTTTTGCGGCCGCTCGGGCCTTCGGCCGGACTTAAGGAAAGCGTGGCTTGGCTGGAGGAACTGCTCCGGGGTGTGGATCATGAATTGTCCAAAACCGACGGCGACAGCAAGACCAAGGTGGAACGGATGCTGATACAGGTGTATCTGACCTCGTTGTTCCAGATTGCGGCCGCGGGGGAGGCTAACGGCGTGGATATGCGTCCGGGCACGCTGTTCCATATCTTGCAGAAGATGGTGAGCGGCGAGAAAATATCGTTCAAGGGCGAGCCCTTGGAGGGTCTGCAGGTGATGGGCCTGCTGGAGACGCGCGCGCTGGATTTCGACCGTGTCATAATCCTGTCGATGAACGATAAGGTCATGCCGCGTCATGCGCGCAAGCGCAGCTTCATCCCCGATACATTGCGTTATGGCTATGGCCTTCCATCCACCGGACATCAGGAGAAACTGTACGACTATTGGTTCTACCGCCTGCTGTCGCGAGCCGACAAAGTGTACCTGGTCTACGACTCGCGTCAGGGCGAGGGAATGCGTAGCGGCGGCAAGTCGCGTTATCTGATGCAGCTTGAGAAGATATACTGCCGCTCTACCCTGAAGCGTGTCAGCATGAAGTTCAGTACGGGAGCCCGTGCCGACGACGCCTATGTGCCACCGGTGGAGAAAACGCCTGAGATCCGTGCCCAGCTCGATGCGTTTCGCGCCGACCATGACGGAGAGAAACGTTATCTTTCCGCTTCGGCCCTGAATTCCTATATCAGATGTCCGCTGCAGTTCTATTATAAATATGTGAAGCGTATCGGCGACCGGACCGACTCCGACGGCAGCATAGACGCCATCACTCAGGGCGATATATTCCACGACGTGATGATGAACCTTTATTTCGCGCCGAAAGATCAGCATAAGCTGTGGGACAACGCGTCGTATATACCGAATCCTCAGACTCATGGCCGCGATTACTTCATGGGAGTATTGGCCGATGAGGAGAATTTGCGGCGCAAGATGGTTCAGGCCGTGAACCGTCATTATCACGGCGTCGAGGAAGGTCCGGGACTGGACGCTCCGTTATGCGAGTCGGTGCGTATGGTGGCCGACAGGCTGCTGAGGCAGGTCAAGGCCGTGATAAGGCACGATGCGGACCATGCCGCCAATCTGCCGTTGACGCTGAACGGAGTGGAGGTGTCGTTCAAGGATGAATTGAAAGTGCGTGACAATCTGACGGTAAACGTCAGGGGTAGTCTGGACCGCGTGGATTCGCAACCCGGGATGCCGTATAGGATAGTGGACTATAAGACCGGAAAAATACACCTGAAGATGGGTGACAGCCTGGATTCTGTATTTGGTGCCGGAAATGGCGGCGATGACGCCAAACAGGTGTTCCAACTTTTATTCTATGCGCGCCAGCTTGAGAAGATGACGGACAGGAAGGGCGTGGACATGTGCATATTCGACACTAACGGAATGGAGCATGGCGACGGTGAATGTTATATCTCGTTAGGCACAAACCGGGAGGGCCGCAACAGCGACGACGAAGCGTTCGCGGAGTTCGACAGCCGCCTTGCGGACGTGATATGCCACATCTTCGACGATCCGGAATTCACGGGCGCCTCCGACGACGCCGAATGCCGCTACTGCCCCATGCGCCGCCTCTGCGGCAAGGAATAGAGCGCATTATAAATGATAAAAACAGAGCGTCGGTGCAACCGGGGCTCTGTTTATTATGGAGTGAATCGCTATTGCAGGATTACTTGGGAAGGGTGCATTGCCATCTCCAGGCGTTGGCCATGGTCTCGTTGATGGGAGTCTCGGCTTTCCAGCCCAGCACCTCGTTGGCCTTCTTGGGGTCGGCCCAGATCTTCTCGATGTCGCCCTCGCGGCGTGCGCCGATCTTGTAGGGCACCTTCACGCCGGTGGCCTTCTGGAATGCGTTGACCAGTTCCAGCACGGACAGGCCGTTGCCTGTGCCGAGGTTGAACACCTCGAGCTGGTCGGTGTCCTCGCGGCTCAGCATGCGCTCCATGGCGATTACGTGAGCGGCGGCCAGGTCGTTGACGTCGATATAGTCGCGGATGCAGCTTCCGTCGGGGGTGTTGTAGTCATCGCCGAACACGGTCAGCTCCTTGCGGATGCCGGCAGCGGTCTGTGTGATGTAGGGCACCAGGTTCTGGGGCACGCCCACGGGGAGTTCGCCGATCTTTGCGCTGGGATGCGCGCCGATGGGGTTGAAGTAACGCAGCAGAATCGACTTGATGGGAGCGCCCGAGATGATGACGTCGCGGATTATCTCCTCCGAGATCTGCTTGGTGTTGCCGTAAGGCGATGTGGCGGGCTTGATGGGAGCGGTCTCGTCGATGGGGTTCACGTCGGGCTCGCCGTAGACGGTGCAGCTCGATGAGAACACGATGCCTTTGACGCCGAACTCCGGCATGCACTCCAGCAGATTGAGCAGGGTGCCCAGGTTGTTGCGGTAGTACAGGATGGGCTTGTGTACGGATTCGCCCACAGCCTTGCTGGCGGCGAAGTTGATGATGCCCTTGATGCCGGGATTCTCGCTGAACAGTTTGCGCAGCGTGGCGATATCGGTGCAGTCGCCCTTTACGAATACGGGACGCTTGCCGGTGATGGCCTCGATGCCGTCCAGCACCTCGATGTTGGAGTTGGACAGATTGTCGATTATCACTACCTCATAGCCGGCTTCCTGCAACTTGACGGTGGTGTGCGAGCCGATGTAGCCCGTTCCGCCGGTTACCAATATTTTCTCTTTCATTGTCTTGTCTTTATTATTTGAACAGGGGCGAGGGATAGAGGCCGTCGTCAACCAACTTCTGGAACTGTGCCACGGTAGCGGGACGGTCGGCGGCGAATGTAACGCCGAACCACTTGCTGGGCGTGGGCTCTACTTTCAGCGTGATGGTGCCGTCATTGATCAGGTCGTTAACGACGCTGGGGATGTAGAACTCGCTCTTAAGCTCGTCGCCGTGCTCGTCCAGGAACTTGATGAACGCCTTCTCGCTATAATCGAAATAGTCGGGAGTGAAACCCCACATGTTCATCGATACGCTTGCGCCCTCGGGGAACGGGGACTTCGAGCCGTCGGGCTCGTCCTGAATCAGCTTGCCGTCCACGCGCTGGATGCCGTGGCACTCCTTGACGCCGGTCAGGAAGCTGTTCTGGTCCACCTCGCACAGACCGCGCGACACACCGCCGTTCTCGCTCAATGTGTTCTCGATGTTGAAGCCCACCATGCAGTAAGCGTTCTTCTTGCCCTCCACGCTGCGCAGGAAATCTCCAAGCACCTGGAAGGACTCGGCGCCATAGTAGTCGTCGGCGTTGATTACTCCGAACGGCTCCTTGATCACGTCCTTGCCCATCAGTACGGCGTGGTTCGTGCCCCACGGCTTCTGACGTTCGGGATTCGGCTTGCGGCCTTCGGGCAGCTTGTCGATGGACTGGAATACAACCTCCACGGGAACGTGTCCCTCATATTTGCTCAATACCTTGTCGCGGAACTCCTGCTCGAAATCCTTGCGGATCACGAACACGATCTTGCCGAATCCGGCACGCAGAGCGTCGTATACGGAATAGTCCATGATGGTCTCGCCGTTGGGGCCCAGACCGTCCAGTTGCTTCAGACCGCCGTAACGCGATCCCATACCTGCAGCAAGAATGAATAGTGTAGGTTTCATTGGTCTTTTAGTTTTTAAGGCACGATGCCTTAGGTTTGTGTATATTGGTTCTATGTTTGTTTGTTATTGCCTTTTTGTTATTGCCTTATTGGGTACGTTTGCGCCTTATCAGCGCCACGATGAGGAGAAAGAAGTCGAACATCACGATCTTGGCGTTGCAATTGCGCGTTATCTCGTTTCGCGCGCGGTCGCATTCAGCTATCATCTCCTCCACATTGCCGGCGTGGATGAAAGGGGAGAAATTGCGCGAGAAGGCCTCGTCCTGCGCGTCGAGATGGTTCAGTTGCGGGATGCGGAGGTTGTATATGAAGTTCTCGCGGATCATGGCTGTCATATATGTGAAGAACCGGGTCAGTTTCTCGCGGCCCCAGATGGCCGTACTCTCCGACAGCCGTTTGATGTTGCCTATCTTGCGCTGGTATGCGTCGCGCATCAGAGTCTGGAACACCTGACGGAACTCGGCTGTTTCCTCGCGGTCGAGCGCCTGGTCGGAAGTGACTGCCGTGGGTCGTACCTCTATTCGCTGCGCGCGGCTCATTATTGTAGGAAGCACCTCCAGCTCGTTGTTGCTCACCAACAGGAAACAGATGCCGCGCGATGGCTCCTCTATCACTTTCAGCAACTTGTTGGCGGCTTCGGGACGCAGTCGTTCCGGCAGCCAGATGACGAAGAATTTCAGCTGTGTGGCGTATGGCGGGAACGCAGCGAAACGTATAATGTCCTGCGCCTCCTCCACATGTATAGCGGGCTGCGAATTGCCGGCCTCAATCAGGTCGAGCCAGTTGCGCGGGGTCATCATCGGGTGTCCGGTCAGCATTTTCACCCATACGTCGTGTCGGTCGTCGGAGGTGAGGTAATGTTTGGCGGCGCTTTTGACTATGGGGAATGAGAAGTGCACGTCGGGATGGTCGATGTCGGCATGTAGGCGGCAGTTGCGGCATTTGCCGCATGGCTCGCCGTCGTGCGGATTCTCGCAGTGGGCGTAGGCCATGAATGCGCGGGCCAGCAGCATCTTGCCCAGACCCGACGGGCCCGACAGCATCAGCGCGTGAGGCAGCTTGCCGCTGTCCACGGCCATGCGGAGACGGCGTTTGGCCTCCTCCTGTCCCGGTACGTCTCTGAATAGCGTTACGTCCATCCTTTATATTCGGCCCGTCACATCGACGGAACGTTTCTGTTGTGTTGGTTGAATATCCGGCGCGCGTTGCGGTCGAACAGCTCCCAGTGTGCTTTCTGAGCGGCCGGGATGCGGTCGGCCATGCGTGAAGGCACTACCTTGAAGTTACCCCGGGCACCGTGGGGTTTCTGCGAGAAGAAAGTGTCGTATGCGGCCCTCACGAACCGCGCTTTGCCGTCGGCACCACGCTCTATGCGCGCCTTGACCAGCGCGCCGCCGCGCGTGTCGGCCGTCTTCATGTTCGATATCAGATTTCCTAACGAATACACCACAAGCACATCCTTGTCTTCGGCATCGTTGCGCACCACTTCCATAGGCTGTATCACATGCGGGTGACCTCCTATGACCATATCCACTCCCTGGTCTACGAGGAATTGCGCCAGATTCTTCTGGGCCTGTCCCGGCAGAAGCACGTACTCCACACCCCAATGCACGGCCACAACCACGATTTCGGCGCCGGCCTCGCGTGTGGCCTTGATTTCGCGGGCCATCCGGTCGCGGTCTATCATCGACACCTCGATGCCGTCGCGAGGCTCGATTCCGTTGGTGCCGTATGTATAATTAAGGAACCCTATCTTGAATCCCTTTATGTCCTTGATGAACGGCACGAGCCTGGTGCGCTGCAGAGAGTCGGCGTAAGTGCCCACGTGGTCCACGCCGAGACGGTCCAGTGCTTTGATGGTGGCCCGTGCCCCTTTGTCGCCACGGTCCAGACAGTGGTTGTTGGCCGTCAGGAACATGTCGAAGCCGGCGTCCTTCAGGGCCTGCGCATAGTTGTCGGGTGCGGAGAAGCATGGATAGCCGGAATAATCCGGCCCTCCTCCAAGCGGCACCTCAAGGTTGCACACCGCGTAATCGGCGGCGGTGATGTCGGGGGCGATAAGCGAATAACATTCGTTCCAGTCGTAGCCGTTGCCGCCACCTAATTCGCGGGCACGGTCCAACTGCGCCTGATGCTGCATGGCGTCGCCCACGAACAGCAGGTCGGCGCCAGCCGGGGCTCCGACACTGTCCGCTCCCGTAATGAACGACAGCAGACTGAACGCCAATATCCCTAATAAATTCATTGACCTGCTCTAAACTGATACGTTACACTTTATTCCAGCACCTGCGACGAGAACGTGAACAATATCTGTGCGTGTTCCATGTCGAGTTCCACCATTGTGGGCGATGCCAGATACGGTGCCACACGTGTCACGTATGTGACGGACTGTCCGTAATATTGCTGTACGGTCTCGGTAGACACCGCCACGGGCTGGAGACAGAACACCTCGTCGTCGGTGAAATTTGTCGGGTCCTTGCGGTATTCGTCCAGTTTCTTCAGCAGGTACTCGCGCATGGAGCTGAAGGTGTACATCTTGTTCTCCGAATCGTATGTGCAATAGAACGAAGTGACGTTGTCCGGAATCTTGTTCTCGCGGAAGAACGACTCACGCTCGTCCATAGTGGTCATAAGCAGATTGGCAGGCGGTGTCATGCCGTAATCGTTCTTTACGGATACGGCGGGAATCTTAAGGATCAGTGACGACATTACGGAGAGCTCGGTGTCGGCTTCCAGGAACCGGTCAAGAAGCCGGCGCACCGGGAACCGGAATGTGGTGACGTATCCACCGGGCGATGTCACGAGGCTTTTCCCTTCCGAGGCCAGTTGCTGCAGCAGGGCCGAGGGACTGTAGTTGATGTTGTTGGACGACAGCACTTCCGGAGCCGATGCCAGCAGGCAGACGGAGTCGCGTCTGGTCACGTCGCGGTATTCCACTTTGGCGGAGTCGACGGTTACCGAGATCTTTTTCTTGCGGTGCCAGTACAGGTAGGCGCGTACGCTCGAGATGTTGGCCACGCATCCGTTGCCGAAATTCTGCTCCACGTACAGGCCCGGGAACCATTGGTTGAAGGTGGCCGGCCATTCGAAAACGGGGTCGTTGTCGCGGTATTTTCTGAAGAGCTCGAGACCGAACTCGTTTGGTAGCATCATCGGGATGTTGACGTATGCCGAATTTGCGAAGATGGTGTCGTTCTTCGATATGTTGCTGACCGTGTAGCTCTTGGTGGCGAACACCTCCGAGGGGTCGTAGTATCCCGTGGGATCGAACTTGGAGTCGATGTCCTTGGGCAGCGCCTTGTTGATGCGGAACACGCGGAGCTGCTGCGGGGCGAGCGAGTCGCCGGTGAGCGCGCCGCGGGGTATGGACATGACCAGACGGATGGAGTCTACGTCCGATTCCGGAATGGAGTCGGGTATGTTCATCTTGGTGGCGCTCATCATCTGGGTGACGAAGCTGCAATTCAGATTTCCGTATTCGGGGATGGTAAGGTTGCCTAACAGTTTGATGGTGGTGCGCGAGTCGAAGTCGTTGATCCACTCCGCTTTGCCTCTGAGGTCGGTCTCGATGGAATCGACGGTGATGGTAACCTCGCCCGAAGCGAGCGAGCCGCCGATGGTCGATGTGTCGTCCTGGCAGGCAATTAATCCCGGCGCCATGCAGCATATCAATGCCAATCCGGTCAGTTTCAGCCTCATGTTCCTGAATGTATTGTTGGAGGGGCGTTCCGCCCCCGGTTATTATTCTGGTTTAATGTCCGTTCACGCCTTGCGGAGTGGCACGTTTTTGTAGAATTCGTTCAGCTCCTTGCCGTGGGCGGTCTCGGCGTCGATCTGAATCCAGGGCACGTTGGCGCCCTCGGCGAATTCGACGAGTTCCGGATCCGGTTCCACACCCCGGAACACCAGGCCGTCGGCCCAGTTGATGGCCATCTTGTGGAGGGTCTTCCGGTTCAGCTCAATCTCGGCGAATGGCTTGAGGTCCGTCT
The DNA here is from genome assembly GCA_902796035.1 of uncultured Bacteroidales bacterium. Lineage (GTDB taxonomy): Bacteria > Bacteroidota > Bacteroidia > Bacteroidales > Muribaculaceae > Lepagella. The sequence continues at coordinate 25,829 of CADBNR010000001.1, read as the reverse complement.
TGCGCACGCCTTCGGCCTTGAGTTTCTCGAAGAAGTCGGGGTCGAGCGGGGCTATCTCCTCTTCCTTGTCCACGGTGTATATCACCTTGGTGTGATGGAACGAGGGGCCGTCGTTGAACAGGCGTTTAAGATATAGCGGCACCAAGGTCGACATCCAGCCTGACACATGTACCACATCGGGGTCCCACTGCAGTTTCTTGGCCGTGGTCATTGTGCCGTGGGCATAGAATATCATGCGTTCGTCGTTGTCGGTGCGGTTGGAGCCGAAAGGATCGGCGTCGTCGTCAAGTTTCTGGAAATAATCGTCGCTGTCGATGAAATAGACCTGTATTCGCGAGGGCTGCATCGAGGCCACCTTTACGATCAGGGGATGGTCGTTGTCGCGGATGGGTATGTTGACGCCGCTGAGACGTATCACCTCGTGCAGCTGGTTGCGTCGCTCGTTGATGGTGCCGAAGTCGGGCATGAATGTGCGTACTTCGTACTTGAGTTCCTGCATTTCCTGAGGTAATTCGCGGTCCAGTCGTGCGTTTTCTGTGTGATGGAGATAGGGCGCTATCTCCTGGGATACATATATGATCCTGTTGTCTGCCATTCTTGTGTTTACTATATGCTCTCGTATGGGCAAGGTAGGCGGCGCTTGCCCGCGGAGCCGTACCTTATCGCTCTAATATTATATATAATGACTGCAAAGTTAATAAAAATTTTCGAGTTTGCCGAGAATTTAGTAATTTTGCGCACAAAAACCAAGCAAAGCGATGCTGATAATCAAAGAGGCAGGGGAACTGGAGCAATATGTTGCCCGTGTCAGGAACAATGGCCGGAGCATAGGATTTGTGCCGACCATGGGAGCCTTGCACCGGGGACATCTGTCTTTGGTGGAACGCTGTGTGAAAGAAAACGACGAGAGCGTGGTGAGCGTATTCGTGAATCCCACGCAATTCAATAACGCGAATGATCTGGCCACCTATCCGCGCACCGAAGAGGCTGACGTCCGTCTGCTGGCCGAGGCTGGCGTATCGGTGGTGTTCATGCCGAGCGTGGAGGCAGTTTATCCCGACGGCACGGAGCGCGACCACGAGTTTGATCTTGGCGCTGCCGCCGAGGTGATGGAGGGGAAGTACCGCCCCGGACACTTCCAGGGTGTGGCGCAGGTGGTGAGCCGCCTGTTCCTGCTGGTGCGTCCCGACCGCGCATATTTCGGCGAGAAGGATTTCCAGCAGATTGCCGTGATACGCAACATGGTCAGGAGCGAGGGTATCAAGGTCGAGATCGTGGCCTGTCCCATCAAGCGCGCCGACGACGGCCTGGCGCTCTCCAGCCGTAACGCCCTGCTCACGCCCGAGCAGCGCAAGGTGGCACCCGAGATCCATGCCGCCCTTATGGAGTCGAAGGCTTATATGCTGAACCATTCGCTGCAGGCCACACACGACACCGTGGTCGACCGCCTCAACGCCGTGCCCGGTATGCGTGTGGAATACTTCGAGATAGTGGACGCCGAGACCATGCAGCCCATAGACGACTGGGCGGAGGCCCGATGGATAGTGGGATGTATCACAGTCTATTGTGGCGCCGTGCGTCTCATCGATAATATAGAATATAAGAACGAGTTGGGCGCCTGAATCCGGAGTGCCGAACAGCTGAATGCAACCATGCAGATAGAAATGCTGAAATCCAAGATCCACCGCGTCACGGTGACGGAGGCGGATCTGAACTACATCGGGAGTATCACGGTTGACGCCGCGTTGCTGCGCGCCGCCAACATCCTGCCCGGTGAACGTGTGTTTATCGTCAACAACAACAATGGCGAGCGTTTCGACACATACACCATCGCCGGCGAAGAGAACAGCGGCATAGTGTGCCTGAACGGCGCCGCCGCACGTCGCGCGCAGCCCGGCGACATAGTCATAATCATGGCTTACGCCCGCATGACGCCCGAGGAGGCGGCCGACTGGAAGCCCACGGTGATTTTCCCGGATACGGCCACGAACAGGCTGAAGTAGGTCATAAGTCAGAGTGACTAGTGACGAGTGACTAGTGATAAGTGATGAGGTGAGAGGGGAATAGAGTAAGGTTAAAGTAGAAACAACTTCAATGTTCAATACACTGTCCGAGCGTCTTGAACGCTCATTCAAGATACTTAAGGGAGAAGGAAGAATCACTGAGATCAACATCGCCGAGACGCTGAAGGATGTGCGTCGCGCGTTGTTGGACGCCGACGTCAACTATAAGGTGGCCAAGACCTTCACCGACACAGTCAAGCAGAAGGCCCTGGGCCAGAATGTGATCAACGCGCTGAAGCCCAAGGAGCTGATGGTGAAGATAGTTCACGACGAGCTTGCGGCCCTGATGGGCGGTGACGCCGCGCCGCTGAACATCGAGGGCAAGCCGGCCGTGATACTGATGGCCGGTCTGCAGGGTGCCGGTAAGACTACGTTCGCCGGCAAATTGGCCAAGAAGCTGAAGAGCACGCGCGGCAAGCATCCTCTGTTGGTGGGTGCCGATGTCTACCGTCCCGCGGCACGCGAGCAGCTGCGCGTACTGGCCGAGTCCATCGGCGTGCCTGTGTTCACCGACGAGGAAAGCAAGAATCCCGTTAAGATAGCTAAGGATGCCATCGAATTCGCCCGCAAGAACCAGTATGACCTGGTGATTGTCGATACGGCCGGTCGTCTGGCCGTGGACGAGGAGATGATGGACGAGATCTCCAACCTGAAGAACGCGCTGCAGCCGCAGGAGACACTGTTCGTGGTGGACTCAATGACGGGTCAGGACGCCGTGAACACGGCCAAGGCATTCAACGACCGCATCGACTTCGACGGCGTGGTGCTCACCAAGCTGGATGGCGATACCCGTGGCGGTGCCGCCCTCTCAATCCGTGCAGTGGTGGCAAAGCCCATCAAATATGTGGGTACGGGCGAGAAACTGGAGGACATCCAGGAGTTCAACCCCGAGGGTATGGCGTCGCGAATACTTGGCATGGGCGACATCGTGGAGCTGGCCAAGCGCGCGCAGGAGGTCTACGACCAGAAGGAGGCCGAGCGTCTGCAGGAGAAGCTGCGTAAGAACAAGTTCGACTTCAACGACTTCATACGCCAGATCCATCAGATCAAGAAGATGGGTAACATCAAGGACCTGGCGGCCATGATTCCCGGCGTGGGCAAGGCCATCAAGGACATAGACATCGATGACAACGCCTTCAAGGGCATCGAGGCTATCATCGGCTCGATGACGCCTTACGAGCGCGAGAATCCCGAGGTGATTAAGGGCACGCGCCGTCAGCGCATAGCACGCGGCTCGGGCACGTCGCTCCAGGAGGTGAACCGTCTGCTGAAGCAGTTCGAGGAGATGCGCAAGATGATGCATCTGGCATCCAGTATTAAGAATCCCGCTCAGATGATGAAACGCATGAAGGCGGCACAAGGAGGAATGAGAAGATGATACAGACCAACAATCTGTGCATGCAGTTCGGGAAGCGCGTCCTGTTCCAGGACGTGAACCTGACCTTTAACCGTGGCAACTGCTACGGCATAATCGGAGCCAACGGCGCCGGCAAGTCCACGCTGATGAAGATATTGTCGGGCGAGCTCCAGCCCACTATGGGCAGCGTGACGTTCGGTCCGGGCGAGCGCCTGTCGGTGCTGAGCCAGGACCACTTCGAGTTTGACGAGTGCACGGTCATCGACACCGTGATGCGCGGCCACACGGTCCTGTATCAGATCATGACCGAGAAGGACGCCCTCTATGCAAAATCCGATTTCAGCGACGAGGACGGCATCAAGGCCGCCGAACTTGAGGAGAAGTTCGCCGAACTTGAGGGGTGGAACGCCGAGAGCGACGCCGCGGCTCTGCTGTCGGGCCTCGGTATCAAGGAGGACCGCCACTATATGCTGATGAAGGACATGAGCGCCAACGAGAAGGTGCGCGTGCTCCTGGCCAAGGCTCTGTTCGGCAACCCCGACAACCTGCTGCTTGACGAGCCTACCAACGACCTGGACCTTGAGACAGTGGCATGGCTGGAGAACTGGCTGGCCAACTTCGAGAACACGGTGCTCGTGGTGAGCCACGACCGTCACTTCCTCAACGCAATCAGCACACATACACTCGACATAGACTATAACAAGATATCTCTGTTTGCCGGCAACTACGACTTCTGGTACCAGTCGTCGCAGCTTGCATTGCGTCAGCAGCAGGCCGCCAACAAGAAGGCGGAGGAGAAGCGCAAGGAACTGCTGGAATTCATACGCCGCTTCAGCGCCAATGTGGCCAAGTCCAAGCAGACCACCAGCCGCAAGAAGATGCTGGAGAAGCTGAACGTGGAGGAGATTCAGCCGTCGTCGCGCCGCTATCCGGGCATCATCTTCACGCCATGCCGCGAGGTGGGCAACAAGATTCTGGAAGTAAAAGGCCTGAAGGCCAGCGTGGACGGCGAGGTGCTGTTCGACGACGTCAACTTCCAGATAGAGAAGGGTGACAAGGTGGCTTTCCTGAGCCGCGACCCGCGTGCCATGACTGCCCTGTTCGAGATAATCAACGGCAAGCGTCAGGCCGATGCCGGCTCCTACGACTGGGGACAGACCATCACGAGCGCATATCTGCCGCTCGACAACTCGGCATTCTTCCAGACCGACCTGAACCTGGTGGACTGGCTGTGCCAGTATTCTTCGGACAGCTCGGAGATCTACCTGAAGGGATTCCTCGGCAAGATGCTGTTCAGCGGCGAGGAAGTGCTGAAGAAAGCGTCGGTGCTGTCCGGTGGCGAGAAAATACGTTGCATGATAGCGCGCATGATGCTGACGGACGCCAACACTCTGGTGCTCGATTCGCCCACCAACCATCTGGATCTGGAGTCGATTCAGGCGTTCAACAACACGCTGCAGAACTTCAAGGGCGTCATCCTGATGGCCAGTCACGACCACGAGTTCATCCAGACCGTCTGCAACCGCATCATCGAGTTGACGCCTCACGGCATCATCGACAAGATGATGGATTACGACGACTACGTGGAGGACGAGAAGGTAGCCGCCGCCCGCGAACGACTTTATAATTAATGACATGAAGCATACGGTTATGTTCCGGCTGAAAGGCACGGACGCGGAACGGAAGGAGCTGGCGGCTAAGTTCGCCGAGGCTCTGATGAAGCTGCCGGAGATTATTCCGGAGTTAAAATCGATGGAAACGGGGCTGAACGTCAACCCTACGGAGACTTTTGACGTTATTCTTACAGCCGAGGCAGACTCGCTGGAGGATATCGCCGCTTACAGCGCCCATCCCGCCCATGTGGCGTGCGTGGACATAATACGCGGTAACATCGATTGCCGTGCATGCGTGGACTACCTCGGCTGAACGGTCCGACGCTATGCACCGGATTGATTAGGCTCCACTGTATGAATTGATTGCTATGAAGAAATTACAATTACTGGGGCTCTTGCTGAGCTCCGTTTTATTTGTCGCCTGTGATAAGGACGACAACAAGAAAGACGCGGATCTGGATCAGATTCAGTCCCGTACCTATACCGGCCTCAATGTGCTGGACCTGGAATACAACGATTCCGGACTGGCCGGCAAATCGGTTGACGTATCGCCGGCATCGGGCCGCGACGTCAACATGTCGTTCTATTCTAAGGTGAATCTCGGAACACTCAACGCCGCGTTCAAGGACCTGCCCGAGCTGGACGGTCCCGGCGTGCTCCCCGGCACACCGAAACTTGACATCACGGTGCCCGTGACACGCGACGGCAACGACTGGGATTTCGACTACACCGGCGAGACCGACTTCGTCACCTATCGCCTGGAGGGCGACTTCGACAACAACAGGTTCGAGGGCGAGTTCGAGAACGTGCGTCTGAAGAACCAGACCTTTGCCGGAGGTGCCTGGAAACCTGTGGCCGCTTCCACGAATCCGCTGGCCGACAGTCAGCCGTTCCACATAGTATGGGAGACGAAACTGCCTATCCAGTTGCCCGGCACTCAGTATGGCATTCAGGATGTGCTGCGCATCTTGGTCAACACTCCGTTCATACCGGTATATAACGGCATGGCCGAGATGTCGCTGACACAGGTCATAGCCAACGGCCTGCGCACTGTGGGAATGGCGGCGGACGGCTGTATGCCCGTCACGTATCTCCAGACGGCCAACGGGGCCTCGCAGTTCACCACCGCGCCCCGCTGTACCTTCATGTACGTGCCTCTGAGCGACAATGCCATCAGGCTCTACGCCAATCCCACCGATATACTGAGCCTTGTGCTTCTGAACAACACCAACCGCGACCCGAACATCCCCGACAACCCGTTCGGCAAAGCGAGCCGTGCTGAAGAAGGCACCCTGCTTCAGTTGCTGGAAGGTATCGTGAAGAATCTGTCGCCGATGCTGGCCGAGGGCCTGCCGATGGCGTGCGTGCGTCAGGGCGACGGAATGCAGCTGTATCTCGGCAGCGATGTGCTGGTGCCGATGTTGAAGCAAATGATCGTGCCTGTGCTTTCCAATCCCGCCATGCGCGGCATCGTTGCCGATTTGGTACAGCATAACACCTCGCTGAGCCAGTACGCCGTTGCCATCATGGCACTCTACGACGCGCTGCCCACACTGCTGGACCAGACCACGAAGATAGAGCTGGGCCTCAATTTCACCAAGGCCCAGTAATAATTTGAAAGCAAGGTTTATGCCTGTGCTGACAAGGTGCTGAAAAGATTAATCCTCCAGCTCCATGAGCTCGAGGAGGCGGAATTCGGAGCTGTCTGTTTCGTCGATGATCTGCTGGATGCGGACACCGGCTGCGGACAGCTCCTCGTGTGTCAGCGTGCCGGAGTTCATGGACGCTTCTAATTCAGCGCGCTCGGCGCCAAGTTCCTCTAAGCGTACTTGCAGCTGCTCGTATTCGCGGCGCTCCTTGAACGACATCTTGCGTTTCTGCTCGGTGCGGGGACGGTTCTGCTTCTGAGCCTTCTTTGCTGGGTCGGCGGCTGCGGCCTCGCTGCGCCTGGCGGCGCGTTCCTGCGCCACGCAATGGCGGTAGGTGGAATAGTCGCCGGGAAAGTCCTTGATCTCGCCGTCGCCCTTGAACACGAACAGATGCTGGGCCACACGGTCCAGGAAATAGCGGTCGTGGCTCACCACGATGACGCATCCCTTGAAGTTCGCCAAGTAATCTTCCAACACGGCCAGCGTCATGATGTCCAGGTCGTTGGTAGGCTCGTCCAGCACCAGGAAGTTGGGCTCCTGCATCAGCACGGTGGCTAAGTACAGACGTCGACGCTCGCCGCCGCTGAGTTTGTGGATGTATTTCTGCTGGTCCTTGGGCGTGAACAGGAAGCGGGTCAGAAACTGCTGGGCCGTCAGCGTGGTCTTGTCGTCGATGCGCACTCGGTCGGTGATGGTACGCACGGCGTCTATCACCTTGGCGTTCTCGTCGAAGCCGGTGATCCCCTCCTGGCTGTAATAGCCCCATTTCACGGTCTGGCCCGTGTCGATGCTGCCCGAGTCGGGCTGCAGGCGGTTCAGAAGTATCTTGATGAACGTGGACTTGCCCACGCCATTGGGACCGACGACGCCCACCTTCTCATAGCGGGCGAAGGTATAGCTCCAGTCGCGCAGTATCACTTTGTCGCCGAAAGCCTTGCAGACGTTCCGGGCCTCGAATATCTTGGAGCCGATGTATCCGGCCTTCACGTCCAGACGCACGTCCTTCTCCGGGCCGGCCGAATGGCTGCGGGCCTCCAGGTCGTAGAAGTTGTCGATGCGGTATTTGGCCTTCGAGCCACGGGCCTGCGGTTGGCGGCGCATCCATTCCAGTTCGCCGCGCAGCAGGTTGCGCACGCGTCCCAGCTCCGCCTCGCGGTTCTCCATGCGTTCGGTGCGCTTTTGTATGTAGTAGTCGTAGTTGCCGTCGTAGCTGTACAGGGTCTCGCCCTCAATCTCGATGATGCGGTTGCACACGCGGTCCAGGGTCCAACGGTCGTGCGTCACCATCAGCAAAGTCACCTTGCGGCGCTGCAGGTAATCCTCCAGCCATTCCACAATCTCGATGTCGAGGTGGTTGGTGGGTTCGTCCAGGATAATCATGTCCGGCTCGGTCAGCAGCACCTTGGCCAGCGCCACGCGTTTGGCCTGGCCGCCTGAGAGCTTGCAGACGGGCAGCGTCATGTCGTCGATGCCGAACTGACCCAGCATCTGGCGCGCCATGTCGCGGCCGTTCCATTCGCCGGGCGTGAGTCCGGCGGGGTATTCGGGCGTGGCGTAATCCACGGCGTTCAGTTCCGAGTCGAGGGGAGGCTGCTGCTCCAGATAGCCCACGCGGATGCCGTTGCGCCATATCACCGAGCCCGAGTCGGGGGCCTCGCGCCCCGTCAATATGTCAAGAAAGGTGGATTTGCCGGTGCCGTTGCGCGCCACCAGTCCCACTTTCTCGCCCTGATCGATGCCGAAGCTGATGTCGCCGAACAGCACCCTGTCACCGTAACTCTTGGTCAGCCCCTCTACCTGCAGATAACATACACCCATCTTCTTTCCTTTGTCTTAGTCCATTTATATAAACACGAATTTCCTCCGAAAATTATCCAATCACAGCCGGCGGAGCGAATAGGCGGCTATGGTTTCCGCCAGGGCGTTCATCTGCAGGCAGGTGGCGCGGTCAAGAGCCATGGAGGCAGTGCGGTGCTCGGTAGGGGCTATGATCAGCAGGCGCCCTTCGGAGCAGAGGGTATGAAGCATACCTTTGGGAGTGTAGTTGGTGCCGAAGCCGTTGTCGGTGATGAGGATGATGCGGCCGCCTGCATCGCAGGCCCATTTCTCCACTTTCTTTTCGGCCGGAGAAATGAACGGCGAGACAAGGACGCCGCCGTTCTGGACAGTGCGCATCCAGATGCGCTTGCGGCGGATCAATTCGTCGGGGGTATATTTGCGGCTGACCTTCACGGCTTCGATGTCGGGGTCTTCGAGCAGGTGGACGTTGCCGTAGGCTTCGTAGCGCTCGGGCATGATGACGCGCCTCAGGAGCCGGATGAATGGAAAGGCGGCCTTCAGCTCCGAGATACGCGAGGCTATTATTTCGCCGGTAGGTGTGAGGATGGTGCGTGGCTTCCAGTCGTGGCTGCCGGGGATTCCGGCGAGGGCGGAGAAGGGGATATGCCTGGTGCCCTATTGATGGTTATCATGTAGATGCAGCGGGAGTAATAGTTGTGCCAAGGGGCTCGGCGGCATCCGTTCGGAATCAGGGGCCGGTAGTATTCGGGCGGTTCTTGCAAGGGCGGGTGATTCATGGGAAGGATCTATTAGGTGTTTAGCTTGAGGTTAAGGGGAGAGGGGCTGGAGGACGCCGGTGAGGGAGTCCATGATGTAGCCGGCCACTCGGACGTCGGCGGCCATCAGTGGGTGGTTGCGTACCAGGTCTACTGTCTCGCGCACGGCGTCGCCGGTATCCTCGAAACCGTGAAGCCATTGGTCCAGGTCGATGCCGCAGTGGCGCATCAACGTGATGTGTTCTTCGCTGATGCCGCGCTCGCGCATCAGAAGAAGCATCTCCTCTGCATTCATGCCCTGCACGCCACAGCCGGTGTGGCCGATTATCATGATTTCGTTCACGCCTAACTCATATACGGCCACCAACAGCGACCGCATGGTGGAGTCGAACGGATTGGTGATGGTGCCTCCGGCATTCTTGATCATCTTGACATCGCCGTTGCGGATGCCCAAGGCTGCCGGAAGCAGCTCGACCAGGCGCGTGTCCATGCACGTCACTATCGCTATCTTCTTGTCCGGATATTTCGACGTCTCGTAACGTGTATATTCCTTGCGCTCCACAAACTCCCGGTTGTATCTCAAAATATCTTCTATCATGGCATTAGTATTTTGATTTTGTTCTGATTCCTTCCACAAAGTTAATAAATTCCGACATAAAAACATATAAATGTGCGGTTTTTGGAACGGGAGTTGCATATTAAGGGGAAATGTTGTAACTTTGCGGCTGGATTCGGAAGGAGGCCTGTGGAAGCAGGCGGACGGGCGGGTCCGGTGGACAAATTTGGCTGCTTGCAACCACCGTGTAAAAAATGCTAAAACTGCAATACCTCGGGGCAACGATTGTACGCCCGGGGCATGACAGTAAGACATCTGCACGGCGACTGCATCTGACAGCCGCCTAAATTTTTATTATATGAAGCAGACTGAAAAATCTCCCGTATTGACTAACGGGAACTACCTATTTACATCGGAATCGGTGTCAGAGGGACACCCGGACAAGGTCGCCGACCAGATCAGCGATGCGCTGCTGGACGAATTCCTGGCGCGCGACCCGGAGAGCCATGTGGCCCTGGAAACCCTCGTGACCACGGGGCAGGTGGTGGTGTCGGGCGAGGTTGACTCGCAGGCATACATCGACGTGCCGGTGGTGGTGCGCGACGTGATACGCAAGATAGGCTACAACCGAGGCGCCTACCGTTTTGACTGCGACAGCTGCGGCATCTTCACCGCCATCCATGGCCAGAGCGAGGACATAGACCGCGGCGTGGACGCAGGCAAGGTGGCAGAGCTGAACGCCTTGACGGACAACGATGAGGCCGAGCTGCAGGGCGCCGGCGACCAGGGCATGATGTTCGGTTACGCCGTAGACGAGACCGATGAACTGATACCCCTTACGCTCGACATGTCGCACAAGTTGGTGAAGGAGCTGGCCGAAATCCGCCGCGAGGGTAAGGATATGACCTATTACCGCAAGGGGAAGCAGGTGAGCTATCTGCGTCCCGACTCCAAGAGTCAGGTGACCATAGAATATGACAGCAACCGCAAGCCGGTTCATATAGACACCATCGTGGTGTCGACCCAGCACGACGAGTTCGTGGAGGCGCTGGAGGATACCGCCGAGGCCCGCAACAAGGCCGACCGCGCCATCCTGGACACCATCGCCGACGACGTGCGCAAGGTGCTGATACCGCGTGTGCTGACGCAGTATCCCGAAGAGGTGCGTAAAATGTACGACAGCCGTACCAAGGTGTATGTGAATCCGACGGGTAAGTTCGTGATCGGAGGGCCTCACGGCGATACGGGCGTGACGGGCCGCAAGATTATCGTGGACACCTACGGCGGCCGTGGCTACCACGGCGGCGGAGCATTTTCGGGCAAGGACCCCTCGAAGGTTGACCGCTCGGCTGCATACGCCGCGCGTCACATCGCCAAGAACCTGGTGGCGGCCGGCGTGGCCGGCGAGGTGACGGTGCAAGTGTCGTACGCCATCGGCCGCGCGCATCCCATCAATCTGTACATCAACACCCACGGGACCTCGAAGGTGAGCATGAGCGACCCGGAGATCGCCGTGAAGGTGAGCGAACTGTTCGACATGCGGCCGCGCAGCATCGAGAAGCGTTTCGGACTGCGCAACCCGATATACCGCGCCACCGCGGCCTACGGCCATGTGGGCCGCAAGCCGGCCGACACCACCTTCGTGTCAGCCATACAGCGCGACAAGGTGGAGCGCGACGTGCGCCAGTTTGCCTGGGAGGAGCTGGATATGGTTCCTGTCATCCGCGAGGCATTCGGCATAAAAGACTGACGAAAAGCAGCGAAAAACGGCGTAATTACGGTGTGAATTTGCTAAATACGCCAAAAAGTATTACCTTTGCGCGTTTAATGGCCCCGTGGGGCTGTTAAACGCGTATGTTTTCCGCAACCGGACACACAAGATTGCATAACAACTTAGTAACAAAATACAGAGCTACATAAATGGCAACATTAGAGAAAATCAGATCCAAATCGGTATTTCTGATCGTGGTGATAGGCGTGGCATTGCTTGCCTTCATCGTGGGGGACGCCCTCACAAACAGTCGTAACATATTCGGCGACCAGACCACGGTTGCCAAGGTAGGGTCGACCAAGATCGACTATACGGAATATCAGCGCAAGCGTGAAGAACTGAACAACCAGTACGAGGAGGCGCGCCGCCGCAATCCCCAGCAGTTCGCCAACTTCGACACCCAGCAGCTGGGCGAGATGGCCCTCGAGCAGCTGATACAGCAGACTGTGATAGACAACGCGGCCAAGAAGGCCGGCGTGAAGTCAAGCGCCAACCTGCTGCGTTACTATATGCTGGAAAACATGGGCAATCCGAAGGTTCAGGAGCTGATGCAGAGCCTGCAGCAGTCGGGCCTGGCAGCCCAGACGCCCGCACAGGCATACGACATAATCTTCAATCCGAAGCGCAACGGTCTGACCGAGGCACAGGTGGAGCCGATGCAGCGCGCATGGCTGGCCGCCGAGAAGGAGACGGACCAGCAGATTGCGGAGCAGATATACCAGCGCCTGCTGGCCGGTACGGTCAAGGCGAACGACCTGGATATGAAGGCCCTCTACAACGATTACGTCAATACCAAGAGCGTGGACTACGCCTTCCTTCCTTTCGGCAACCTGAACGAGAAGGAATATCCCGTCACCGACGCCGAGCTGAAGGCCAAATATGACGAGATCAAAGGCCGCTTCGCCGTTGACGAGGAGACCAAAGAGATCGGTTTCATCTCCGTGACGGTCACACCGAGCGACAAGGATATCGCAGCCGCCAAGGCTCTGGCCGACCAGACCGTGGCATATATGAACAAGAACGCCGGTCCGCTGAGCAAGGAACTGAAGAAGGAGGGCGTGTCGATGTCGCGTCACACCGTTCTTGCCGCCGACATCCCCGGCAACGTGCGCAGCAGCGTGACGGCCGGCGGCGATTCCGCCCGTCTGGCCTATAACAACAGCCAGGGCTTCGGTGTGGTTCGCGTGCTGAGCACCAAGCAGGAGGTAGACTCCGTACAGGTCACTCTGGTACAGGCTGCCACCGAGGACTGCGGCCGCCGCGTGCTCAGCGCCCTTAACGCCGGACTTCCCGCCGACTCCATCGGCACCAAGTTCAGCCCCGACAGCGTGATGGCACAGCCCGACCAGTGGATCGCCCTCTATGACGCCGACGGCGCCACTAACGCCATCCCCGCCGAGCAACTCGACACTCTGCGTCAGGCAGCCGGTAAGTATGTGTCGATAGTAAGCGGCCCGCAGGGCATGGTCATCGCCAAGCTGGTGAAGCAGAACGCCCCCAAGACCGTATATGAATACGACGAGGCATCGTATGTACTCGGTCCCAGCAACGCGACGCTGAACGACGAGCGCGGCAAACTTGAGAAATTCCTGGCTCAGAACACCGATGCGAAGAAATTCATGGCCAACGCCTCGAAGGCAGGCTTCAACGTACAGAACTTCACCGTTACGGCTTCGCTGCCCGCAGTGCCCCGCTTTGCCGGCATGAACTCCTACTACCCCGACTCGCGTCAGGTGATGCGCTGGGTTATGATAGACGGCGAGACAGATGCAGTAAGCCACATCTACGAATCGAAGAACCCGACGGCTCCGCTGCTGTATGCCGCAGCCGTGACAAGCGAATACGACGATTACGCTCCGCTGTCGAACAAGGACGTAAAGGACTATGTGACCGGACTGGTACGCTCGGAGAAGGCCGGCAAGAAGCTGGTGGACAAGTTCTCGAAGAACACGCAGAGCCTGCAGAGCGCGGCCCAGGCGATGGGCGTGCAGGTGCAGAGCAACGCTCAGTTCCGCTTCGGCCGCAACATGGGCGTGGGCGATCCCAAGGTGACCGGCAAGATCTACGGCACCCCGGCCAACAAGAAGGTGGTGATCACCGCAGGCCAGGACGGCGTGTACGTTTACCAGGTGATGGGTCAGAACACCGAGAAGTTCCCCTTCAACGAGCAGCAGTACCAGCAGCAGTACTACCAGCTGGTGAATCCCAACATGTTCGAGCTGATCAAGGGTGACCGTAAAGTAAAGAACAACATCTATAAATTCGAGGCCGGCGACTAAGGATCGGCCCTGGATAGACGAAAATTCAGGGTGGCGATTGGACCGTGGCCCTGGATAAACGAAAAAAATTCGGGGAGGAGATAATAAAATCCTCCCCGAAATTTGTTTTTATAGGGCAGAGTGGTTGCCGCACAGGCAATCGGGAGATGGCCGCACAGGCAATATGGATTATAAATTACTCATGGATATGAGAAAAATAGCACGTTATCTGATTGGCGCGGCAATGATGTCAATGGCGGTTCCGACGGCATTTTCACAGTCAGTGGGAATCAAGACGAACCTGGTGAACGATGCGTTGCTTAGCCCTAACCTCGGACTTGAGATAGGGCTTGCGCCCAAATGGACATTACAGCTCGAAGGAGAATACAACGGTTGGAAAATCAAGGATAAAAACTCGAATTCCGGCTATCACCACCAGTGGAAGCACTGGTTCGCCAGCATCGAGCCTCGATACTGGTTCTGCCAGCGTTTCGCCGGTCACTTTATCTCGATCAACGCGATAGGCGGCGAATACAACTTCGGCCATATCGGTCTGAAGGAAAACTTCTTAGGTAGTAATTTCAACGACCTGAACACGAGCCGCTACCAGGGTTACGCCGTGGGCGCGGGCTTCAACTACGGTTACGCATGGCCTGTGGCCAAACACTGGAACATCGAGGCCGAGATAGGCATCGGCTGGTTGTGGACCCGCTATGAGAAATACCCGTGTACCGAATGCGGCACACGCGAGAAGACCGGACACCACAACTATGTGGGCCCCACCAAGCTGGCCGTGAGCGTCGAATACCTGTTCTAAGGAGAGGTGCCTGAATTATCAACACAAAAGAAGAAAGAAGATGAACAAGATAATAATGACATTGGGCTTGGCGGCGGTCACCGCGTTGGGTGCCGGAGCCATGACGTCGTCGGACTTCGGAGCATCTGGCCTTCAGGTGCTCAGACCCACGGACCAGACCATGCGTGTGCAGATGACGCTGGTGCCCGATAATTTCAACGTAAAATACAACCAGGATGTGACCATCACCCCGGTGCTGAAGCAGCTGAACGGCTCGCTCGAGAAGCGTCTGCCGTCGCTTACGTTCGCCGGCCGCAACGCATATTACTACAATCTGCGCGACGGCGAGACCCCCAATCTGTACAAGCGCAGCAGCAAGACGCCGGTGAAATATCAGGAGGACTTCGCCTACGATCCCTGGATGGAGCATTCCAAGCTGGACTTCGAATGCGTGACCGGATGCTGCGGCAACGAGAAGACCGAGAATGTGCCAATGGCCACAATGGACTATGCCGCTCCGCAGTATAAGCCTGAGTTCACATACATCCGTCCGGCGGCCGTAGACTCCAAGTTGTTCAACCTGGAGGGTCAGGCATTCATCAACTTCAGGGTGAACAAGACCAACATAGAGCCTGACTATATGACCAACCCCGAGGAGCTGAAGAAGATTCTGGACACCATCGACGCCGTGCGCGACAACAAGGACGCCAAGGTGAAACGCATCACTCTGACCGGTTATGCGTCGCCCGAAGGCTCGTATGCCGGCAACGCCCGTCTGGCACAGGGACGTACCGATGCCTTGCGCGAATACATACGCCGGCAGTACGCCTTCCCCGAGAATCTGTTCGTAACCAAATCGGTGCCCGAGGACTGGGCCGGCCTGAAAGCCGCCATCGAAAAGAGCTCGCTGGCCAACAAGGCCGAACTCATCAGTTTCATCGACTCAGACTATCCAATCGAGAAGCGTAACGACCAGCTGCGCAAACTTTTCCCCGAGACTTATCCCTACCTGTTGAAAGAGATATATCCCGGACTGCGTCACACCGACTACGTGGTCAACTACGAGGTGCGCAAGTACACGGACATCAACGAGATCCGCGAGGTGCTGAAGACGCATCCGCAGAACCTGAGCCTCAACGAATTCTTCTTAGCTGCCCAGAGCTATAAGCCCGGCTCGCCTGAATTCGACCGGGTGTTTGACGTGGCCGTACGCATGTACCCGAAGGATCCGGTGGCCAACATCAACGCCGCCATGGCATCCATAAGCCGAGGCGACCTGACCAGCGCGCAGAACTTCCTGAACCAGGTCGGCGACAGCCCCGAGGCCAACTATGCCCGTGGCGTGCTCGCTGCAAAGCAGGAGAATTACGACAAGGCCCTGACTCTGTTCAAGAAGGCCGGTACGCCCGCTGCAAAGGACGCGATTAAGCAGATAAACGAAATTCTGAACTACAAGGGTGCCGTACAGTATCTGTATAAATAAAGACTGAAAATCAAACAAATTGGGGGTGTGCCGCCGACAGGAGCAGGTGCACCCCCAAAGGTGTGTACTTAAAGCGATGGAAAACGAGAAACAGCCGTTGATCGGCAAGACACTTGAAGAACTGCAGGATGTGGCCTATCGTGGCGGCATGCCTAAATTCGTGGGCAAACAGCTGTGCGAATGGCTGTATGTCAAGAAGGCGACGCGCTTCGACCAGATGGTGAACATATCGAAGAAAAACCAGGCGTGGCTCGCCGAGAATAATGAGATAGGACGCACGGCACCGGCCAGGCATGCCAAGTCGCAGGACGGCACGGTGAAATATCTGTTCGCCGTGGGCGAGGGGCGCAGCGTCGAGTCGGTGTATATCCCCGATAAGGAGCGCGCCACACTGTGCGTGTCGAGCCAGTCGGGCTGCAAGATGAACTGCTACTTCTGCGCCACCGGCAAGATGGGTTTCCGCAAGCAGCTAACCTCCGCCCAGATCATAAACCAGATACTGAGCATTCCGACTGAAGGATCGAACATGCAGCCCCTGACCAACGTGGTGTTCATGGGAATGGGCGAGCCATTGGACAATTTCAGGGAGGTGGAGAAGGTGATACGTATCCTGACCGAGCCGTGGGGCCTGGGCTGGAGTCCGAAGCGTATCACCGTATCGACCGTAGGCAAGCTGCCCGAGCTGAAGGACCTGCTGGACCGTACCCAGGTGCATGTGGCCATCAGCGTGCATACCGCCGACACCGCCCAGCGCGAGTCGATGATGCCCGCACAGAAGGCTTTCCCCATCGCGTCGGTGATGCACCTGCTCAGCGGTTACGATTTCAGCCATCAGCGCCGGCTCAGCCTGGAATACATTATGTGGCGCGGCGTGAACGACGACATAGCGCACGCCGACATGCTCGTGAAACTGATAGGGAAGATAGAATGCCGCGTCAACCTGATACGTTTCCATCAGGTGCCGGGCGTGGACCTGAAACCCGCCAGCGAGGAGCGTATGCTGATGTTCCGCAACTATCTCAACTCCAAAGGAATTACGGCAACCATCCGCGCAAGTCGCGGCGAGGACATAGCCGCCGCCTGCGGCCAGCTGAGCCGCACCGAATCTGTGTGATGGGGCACCCCCGGTGTAATGAACAGAACTATATGTGCGTTATTATAGATAATTGACACGCTCTAACAAGACCTGAAAACAATGTCTGAACTTCTGAAAGTGGGGATAGCCCACGGCGATTATAACGGAGTGGGCTACGAAGTGGCACTGAAAGCCATGGCCGACGAGACCGTGACCGAGCTCTATACTCCGGTGTTCTACGGCATTCCGGCACTCGTGGAGAAGACCGCGACCGATTTTGAGCTGGAACTGCCTGAACTCAAGATAATAAACGATGCCTCCGAAGCCGAGGAGGGCTACCTGAATATCGTGGACTTAGGCATAAAGGAGGTGAAGCTGACGCCCGGACATCCCGACCGTCAGTCCGGTGCCGCAGCCGTAGCCGCCTTAGAGAAGGGGGTGGTCGATGTGCTGGCCGGCACCATCGACACGCTTGTCACCGCCCCGATCAGCAAGGAGGCCGTGCAGACCGAGGAATTCCAGTTCCCCGGCCACACCGAGTTCCTTGGCGCCCGCTCCAACAGCAAGCCGCTGATGATACTCTATTACGAAGGACTGCGCATGGCGCTGCTCACCACTCACAAGGCCATAGCCGACATCCCCGGCGCGGTGACCAAGGAGCGCGTTATGGAGACAGTCAGGAAGCTGGACGCCACGCTGAAGCAGGATTTCGACATACAGGCACCCAAGATTGCCGTGCTGTCGCTGAACCCGCACAACGGCGACGGGGGACTGCTCGGCACAGAGGAGATTCGCGACATCAAGCCAGCCATCGAGGAACTGGGCGACAGATTCTTAGTGTTCGGGCCCTTTGCCGCCGACGGATTCTTCGCCTCGCATTCGTGGCGCAAGTATGACGGCGTGATAGCAATGTACCACGACCAGGGACTGGCACCCTTCAAGGCCCTGGCCGGACCCGAGGGCGTGAACTTTACGGCCGGACTGCCGTTTGTGCGCACCAGTCCCGACCACGGCACGGGCAACGACATCGCCTGGCAGGGCGTGGCCGACCCGCAGTCGATGCGCCAGGCCATCTACTCGGCCATAGACCTGACGCGCAACCGTCGCCGCAACATAGAGGCCGCTGCAAATCCGCTGCCCAGGATGCCCGAACGCTCCGACCGTGGCGAGCGTCGCGGCGCTCCGCAGGAACGCGGCAATAAACAGGACAAAAACAAAGCGGCGGAATGAATTTCGGAGTAATAGCTGCCGGCGAGGGAAGCCGCCTGTCGGAGGAGGGTATCTCGGTGCCCAAACCGCTGGTGGACCTGAACGGCGAGCCGATGATAGGGCGCCTGATGCGCATATTCGGCGAACTCGGAGCCGAGGACGTGGCAGTCGTGACCAACGCTACGCGGCATGAGACTGCCGAATATCTTGCCGGGATAGCGCCGACATTGCCGTTCCGCCTCTTTATGAAGGAAGCCGTCACCCCAAGCTCGATGCATACCTTCGCCTTGTTGGGCGGGATGCTTAAAGGGAAAGGGCGGTTCATCACCACCACCGTGGACACCATATTCAGCGCCGCGGAGTTCGGAAAGTACGTGCAGGCGTTTCAGAACGCCCCGTCCGATGTAGACGGCATGATGGCCGTGACCACGTATATCGACGACGAGAAGCCGCTGTACGTGCGCGTGGACGACCGAAGGGACATAACCGCATTCCTTGACAAGGACCCGGAACCGAAATATATCTCGGCCGGAGTGTACGGGCTGGACGACAAGGCCCTTGACGTACTGGACGGGTGTCTGGAATCCGGCGTGAGCCGTATGCGCAATTTTCAGCGCGCCCTGGTGGAGAACGGGCTACGCCTCAAGGCGTTCGACATAGGCCGGGCCATCGACGTGGACCACGCCTCTGACCTGGAGCTGGCCAGAAAAATCACTAAAGAGGAGAAACAGTAATGTCAGCTATCAAGATAGCCGGCGTGATGAGGGCCGGCGCATATTCGCCTAACCATATCGGAAACGATGCGGCCATCTTCAATGCGGTGGCCGACCATCTGCGCAAGCGCGGCTGCGAGGTGAACGTGTACAGCGAAGATGAATTTCAACGCGCGGAAATAACCGAGGACGTGGTGCTGAACATGTGCCGCGAGCGTGAGTCCGTGGCCAAGCTGCAGAGCCTGGAGGAGCAGGGGAAGCTGGTGATAAACTCGGGCTTCGGCATCGAGAACTGCACGCGCGAGCAGATGACGCGTATGCTGTTGGGCAACGGCATCCCGTACCCGGATTCGCTGATAGTGAACACCAACGAGGACGTGCGCGCCGAGCTGGAACGCGCAGGATTCGGCAGCGTATGGATCAAACGCGGCGATTTTCACGCCATGCACAAGGAGGACATATCCTATTGCCGTCATGCGGAGGAGGCTCAGGAAATGCTGCACGAGTATTATTACCGTGGCATAAAGCGAGCGGTCATAAACCGTCATCTTGTCGGCGACCTTGTGAAATTCTACGGCGTGCGGGACGAACCGTTTTTCTTCTGGTTCTATCCCTTCGACGAGGGGCATAGCAAGTATGGTTGGGAAGTGGTTAATGGCAAGAGCCGGGGCTTCAACTTCGACCCGGACGAGTTGCGCGGCATCTGTCAGCGCGCCTCAAATCTGATGGACGTGCGCATTTACGGCGGCGACTGCATCGTCGACGAGCACGGGCATATCAGTATCATCGACTTCAACGACTGGCCCAGTTTCGCACCCTGCCGTGCCGAGGCCGCTCCGGCAATAGCCAGGAGCGTGCTGAAAGCCATCAGAAAACATATCAAACAACAACAGTAACGACTCTGGAATGAGCAATAAGGATAAAAACGAGGAGTATCAGTCGTCGCTGAAGTCGATGGATACGGAGGAATGGTGGGACCTGCACTTTTACCGCCCCATCGGATACTGGTGGGCCAGGATGGCGCGCAAGGCCGGCATCAGGCCCAATGCCATCACCATCGCCTCCATATTCCTTGGCATCGGCTCGGGCGTATGCTTCTATTTCGACAATATATGGTGGAACCTGTTGGGCGTGCTGCTGTTGGTATGGGCCGATTCCTACGATTCGGCCGACGGCCAGTTAGCGCGCATGACCGGCCAGTACTCGCGCATAGGGCGCATACTGGACGGCGTGAGCGGCGACCTATGGTTTGCGGCCATTTACATAGCCATCTGTCTGCGCGAGAACGTCACTTCCGAGTTCTTCATGGCCCATCACTGGGTGATATGGGTAATGGCCGTAGTGACCGGAATCTGTCACGGAGTACAGGCCGCAATGGCCGACTATTACCGTCAGTTCCATCTGTATTTCGTCAAAGGGCCTGAGGGTTCCGAGCTGGAAAACTCCGACTCCCTGATGCAGAAATACCGCACGATGTCGTGGCGGCGTCAGCCCTGGGGAAAACTGGTGCTGCTGTTCTACATCAACTATACCGTGGGCCAGGAATCGCGTACGCCCAAGATGCAGAAACTGCGCCGGCTGCTGCACGAACGCTACGGCAACAACATACCGGTGGAGTTCCGCGAACGTTTCCGCCGGGCTTCGCTGCCGCTGATGAAATACACCAACATATTGTCGTTCAACACCCGTTCGCTGGCGCTGTTCGTGTCCATACTGATATTCCGTATGCCGTGGCTGTACTTCGCCTTCGAGCTGACGGTGCTGAACATACTGATGGTGTATATGGTTGTAAAACATGAGCATATATGCAACGCATTCATCAGGGAACTTGAAAATCAGAAACCATGAATATAGACAAAAGTAAGATAAAGGGAATAATCTTCGACTACGGCGGTACGCTCGACACCGGCGGACGCCATTGGAGCGAGGTGCTGTGGGACGGATACCGGCAGGCCGGCGTCGATGTGGACAAGGCGGAATTCCGCGAGGCATACGTATATGCCGAGCGCGAGCTGGCCAGGACGCGCCACATACTGCCGGCGCACGATTTCCATGATATGCTGGACATAAAGGTGCGCATCGAACTCGAGTGGCTCGTGCAGCAGGGGCTGTTCTCGCCCGATGAGGTGGAGACGAAAGGGAAAGAGATAGCGCGGATATGCTACGACTTCGCCAAAAAGACTGTACACGCGTCCGAACCGGTGCTTCAGGTGCTGTCGGAGAAATATCCGCTGGTGCTGGTTTCCAATTTCTACGGCAACATCGAGACGGTGTTGGAGGATTTCGGCATCAGGAAATATTTCAAGGACATCATAGAGAGTGCGGTGTTGGGCATCCGCAAGCCGGATCCCCGCATCTTCGAGCATGGCGTCAAATCGTTGGGCATCCTGCCCGAACAGACACTGGTGATAGGCGACTCGCTGCGCAAGGACATCGAGCCGGCCGAAAGCCTGGGCTGCCAGGTGCTGTGGATCAAGGGAGAGGGCTGGACCAAGGAGGAAGACGCGCAGACGCACCCCAACACCATCTACGCATTGGAGGAAGCGAAGGCCATATTGCTTTGACTGCCTGATTAACTTAAGTTAACAAAACAAGCTGATGTTGATATAAAATTAACTAATATTAATTAGCAGCGGGTATTGATAAGAAACTTTAAGATTTAAAAGGCGTAAATAGAGGGCTAATTCCTTTGCCGTCTCGACTATTGGGTATAATTTTACAGCCGAAATGCGAAATACGGCGGTAAGCATGCCCCGGAGGCGCCCCGGACCTTTCCGGCAACGGATGTTTCGCCGAGAATCAATAAGACAATTATCAATAACACACACAACAAACTATGTCAACAAAAGCAAAGGCTCCCAATGGTAAACTCGGAGTAATGGTGGTAGGACTGGGTGCGGTAAGCTCCACGTTCATTACCGGCGTGCTGATGACCCGCAAGGGGCTGGCCAAGCCGGTGGGCTCGATGACCCAGTATGACAAGATTCGCGTAGGCAAAGGAGAAAACAAGAAATATCTGCACTATAAGGACATCGTGCCTTTGGCCGACCTGAACGATATAGAGTTTGCGGCCTGGGACGTGTATCCGGCCAACGCATACGAAAGCGCCATCAACGCCGAGGTGCTGAAGGAGAAGGACATCAATCCCGTCAGGGACGAGCTGGAGAAGATCAAGCCGATGCCCGCGGCTTTCGACAGGAACTACGCTAAGCGTCTGGACGGCGACAACGTGAAGCAGTGCCGTGACCGCTGGGACATGGCGGAACAGATCCGCGAGGATATCCGCCGGTTTAAGAAGGAGTCGGGCGTGGAGCGCGTAGTGGTTCTGTGGGCAGCATCGACCGAGGTGTATGTGCCGGTCGACGAGAAAGTGCATGGTTCATTGGCCGCCCTGGAGGCTGCCATGAAGGCCGACGACAGGGAGCATGTCGCTCCCTCGATGTGCTACGCCTACGCCGCATTGTCGGAGGGCGCTCCTTTCATCATGGGTGCTCCCAACACCACAGTGGACATTCCCGCCATGTGGGAGCTGGCTGACAAGACCGGAATGCCCATCGCCGGCAAGGATTTCAAGACGGGCCAGACACTGGTCAAGTCCGGTTTCGCGCCCATCATCGGCACCCGCTGTCTGGGTCTGAGCGGCTGGTTCTCGACCAACATCCTGGGCAACCGCGACGGCCTGGTGCTGGACGAACCCGCCAACTTCCGCACCAAGGAGGTGTCGAAACTCTCTACGCTGGAAAGCATTCTCGTGCCCGAGGAGCAGCCTGACCTCTACGGCCATGGCAACGACGAGGATACGCAGTATTATCATAAAGTACGTATTAATTATTATCCCCCTCGCAACGACAATAAGGAGGGCTGGGACAACATCGACATCTTTGGGTGGATGGGATACCCCATGCAGATCAAGATCAACTTCCTGTGCCGCGACTCGATTCTGGCCGCGCCGCTGTGTCTTGACCTGGTGTTGCTGAGCGATCTGGCCGCGCGTGCCGGACGCAAGGGCACCCAGCGGTTCCTCAGCTTCTTCCTAAAGAGCCCGATGCACGACTATACCAAGGGAGAGGTGCCCGTGAACCACCTGTTCCAGCAGTATACCATGCTGAAGAACGCCATCCGCGAAATGGGCGGTTACGAGGCTGACGAAGAAATCGATTGAGGTCCCGGACCTGAGTCGGTTAAGGTATAAAGACTAATAATGAGAATAGACATTCTGACCGTAATGCCCGAAATGATCGAACCCTTTATTGGGTGTTCGATCCTGAAGCGGGCGCAAGACAAAGGACTCGCGGAGATTGTGGTGCACAATCTCCGCGACTACACCACCAACAAACACCGCAAGGTGGACGATTATCCGTTCGGCGGCGAGGCAGGCATGGTGATGCAGATACA
This sequence comes from uncultured Bacteroidales bacterium, assembly GCA_902796035.1. GTDB lineage: Bacteria > Bacteroidota > Bacteroidia > Bacteroidales > Muribaculaceae > Lepagella. The sequence goes on along the minus strand of CADBNR010000001.1, from coordinate 2,336 downwards.
GCCGATAGACGCCTGTATCTCGGAGCTGAAGGCTCAGCGCGACTACGACGAGGTGATATTCACCACACCCGACGGCGAGCAGTTTGACCAGCCAATGGCCAACCAACTGTCGCTACTGCAGAACATCATCATACTCTGCGGCCATTACAAGGGGGTGGACTGGCGCGTGCGCGAACATCTGATTACAAAGGAAATATCCATCGGCGACTATGTGCTGACGGGCGGCGAGCTGCCGGCGGCCGTGATAGCCGACGCGGTGGTGCGCATTATTCCCGGCGTGATCGGCGACGAGCAGTCGGCCCTGTCCGATTCATTCCAGGACAATCTGCTGGCGCCTCCCGTGTATTCGAGGCCGGCGGTCTATAAGGGGTGGGAAGTACCCGAGATTCTGCTGTCGGGTCATGAGGCCAAGATTGCGCAATGGCGTTATGACATGGCGTTGGAACGCACCAGGCGCCTCAGACCTGACCTGTTAGGCGAGAATCCCGAGTAACGGTCGGAAATTTGGAATCCGAATCCTGCAACATTTCATGGATAAAAATAAAACGGGATGCAAGGCCTCGGCCTTCATCCCGTTTTGTCGCTTTAGCATTGTTCTACTATTTAGGCAATGTCTGCGACAATTACCTACTATATAGACGTAAAAATTGTGCGTTTAGTTTAATCGGACGCAAAATTTTTTTCACTTTTTTGCGTTGAAATTTTTCTTATCGTCAATATTTCACGTCATATCCCTGATCCTTAAGGTATTGCAGGATTCGGTAATTCATGGCGTGGTCGTAATATTCTATGATATGCTTGCACCAGTCGTTGGTCGTGGTGCCTCCGGCGCGGGTCCGGTTGTATTCCGTCACGGTCTTGTCGTATGCGGCAAGCTCTTCGATTATATGCTCGTCGTCGTGGCGGTAATGGTTGTGGTGGAACACCAGGCTCTCGGGCTGTTTGGGCTTGAGGTCGGGCTGTTCGCGCGGGATTCCGAGTGCCAGACCGCATACCACGAACACGCCCTTGGGCAGTTGCAGCAGCTCGGCGATGCGTTTTGGGTCGGCGGTGCGGAGGTAGCCGATGCAGTTGCATCCCAGTCCGCATGCCTCGGCGGCAACTACGGCGCTCATCATGGCCAGCGAGGCGTCGATGATGCCGATGGTCACGCCGTCCATCGTGTCGTAGAACGCCGGCATCTCCACTCCCTTGTGCTGTGCCAGCATCGAGATCTTGTTGTAATCCGAGCAGAATATCAGCAGACGGTTGCACGTCTTGAGCTGTTTCTGGTTGGTGATGGCGTACAGTTCCTCCTTCAGGGGTTGGTCGTCTATCTCTATTACGGAGAATTGCTGGCCGTTGTAGCTGGTGGGGGTGTTGCGCACGGCTGCGCGGATGAATTCCATGGTCTCCGCAGGTATCGGCTCGCGCTCGTAGCGACGGATGCTGGTGCGGTCCAGCAATGATTCCTTTACGCTTTTCATATTCTTAGTGTAGGTTTATGCTTTGGGTTATACTATATATGAAATTAAAAAACCGGCAGACATTTGAAAGTCTGCCGGCTTAAAAGATCCACACCAAAGGAATGTGACGAAACTCCGAACGACAGGATTTGAGTGCCCTCAATCTTTGTAATCCGCCTTGTGACTCGGGGAGTCAACGCCTTGCGGCGCGGGGCCCGCCATTAATTGATAAGCTTGTCTCGGCATTTCTGATAAATTTGATGAGTTTCCCAATTTGCTTTGATGTGGGATATCTTGACTCGGTGTCCGCACTTTAGCATCCGCCAGACCCTCTTGAATCTCGATGCACCTGGGCGTGACTCCCGTTTCTGATATTTCTCATTCTTAAGGAAGCTCTCTTGCTCCCTCGCTTTCCATTACAACGCAAAATTAATACTCTTGGTTTACATTTGCAATACCATCCGTCATTTTTTTATCTACACCTATCCGATCTCCATATATAATATATAATGTATGGATTGAATATAATGTGTTGATCGGCGATCATATATATGTATATGCTGATATAAATACTTCAAGAAAGCACTGGATGGCTGTTACCCTGATTAAAATTTGAGTGCCCAACATCGTATTTAGTGTTAAAAATGATCTCCGTCGGCTTCTCGACAGCCGAATGAACTTATCAATCTATAAAATTGTTGCCTGAAATTAATATAATTACATATAAATTAACATTTATTAATTCGATTGAGAGTCAACGAATTAAACGGATAAGTAAAGGAAATTTGAAAAAATATCGTGTAGGGACTTGACAAGGGCTGAAAAACGTACTAATTTTGCATTCGCGTTTCGGGGGCAACACCACGGGAACCGCAAGGAGAACAATGACAT